>NZ_CP035492.1:3220000-3520000 GCF_004135365.1 Paenibacillus protaetiae | reverse complement strand
GACCGTTACCTACGCCGGCGCCGATTGCGCCCAAACCTACTGCTACTGCTGCTGCCAATATACTCATTGTTTAAAATCCTCCTCAAATATGGTCATTTTAAATGGTATAGCGATACCCGCCTTCGCATTGCTGCGCTTCGGGCTGTAAAAAAAGATGTTAATGCTCTTCGTCATGGATTGCCGATTGCGAAATGTACACCATCGTCAAAATCATGAACAAGAACGCTTGAACCCCACCAACAAACAAGCTAAAGCCTTGCCATGCGATCAGGAACGGCGTACCGACCCAACCCATCATCAAAATCGTCGAGATCAGCACCTCGCCCGCAAAAATGTTTGCGAACAACCGGAGAGCCAGCGTAACCGGCTTCGACAGCGTCTCAATCACGTTGATCGGGAAGAAAACAGGGTACGGATGGAAGTAATGCTTCAGATAATGTTTTCTATTCAGCTTCAAGCCGAGGAAATGGACAATCACAAACGTGATTAAAGCAAGACCGGAAGTAACCGAAAGATCGGCTGTTGGCGATTTCCACCATGCGATTTCAACTTCGCCGTCCTTATCGTCAATCATCGCTTGCGTGATGCCAAGCGCCTCATGCGGGTGATGCGTTTCCGTCACAATCCCGAAAGGCAATCCAAGCAGGTTGGAAACAAGAATGAACAAAATCAGCGTCATGCCTAACGAAAGATAAGGCTTCACTCGGTGAATCGGCATTGTACTCGAAATCTGATTTTGAACAAACTCAACTGCCCACTCCATAAAGTTCTGAAGTTTGGACGGCTTGTCTACCGACAGATTACGAACCGCCAATCTCGCGATGATAAATGTAACAATCGCTGAAATCGTTATCGCAACAAAAGTCGAAATGTCGATTTGCAAACCTCCCACTTGCCACACGGGAAATTCATGCATTGTAAATTTCACCCCTTTCCGTTAGTTAAATTCTTGTTCTGGATACTCGCCGCTACCAATATTACAATCGGTAAAAGCGCAGAGCCAATCAATGCAGCCGGCATGTTAAACTTTTCCGGGAAACGATAGGCCATCATCGCTACGAACAATACTGTCGCAATGCGGCTGCTAAGGCCAATTCCCCTTCTCTTGCGCGTGTCGCCTCCGGCTGCTCTTAAAGCAATGAACTCTACGCGCCGCTTCAATAAAAACGCATTCATTAGACTTCCTGCCAATCCGAGCAGAAAACCCAGACTAACCGTTCGCAAGTCCGGCACAGCAGCCCATATAATCAGGCATGCCACAGCCACGCACAGCGCAATGCGAACTGCCGTCTTCATTAGTTTATCCATCGGTTTCCTCCATAACCTTCTTTACAATAAGAATGGCAGAGAGTATGCCGACAGCCAGACCAACCAGTATGCCTCCGACCATCCATTCCTTCTGACCGCCGAGACGGTTTCCGGCGAACGATCCGATCCAGTAACCTAAAAAGATGCAGACGACAACCTCAACGCCAAGCGCCCCAACCAAACCGGCCGCATACAGCGGATTGTCCCTTTTGCTCTTTTTGTTCATGGTTTCATACCCCTGTCAATCCTCATATATTTTATCGAAATAGCGCGGCCTTTGTCAATCAATTTTGCAGCGAACATTTAGTGAACAAAAAGCCGAAAAGCCTTGTGGCACTTGGATTTTCCCGTTTTGTAAACCGTACAGTACCACTGTATGCTGTATATTATGCAGCCATCCCTCTAACCCTGCTGAAAACTATGAATTTTGTGTGAACGAATCCGGGCGCACATCCGTTTTTCCAAAATGATGGAGCAGCGCCTGAACGATTCTGACCGAAGCTTGTCCGTCGCCGTACGGGTTAGCGGCTTTGCTCATCCGTTCATATAAAGCCGTATCGGTTAACAGCGCATACGCACGGCTGTATACCTGGTCTTCATCCGTCCCGACCAGTTCAAGCGTGCCGGCTTCAATCCCTTCCGGACGTTCCGTCGTATCCCGCAGCACCAGCGTAGGAACGCCAAACGAAGGAGCTTCCTCCTGCAGGCCGCCCGAATCCGTCATAATCATATAAGCGTGCGGATAGAAATTGTGGAATTCAAACACATCCAGCGGCTCGATCAGCTTCACGCGGGGATGGCCGCCCAAAATTTCGTTAGCCGGCTCGCGGACTGCCGGATTCGGATGCACAGCGTATACAATCGCTACATCTTCAAATTCATCAGCAATCCGTTTGACGGCACGGAAAATATTCCGGTGAGGCTCGCCCAGCGCTTCGCGGCGGTGTGCGGTCATCAGAATCATCCTTTTGCCTTTGGCCCAGTCAATAACCGGATGCTGGAACTGCGGATCCACCGTATACTGGAACACATCCGTTGCCGTATTGCCTGTAATATAAATCGCCGATTCCGGCTTGTTTTCTTTGCGCAGGTTACTAGCCGACCATTCCGTAGGCGCAAAGTGAACATCGGACAACACGCCGGCAAGCTGGCGGTTCATCTCTTCCGGATACGGCGACAGCTTATTCCATGTGCGAAGCCCGGCTTCGACATGCCCTACCTGAATTTGCTTCAGGAAAGCCGCATAGCTGGCCAGAAACGTCGTTTGCGTATCGCCGTGCACAAGCACGATATCCGGCTTCGCTTCCGCCAGCACCGGATCAAGCCCTTGCAGTACACGGACCGTTGTTTCCGTCAGCGTCTGGCGGTCTTTCATAACATTCAAGTCGTAATCCGGCGTAATTTCAAAAAAATCAAGCACTTGGTCCAAAATCGCCCGATGCTGCGCCGTTACGCATACGATCGACTCAATTTCGGCATCATGCTTTTGCAGCTCGAGCACAAGCGGAGCCATCTTCACAGCTTCCGGCCTTGTGCCGAATATCGTCATTACTTTTAGTCTGGACAAAAAATCCCACTCCTATTAACAGATATTTGTTACCCGCTAGTTCGTGCCGAACATCCGATCTCCGGCATCGCCAAGGCCTGGTATAATATATCCTTTTTCATTCAGCCGCTCATCCAGCGCAGCCACATAGATGTCCACTTCCGGATGCGCTTCATGAAGCGCTTTGACGCCCTCCGGCGCAGCAATGAGGCACATCATTTTGATCTGCTCACAGCCCCGCTTTTTAAGCGAATTAATGGCTGCAATAGCCGAACCCCCGGTCGCCAGCATCGGATCGATCACGATCAGCTGGCGGTTTTGCGCATCCGTAGGCAAGTTAATATAGTACTCTACCGGCTGCAGCGTGTCGTGATCGCGGGAGAGTCCGATATGGCCTACCTTCGCTGCCGGAATGAGCTTCAAGATGCCTTCGACCATTCCAAGGCCCGCACGCAAAATCGGGATAAGCCCGAGCATGCGCCCGGCCAGCACCTTCGAGTCCGTTTCCATGATCGGCGTTTGCACTTTGATCGTATCAAGCGGCATTTCGCGCGTAATTTCGTAAGCCATTAAAGTAGCGACTTCATCAACCAATTCGCGAAAATCTTTCGTATTTGTATTTTTGTCCCGTATAAATGTCAGCTTATGCTGAATTAATGGATGGTCGCATATGACCAGTCTGTTCATGGGGCGTGTTCCTCCTGTACCGCTTTATTTGCTCGGGCCGCGCTAGATCAACAATGGACGGCCCTGCCCACAGTCCGTTATATTATATCATCGTTAACTGAGCGTTGCATCCCGAGTTTATGTTTTCCAAGTTTGTCGTTTTCAGCGCAGCCTTATGCAAAATAAAGCCTATTCTGCCGAAACATGATGGCGCAAAAAAAGGGGCCAAACAAGGCATTCCTTGTTTGGCCCCTTCTCTATTGCCGCTTTCCCGGGCACATGGCGGCCGTTAAGCCGATGCGTAGTGGCAAGCGGACAGATGGCCTTTTTTCACTTCAACAACCGGCGGAACTTCTTTTGCGCACAGTTCCGTTGCCATTGGGCAGCGTGTGCGGAACGGGCAGCCGCTCGGCGGGTTGATCGGGCTTGGCAGGTCGCCCTGCAGCACGATCCGCTGGCGGGTCGATTCGATTTCCGGATCCGGAATCGGATTGGCCGACAGCAGCGCTCTCGTATAAGGATGCGCAGGGTTTGCGTACAGCTCGCTGCTTTCCGCAAGCTCAACCACTTTACCGAGATACATAACCGCTACGCGGTTAGAGATGTGTTTGACCATCGACAGGTCATGGGCGATAAACAAATACGTCAGGCCCATTTTTTTCTGCAAATCCTGAAGCAGGTTGACCACCTGCGCCTGAATCGAAACGTCGAGCGCGGAGATCGGCTCGTCCGCCACGATAAACTTCGGATCCACCGCTAACGCGCGGGCGATGCCGATACGCTGGCGCTGGCCGCCGGAGAATTCATGCGGATAACGCGTCGCATGGTCCGGATTGAGGCCAACAAGGTCCAGCAGATCTTCCACTTTGCGTTTGCGTTCGGAACGGCTTCCGGCAAGCTTATGAATATCAAGCGCTTCGCCAATGATATCCGTAACTGTCATCCGCGGGTTCAGCGATGCGTAAGGATCCTGGAAAATCATTTGCATATTGCGGCGCAATGCTTTCAGCTTAGCGCCCTTCAACTTGTAAATGTCTTCGCCGTCAAAAATAACGTTGCCTGCCGTCGGCTCGTACAGCCGCATAATCGTACGGCCCGCTGTCGATTTGCCGCAGCCGGACTCCCCGACGACGCCGACGGTTTCGCCTTTTTCAATCGCAAAGCTGATATCGTTAACGGCTTGCAGCACATTGCCGCCGCCGAGATTAAAAAACTTCTTCAGATTATTAATCTGCACTAATGGCTCGCTCATACGGATACCCCTTTCGCAAGCGGATGGGACAACCAGCAGCTTGCAGCATGCGATCCGCCGTCTACGGACTCAAGCTCCGGATCGTTCGTCAGGCACACTTTCATTGCGTAATCACAGCGTGCGCAGAAGCTGCAGCCAACCGGCGGTTTGATCAAATCCGGCGGTGTGCCGAAAATCGGCACAAGCGGCTCGTCTTTCTTTTGGTCCAGACGTGGTACGGAACGAAGCAAACCTTTGGTGTAAGGATGCTGAGGGTTTTTGAAAATTTCCCATTTCGTGCCCGTCTCTACTACTTTGCCTGCATACATAACAATAACGCGGTCGCACATATCGGCTACAACGCCAAGGTCATGCGTAATCAAAATGATCGAGGTGCCAAACTGCTTTTGCAGGTTTTTCATAACCTCGAGAATTTGCGCCTGAATCGTCACGTCCAGCGCCGTCGTTGGTTCGTCGGCAATCAGGAGCGAAGGGTTGCACGCAAGCGCAATCGCGATCATGGCGCGCTGGCGCATACCGCCGGAAAATTCATGCGGGTATTGCTTCACGCGCGAAGCCGGGTTCGGAATGCCAACCAGGGACAGCATTTCGACAGCGCGTTTCTTCGCAGCTTCGCTGCTCAAACCTTGGTGCTTGATCAGGCCCTCCATAATTTGACGGCCGATCGTCATCGTCGGATTCAGGGAAGTCATCGGGTCTTGGAAAATCATGCCCATCTCTTTACCGCGAATATCTTCCATTTGTTTATCCGTTTTGCTCAAAATTTCTTGCCCTTTGAAGTTGATGCTTCCGGACATTTGAGCAGGCGGAGAAGGAATAAGGCGCATCAGCGATTGCGCAGTAACACTTTTACCGCAGCCGGACTCGCCGACAATTGCGACCGCTTCTCCTTTATTGACATGAAAAGTGACACCGCGGACCGCTTGTACGACACCGCCGCGAACTTTAAAGTTAACACGAAGGTCATTGACATCCAAAATTCGTTCCATGGGCTGCCACCTCCTATTTTTTCATTTTCGGGTCAAGCGCATCGCGCAAGCCGTCACCAAAGATATTGAAGCAAAGCATGGTCAAGCTGATGACAAGGGCAGGAATCCACATCCGCCATGGGAATACCGTCATTGCTTTCAACGCGTCATTGATCAGCGTACCAAGCGAAGCGGCCGGCGATTGAACGCCGAGACCCAGGAAGCTCAGGAATGCCTCTGCAAAAATCGCATTCGGAACGGTCATCGTAATTGTTACGACAATCGGGCCAATTGCGTTCGGTACAAGGTGACGGAACAATATCCGTCCAGTGCCTGCGCCCAAAGAGCGCGAAGCGAGCACATACTCCTGGTTTTTCAGCTGCATGATTTGCCCGCGGACAATCCATGCCATATTGATCCACCCGGTAATACTTAACGCCAAAATAATCGTGCCCATGCTTGGCTGGAATACAACCGTCAGCAAAATAACAATCAGCAAGCTAGGAATCGAATATAAAATTTCGCAAATCCGGTTCAAAATTTCATCAATACGGCCGCCATAGTAACCCATGATACCGCCGATAATAACACCAACAAACAAGTCGACAAGCGCCGCATAAATACCAACCTGCAGCGAGATGCCTGCGCCCATCCACGTCCGGGCAAACATATCGCGGCCCAGATCGTCCGTACCGAACCAGTGATCGCCGTTAGGCGCCATGTTCGTATGCTTCAGATCGTTCGTACGGTAATCGTAAGACGTCATCATTTGGCCGAAAATCGCCAGCAAAATAATAACAACCAAAATCGCGAGGCTGACCATCGCCATCTTATTGGAACGAAGACGGAGCCACGCGTCCTTCCAAGCGGAAATACTTTCGCGGACGATGACTTCCGATTTCGTCTCGTCTTTATTCAGCTTGACAAAATCGCCGGGCTGGAATGCTTTTTCCGACATGGTCAGCCCCCCTTCCTGCTCAATTTAATACGCGGATCAATAAAACCGTAAGCGACGTCCGTCAAGAAACGCGCTACCATCAGAATGATGGCGTAAAATAAAGTTAAGCCCATAATGAGCGTATAGTCGCGGTTGGTGATACTGTTGACAAAAAACTTGCCAAGACCGCCAATGCCGAAAATTTGCTCGACAACGACGGAACCCGTAATAATGTTAGCCGTCATAGGACCTATATACGTGACAACCGGCATAATCGCATTACGCAAAGCGTGCCGCACCAAAATAACACGGCCGGCGAGGCCTTTCGAACGTGCCGTTTTAATATAGTCAGCCGTCAATACCTCCAGCATGCTGGAGCGTGTCAAACGGGCGATAAAAGCCATCGGCAAAAACGCCAGGGCAATAACCGGCATAACAAAATCCGTCCAATCGTTCAAGCCTGCAACGTGGAACCAGCGGAGTTTAACCCCGAAAATAAACTGCAACAACGAGCCAACTACAAAGTTAGGGATGGATACACCAAGCACTGCTATAAAAATGGTAAAGCTGTCCAGAAATTTTCGATGATTAAGCGCTGCGATAATGCCAAGCAACACGCCTACCGCAACTGAGAAAATAATAGCCACAAGGCCAAGCTGAAGAGAATACGAGAATCCAGAAGAAATGATGCTGGTTACAGTAACATAATTTTGCTTCATGGACATACCAAGATCAAAATGAATCAGGTTGTTCAAGTAATGCAAGTATTGCTGCCACAGCGGATCGTTTAAGCCGTACATATCAAACAATCTCTCCTGAATGGCAGGAGGCACGTTCTTCTCCGATTGAAACGGATTGCCTGGAATAGCTTTCATGAGAAAAAACGTAGCTGACGCAAGTACAAACAATGCGACCAACATGAATACAAACTTCTTTATGACGTAACGCGTCATCCGCGACGGCACCTCCTTACTTCAAATGGAATTATTGAGCAATTGTTTACCTGAAAAGAGAAAGGGGATATATGCAGAATCTCCGCATATATCCCAGTCAACCTTACGCTATTACTTACCTTCGTAGTAGCCGCGGCTGTAATCGATATCGCCTTTATAGTCCATCGTAATGCCTTTGAAACCTGGTTTAACCATGTACACGTTCGTGTAGTAGTAAACTGGAGCAATCGGCATTTCATCCATCAGGATTTTTTCAGCGTCGGACATTGCTTGAAGACGGACTGCTTGGTCAGCTGTACTGTAAGCTTTCTTAACGAGAGCGTCATACTCAGGGTTAGCAAAACCAGTGTTGTTGTTACCGCTCTTCGATGTGAACAGATCGATGAACGTCATAGGGTCGTTGTAGTCAGCGCCCCAACCGCCGCGTGCCACTTCATAGTTCAAAGAGTTACGGTTGTCGAGGAATACGCCCCATTCTTGGTTCTCGATCGAAGTGTCCACTCCGAGGTTCGTACGCCACATTTCAGCCAGTGCTTCTGCAATCTTTTTGTGCGCATCGTTTGTGTTATATGCCAGTTTAATTGTAGGCATTTTGCTGAGGCCTTCTTCTTGCAGGCCTTCAGCCAGCAATTTCTTAGCTTCTTCTACATCTTCTTTGAAGAAGTCGCCGCTAACTTTCGAGCGGTATTCTTCGTCGCCGATGTTAATGCCTGGAGGTACAAGGCCGTAAGCCGGAACTTGTCCTTCTTTTGTTACGTTGTCAACGATATCTTGACGGTTAATGGCAAGCGTAAGCGCCTTACGGATCTTCACGTTGTCGAAAGGTTTAACCGTTGTGTTGAACAGGTAGTAGTACAGGTTAGCCGATGGAGAAATCGTCAGCTCATCTTTATGTGTTTGTTTCAATGTTTCCAGTTGATCTGTAGGGATGGAACCAACCGGTTTACCAGCCCAGTCAAGCTGATCGGTTTCGTACATGCTCAGCTCTGTAGCGGAGTCAAGCACTTCGGAGAACGTTACTTTTGTAAACTTGATTTCGTCTGCTGCATAGTAGTTGTCGTTTTTCACGATCGAAATCGAGTTGTTTTTTTGCCAGTCGCCCATTTTGAAAGGACCGTTGCCGATAATTGTTTTGGCATCAGCAGCCCACGCTTCGTTGTCTTTTACAGACGGATGAACCGGGTAGTAGGTATAGAAGCCTACAAGGCTGTCGAAGTATGGAGTTGGAGCGTTCAGCGTAACTACGAGCGTTTTGTCGTCTGTAGCTTTAACGCCGACATTATCAACCGAACCGCCGTTCAGGTTGTAATCTTCAGCGCCTTTCAAGTAGTACAGCTGGTAAGCATATGCCGATGGCTGCGGCTTCAGGTTTGGATCAAGAGCACGTTTCCAAGCATATTCGAAGTCGCCTGCGGTTACAGGATCGCCATTGCTCCACTTGGAATCACGAAGGTGGAACGTATAAGTCAGGCCGTCTTCCGACACATCCCAGGATTCAGCTACGCCTGGAACTACTTTGCCGTCAGCATCTTTGCGAGTCAAGCCTTCGAACAAACCGTTTACAACTGTAGACGATACATTGTCTTGTACTTGCGCCGGGTCAAGAGATGGCGGTTCCGAGCCGATGTTCATGCGAAACTCAGTTTTGCTGCCGCCGCTGCCGCTGTCCTTGGATCCGCATGCAGTCGCAATGACCGAAAAAATCAAGATTACGGAAACAAGTGTAAATGCAAACTTCTTCGATTTCATGTCTTTCCTCCTAAATTTTTTGTAATAGCTCCATCTTCCTCCGAGAAGCACTAGTAGTACTCTGGTCTTGGTTACACAAAAAGCCCGATGCGTGTAATGATCCCCCATCTATGCCATTTGAATCAACTCAAACCTGTTCGGCCGTTGATAGAACTATCCCCCCACTTACTGCCAAAAACAAGCAAACTAATTTTAAACTTTTCTAACTATACCATCGAAATTAATTATTCCGCAACAATATGTAAGGTGTAAATTTATGTATTTTTTGAATTTTTACAATCGTTCATTTGTTTTTAATGCTTTATTTATCAAATGTTCTGCCGTTTTAATATGTTATTGCATTACTATTGTAAATTATTGTCGCTTAATCGCGTTTATGCTTCTCCGCTTTATTCATTTATTAGAGCAAAGTTATTCCATCAGTTCCCTTAAAAAAGAACGGATACCAAACATGCCGGAAGCAAGCTTATTATGCTACCTGCCAGACCCCGTTATACTCCTCTCGATTAAACAAAAACAAGCGAATGCAAAAAGGGTGTCCCGCAAGTTATCGGAAGATAACCTGCGGGACACCCTTTGGCGGAAGCCGCTATAAATTAGTAGTTCAATTTCGGATACAGCGGATATTGTGCCGTCAAATCGCTAACCATGCCGCGCGCTTTGGCAAGCACTGCTTCATCCTTTGGATTTTTCAATGTCATGGCGATAATTTCAGCGATTGTTTTCATTGCTTTTTCATCCATGCCGCGGGATGTTGCAGCCGGCGTGCCGATGCGGATACCGCTTGTAATGAACGGGCTTGTCGTATCAAACGGAATCGCGTTTTTGTTCACTGTAATTTGAACCGAATCCAGTACATGCTCAGCATCTTTACCCGTAATGTTCAGGTTGCGCAGATCAACCAGCATCAGATGATTGTCCGTACCGCCGGATACGAGGTTAATGCCTTGCTCCGTAAGGCCGTCCGCCAGCGCTTTTGCGTTGTTGATCACGTTTTGCGCGTAAGTTTTGAACGAAGGCTGAAGCACTTCGCCGAACGCAACGGCTTTCGACGCGATGACATGCATCAGCGGTCCGCCTTGCGTGCCAGGGAATACTGCTTTATCAATCGCTTGCGCCCAAGGCTGACGGCAGAGGATCATGCCGCCGCGAGGACCGCGGAGCGTTTTGTGCGTCGTTGTCGTAACAAAATGTGCATGCGGCACTGGGCTCGGATGCAGGCCTGCAGCAACCAGACCGGCGATATGCGCCATGTCGACCATGAACAATGCGCCTACGTCTTGAGCGATTTGGCCGAGTTTTTCAAAATCAATGATGCGCGGATATGCGCTTGCGCCGGCAACGATCAGGCGAGGGCGGTGTTTAAACGCCGCTTTGCGCACTTCTTCGTAGTCGATCGTGAACGTGTTTTCGTTAACGCCGTAAGCTACGAAGTTGTAAAGAAGGCCGGATGCGTTAACCGGGCTGCCGTGCGTCAAGTGGCCGCCATGCGCCAGGTTCATGCCCAGCACCGTGTCGCCAGGTTTCAGCGCTGCCAGGTATACCGCAAGGTTGGCTTGTGCGCCGGAGTGAGGCTGAACGTTCGCATGCTCGGCGCCGAAAATATCTTTCGCACGGTCGCGCGCAATGTTCTCCACGATGTCTACATGCTCGCAGCCGCCGTAGTAGCGTTTGCCTGGATAGCCTTCCGCGTATTTGTTCGTAAGCACGGAACCCATCGCTTCCATAACCGCTTCGCTGACAATGTTCTCGGATGCGATTAATTCGATGTTGTCGCGCTGGCGCTGCAATTCAAGCCCCATTGCTTTCAAAACTTCCGGATCTTGGTTTCTCAGGTTTTCCATTTGAATAATCCTCCTAAAGGTTGGTGTAGTTGGACGACATTTGCCCGGTTTCATGCATATTGTTCCTGCAGCAATCCGCGTATTCTGCTCGCTGCTGCATTCATCTCCATAGAAAAGTCCGCGTTAGTCACATGCGCCGGGCTGATCCGGATTTTGAGAAAGCTCTTCCAGCTTATAAACAGCCCGCTCGCCGCCGATCAGCTTTGGCCTTGTGTAGGCCATCGTGACATGCGCTTTGCCGATTTCCAATATCGAAGGCCTTACGGGAACCGCTACTCTTTTCAAGTGCATCCCGATAAACGTGTCTCCAATATCGATTCCGGCATGAGCTTGAACCGTCTCCGCCAGGCAAGCATTCGGCAAATGCCTGTAAGCGTACGAAGCCATTGATCCGCCCGCTTTCGGCACCGGAACGGCAGAAACCAGCTCCAGCCCGTAACGTTCGGCCGCTTCCCGCTCCAGCACCAATGCCCGGTTCAAATGCTCGCAGCATTGATATACCGGATAAAAGCCAATCCGTTGCCGCGCCGCTTCAACGCCGTCAAAGATTTGCTGCGCCACATCCCCCGAACCGGAGGTGCCGATGCGTCCGCCGTTTACTTCGCTTGTGCTCGTGCCGATAACCAGCAGCTGTCCGGCCTTCAGGCCGCCGGCCTCAGCCAGTTCGCGGACAATCGTTTCCACCTGATGGGATATCAAACTTGTAGCCACTTCGCTCCACTCCTTATGTCTGCCTTTACGGCATGCTGTGACGTCCGAAGTTTTATGCAGCAAGTGAAGGTTACGGATCTTCTCCGCCGAGACCGCACACCAGGTACTACTGCATGCTGCATCAGTCAAAATCAAACAGCTTTAGTATACCTAATTCTGGCCCAAAAGACGAAAAAAGAGCAAGACACGCTAACTCAGCGTGCTGCTCTTTGCCCAGGCGACCGGCCGTATGTTCCGATGCTCCACCGTGGTTACCCACTTCCGTCGCCAGTCACATCGGATATCCGTTTATGCACTTCCATCATAGCTGAACTTCCGTTGAAAATCAATCCATTGCCGCCTAAACAGCATAACAAAATATCCCTATGCGCTACTTTTCCAGCCGGTCCAGCAGCTTCAGCAAAGCCGCTTCAATCTCTTGCGCGCAGCGGTCATATTCCTCCAGCGGCCCGCCAAACGGATCCGCAATATCAAAGCTTGGTATTTTCCGCTCCAGCAGCAGCAGCTCCGACCGTTCCTCGTCTGTCAGCTGGCCGCCCAATGCCTGCTTCATATGCATCTCCGTATACAGCTGCTCCAGCTTTTCAATATCGGCTAGCGTGCTTTCATCCAAATGGACGAATTCCTTTAAGGTATAGGTTTTTTCTACCGCCTCGGGAAACCATTGCAGCAAACTGCGTTTATGCGAAGCTGTCATCGTCAGCACCAGATCCGCCCACTCCACTGCACCCGGATCAAGCGCATTTGATTTGCCGCCATGATCAATCCGGCGCTTGCGCAGCACCTCCGCCGCATGGCGCGATACAGGCAGCCCGTCCATCGTCGACACCCCTGCGGATTTGACTTCAATCGGCACGCCTCTCTCCTGCGCCAGCTTGCGCAATAAAGCCTCGGCCATAGGAGAACGGCACGTATTGCCTGTGCAGACGAACAAGATGCGCTTCATGCCGGTAAACCTCCTTTGTGATTGAACGAAATAGTCAGAAATACTCGGATATCGTCAGATGCTCATATCATAAACAGTATGCCGAATAATAACAAGATTGCACCGCCGCAAGCCTCTCCATACTCGCCAAGGTTGCGGCCGGCCCGCCGGCCGAGCATCAAGCCCATAATGGACATCAGCCCGCCGAAAAAACCGAAGGCAAGCACCGTTACGGCAACATCAGCCGCAAAAACGCCAAGCGATATGCCGACCGAAAACGAATCCACGCTGACGCTGAGCGCCAGCACGAGCGTGCCCCATAAGGTCCGCGTATCCACCGGCCTGACCTGTTCGCCCCGCAGCGAGTTGTAAATCATATGCCCGCCAAGCAGCAGCAGAAGCGCGCCGGCCGCCATGCTTGCAATATGACCCAGCAAAGCGCCAACCAGCTTTCCCATCCAGATGCCTGCCAGCGGCATCAGCACATGGAACAATGCAATAATAAGGCTCAGCCGCAAAATATGCTTTAGCCGTATGCCTCTCAGACCGATTCCGATGCCCAGCGAAAAAGCATCCATCCCAAGTGCGGCCGCCATAAGCAGCAAAGTAAACAACTGGCCAGCGGCCATCTCTGGACCGTTCAATGCGCATCTCCCCCATGTCCACATCCGTACATAACCAAACATATGCGGACAAGGAGGCAAACATGACCCCGCTTATACTCGTATAACCTGCCCTCCGGCAGCTTTGCGCAGCCGGTTCATAAGCGCAAGGCCGAGCCCTTCCTCCGGGCAGCCCTCGGCCCAAATGCGCTGGATGCCCGCTTCGTCAAAATGCCGCAGAGAGGCGTAAAGTCCGGCTGCCGCTTGCCCCAGCTCCTGCTTGCTGCCGCAGGAAAGCACGACATCGGCTTCATATTCGGCGGCATGCTCCGCGAATGCAAGCACGCCCGTTGTTTCCCCGCGCGCTTTGGCCAGCCCGGCTTCTTTGCGGATGCAAGCGGCCACTGCGGACGGCTCTCCGCAGACGATCACCATTTCGCCGTGCGGCGCATAATGCGTATACTTCATGCCCGGCGACCGCGGCGCTTCCGTTTGTTCGCCGGCTGCCGTCGGGGCATCAATGCGGACGCCCGGCGCCGCCTGCTCCAGCTGCTCCGGGGTAATGCCGCCCGGACGGAGGATGCGCACGCCATCTTCGCCCGTAATTTGGATCACCGTCGACTCCAGCCCGACGCCGCAGGCGCCTCCGTCAACGACGCCGCCGATCCGGCCGTCCAAATCGTCCAGCACATGCCCCGCTTCCGTCGGGCTGGGACGCCCCGACTTATTGGCGCTTGGCCCGGCCAGCGGACAGCCGGACTGGCGGATCAGCGCCAGCGCAGCCGGATGATCCGGCATCCGGACGCCTACCGTATCCAGCCCCGCGGTTACAAGCGGGGATACCGCCCCCGGAATTACAGGCAGCACAAACGTAAGCGGCCCCGGCCAAAATGCGTCCATCAGACGGCCTGCCAGCTCCGGATACGGGAGCACAAGCGCATCCAGCTGGCTTTTGTCTGCGATATGCACAATTAACGGATTGTCCGAAGGGCGCCCCTTCGCTTCAAAAACCTGCCGGATCGCCTCTGTATTCCGGGCATCGGCTCCAAGCCCGTATACCGTCTCCGTCGGAAATGCGACAAGGCCGCCGCTGCGGAGCAGATCGGCGGCTTCTTGCAGCTGCCGGACGTCTGCGGGCAGCGTAACCGGCCATACTTTGGTTCGTTTCGTTTTGTTCTTCATCTATGCCTCAGCTTCTTCATATATGGTGCATCTATTATAACATACCCATGCCATGCCAGGCTTCCGGCAAAACCGCCGACGGCCCCTATTAAGCAAACAGCGCTTTTAACCAGTGAATCAGCTTCTCGATCAGTTCGACCAGAAAAAATTTCACATGCGGCGCTTCAGCCCCTTGTCCGGCTGCGGCATTCTTGGCGGCGTCATGGCCGGCGCCCGCTTGATCAGCAGCCTTAACGCTGCCAGCCGTTTGGGCGCTGTCGGTCTTGGAACTTTTCGCATCCGCAGACGGCTTGTCTGCAGCGGCCTGGGAAGCTTGTGCATCTTCGGCAGGCGTTGCCGCCGCTTCGGAAGCGGACGCTTCGCCTGTTACCGCATCTATGAAACATAACGGCGGGAACAGCACGCACCACCAGTTTTGCCCTTTGCCTTCGCCCAGCGTAATTAACAACGCTTCGTAATCGCCGGCCGGATATACTTCATCGCCGTACATTTTGGTTGGAAAAGGAACGACGCCCAGCTGGGCATGATACGAGTACGTAAATCCTCTGCTTTCCAGCACTTCCGCCACGATCGACTCCAGCTCCGGCATATGGCTGCGGATCGTTTGGCGGGCTTCTTCAATCGTTTGAGGCTCCGTAACCCAGCCGTCCATAGCGGCTACAACTTCATCACGGACAACACGTTTCACAGCCTGGTCGACAGGCGTATCGGAATTGGCCAGGATCCGCAGGCGGATCGCTTGGTCAGGAATAGACGAAGGAATAACGGCAGCATCATTTTTAAGACCTTCCCAGCTCATCACGAGCATAATAAGAGCAAAAACGATATAAGCATACGATTTACGGAAATAAAAACGGGAATAAGGACGGGTATAAATCATGTTCACACAAGCTCCTCTCGCGTCACCCGTCGGTGCGCATCGCTTGCGTTCCGGAACGTCTCTATCCGTCATTATGCCCGCATATGACCATCGTAAACGATGCGGCTATTATTTTTTTGCTAGATTGCTAGAGGAGGGTATGATGCGGGGAAGCCAGGCAGGGCAAAAGCGGGAGCTGGGGGCACAGCAGGCTCGGAAAGCAAAAAAGGCGGCTTGGCGGAGAGAATCCTAACCGCCTAACCGCCCATCTGTTTCATCTGTTTCAAGGATGATTAACTTGTTCGTTTATCGGACCGCCATCACATGGCGGTCAATGCCTGCGTAATCCGGTATGATCCGGATTTGGCTCCAGCAGCCCATCGCCTCCAGCAGACCGGCTACATGCTGCGCCTGGCGGATGCCCAGCTCGAAGGCGACGATCCGCGGCATTTGCTTCAGCAATGGCAGCTGCTGCACCATACGGCGGTACGGGTCCAGCCCGTCCTGGCCGCCATCCAGCGCCAGCCGCGGCTCATAGTCCCGCACTTCGCGCTGCAGCCCCGGCAAATCGCCGGCAGGGATATACGGCGGATTGGATACCAGCACATCAACCGCCATATCCGACAGCACCCCGCTGCCGGACCCACCCCCGGAAATGAACGGGGCAAGCAAGTCCCCTTCAACGAAAGCCATACGCCGCTCCGCGCCATGAACGGCCGCGTTCGCCTGTGCCGCCTGCAGCGCATCCGGCGACAAGTCCGAAGCGCACACGCGCCAATCGGTCCGCTCTGCCGCAAGCGAAACGCTGATGGCTCCGCTGCCGGCGCCAACATCCAGCACCGTCACACGGCCGTCTGCGGCGGCAAAGTCCGCGCCGATGGCGTGCACCACACCGGACGGCGCGGCATGCGCCGGCCCCGCCGCACCGTCGGTGCCGGGCAGCGCTGCTGGCGGCGCGTCAGTCGCTGCGCGGTGCGCCGCTTCGCCGGCATCAGCGCCGGCCAGTCCCGCCGGCGGCAGTGACGCCGCGCTTGGCGCAGACGGCTGCGGCGGCCATAATGCCGCAGCAGCCTCCAGCACCGCCTCGACGAGCAGCTCCGTCTCGGGGCGCGGAATCAGGACGGCCGGCGTAACGCGAAACGGCCGCCCGTAAAACCATTGCTCGCCGGTAATGTACTGCACCGGCTCGCCGGCTGCCTTGCGCCGGATAAGCCGCTCCCATTCGGCAGCCCGCTCCGGCGGGAACGGCTCGCGGTAATCGCGAAGCAGCGCCGCCCGGTCCATCCCCAGCACATGCATAAGCAGCAGCTCGGCATTCGCGCGAGGCTCCTCAACCAGCTGCCCCTCCAAAAACGAAGAAGCCTGCATGCAGGCTTCCCGAATGGAGGACGGCGGCTTGAACTGAAATCCGTCGTTATTATCGCTCATGTTCAGACACGGCGCTCCTTTTGCTTCCTAAATTCAAAACTCCGGGCGCGCGCCGCATAAAGCGGCGCCCCCCCTTAAACGAGTTCCTTCTCCAGCATATCCGCTTGCTCGGCAATTGTGAGCGATGAAATGATTTCTTCCATGTCGCCGTTCATCACTGCGTCGAGCTTATGCAGCGTAAGGCCGATCCGATGGTCGGTTACGCGGCTTTGCGGGTAGTTGTAGGTGCGGATCCGCTCGCTGCGGTCGCCGGTGCCGACTTTGCTTTTGCGTTCGCCGGCGTATTTCGCTTCTTCTTCCTGGCGCTTAATGTCGTAGATGCGCGCGCGGAGAACCTGAAGCGCTTTTGCTTTGTTTTCATTTTGCGATTTGCCGTCCTGGCAAGTCGCCATAATGCCTGTCGGCACGTGCAGCACGCGTACGGCGGACTTCGTCGTGTTGACGGACTGGCCGCCGGCGCCGCTGGAGCAGAACGTATCGACGCGGATATCCTTGTCGAGAATTTCGACTTCCACATCTTCAACCTCCGGCATAACTGCAACGGTTGAAGTCGACGTATGGATACGGCCGCCGGATTCCGTTGCCGGAATACGCTGCACGCGGTGCGCGCCGCTTTCGAACTTCAGCTTGCTGTAAGCGCCTTTGCCGTTAATCATGAAAATAACCTCTTTAAAGCCGCCGAGGTCGCTTTCGCTCATTTCCATAATCTCGGTTTTCCAGCCTTGCGAATCGGCAAAACGGGTGTACATCCGGTACAGATCGTAAGCGAACAAAGCCGCTTCGTCGCCGCCGGCTGCGCCGCGGATTTCGACGATGACGTTCTTGTCGTCGTTTGGATCTTTTGGCAAAAGCAAAATGCGGATTTTTTCCTCCAGCTCATCGCGGCGGGCGGAAAGCTCCTCGATTTCCATTTTTACCATTTCACGCATTTCATCATCAAGCTTTTCGCCTTGCATGACTTTGGCGTCACTCAGCTGCTCCATGACTTGTTTATATTCGGTATAAGCCTCGTAGGCTTCCTGTAGATCGGACTGCTCTTTCGAGTATTCGCGCAGCCGCTTCGGATCTGCGGCTACATCCGGATCGCACAACAGCTCACTCAGCTTTTCGTAACGATCCGCGAGCGCTTGTAAACGGTCCAACACGGTCATTCACCTCGGTTAGCAAAATAAGATTATCCTTTATTATAACACGGCATTACATCTTTTTCGACCTGCCTTCGGTTTGAAAACAAGCCTTTTTTTGGCTTTGCGCGGAGACCGCCGCACAGAAGCTTGCCGCCTCTTATATTTCAATGCAATTTCCCGCATTTG
Organism: Paenibacillus protaetiae; assembly: GCF_004135365.1. Taxonomy (NCBI): domain Bacteria; kingdom Bacillati; phylum Bacillota; class Bacilli; order Caryophanales; family Paenibacillaceae; genus Paenibacillus; species Paenibacillus protaetiae. The sequence goes on along the minus strand of NZ_CP035492.1, from coordinate 3,501,757 downwards.
CTCATGAAAAAACGGGATTTCCGTCCATTAACGAAAATCCCGCCCCCTGCATCCTAAACGTTAAAGCGGAAATGCATAACGTCGCCGTCCTGCACGACATATTCTTTGCCTTCCAGGCGCAGCTGGCCTTTTTCCTTCGCCGCATTCATCGTTCCGGCAGCTACAAGGTCATCGTAGGATACGACCTCGGCGCGGATAAAGCCGCGTTCGAAGTCGGTATGGATAACGCCTGCCGCTTGAGGGGCTTTCATGCCTTTGCGGATCGTCCACGCACGAACTTCCTGTACGCCTGCCGTAAAATACGTATACAAGCCAAGCAGCTTGTAGGCGGCGCGGATCAAGCGGTTCAGGCCGGATTCCTCAAGGCCCAGCTCCTCGAGGAACATCGCTTTGTCTTCGCCTTCCAGCTCGGCGATTTCGGATTCCACCTTGGCGCTGATCGGCACGACTTCCGCGTTTTCAGCGGCAGCGAATTCCTGCACCATTTTCACATAAGGGTTGTTCGACGCGTCAGCTGCTTCCGCTTCGCTTACGTTCGCCGCGTAAAGCACCGGCTTGATCGTCAGTAAATGCAGGTCGCGAATAAGCAGCTTCTCTTCATCGTTCAGCTCTATGCTGCGCGCAGGCATGTCGTTATACAGCGCTTCTTTGACCCGTTCCAGCACTTCAACTTCCTGCGCATATTTTTTGTCGCCGCCCTTCATGTTTTTGCGGGAGCGGTCAATCCGTTTCTCTACCGAATCAATGTCGGCCAAAATCAGCTCCAGGTTGATCGTCTGAATATCGCTCAGCGGATCAACTTTGCCGGATACGTGCGTAATGTTCTCATCCTGGAAGCAGCGGACTACATGCACAATCGCATCGACTTCGCGGATATGGGCCAAAAACTTGTTGCCCAGCCCTTCGCCTTTGCTCGCGCCTGCAACCAGGCCGGCAATATCTACAAATTCAAACGCCGTCGGCACCGTGCGGTTCGGCGTAACAAGCTCGGTTAATTTATCAAGACGCGGGTCCGGCACTTCCACGACACCAACGTTTGGATCAATGGTGCAAAACGGATAGTTGGCGGATTCAGCGCCTGCTTGCGTAATCGCATTAAACAAAGTCGATTTGCCTACGTTCGGCAGCCCGACGATTCCACAGGAAAGTGGCATGGGGATAACAGCTCCTTATCTCAACAATTCTTTTGCCATTATACTCGAAGCCCCTCAACTTTAAAAGCCGGACAAGCAAGAAGCCGCTGGAAGCGGACAAGCGCCCGCCTTTTTCCAGCGCTGGAAAAGAGCCTTCCTTATCCCAAAAAGTTGGGCTTGCAATATTTGGCTGTGAAGCATAAAATACAGTCTAACTCATACGAAAAAGCGATGACGGAAAGAGTAAGCGGCTGTCCGTTCTATACAGAGAAGGTGCGCCACCGACTGAGAGCGCCCGGCTGAACACTCCGCTGAAGTTCATTCCCGAGCTGGAACCTGAACGATCGCCGGCTATAGACGGCAATCTTGTAGGGCGGCCCGCATGCCCTCGCGTTAAGAAGGCTTAAAGTGAGAAACGGATTGCAATGGCTTATGCTGTTGTAGCATTGGCCGTTTCTAATAAGGGTGGTACCACGGCTCCACGTCCCTTGCGGATGTGGGCTTTTTTGCGTTTTGCCGCCGTGAACGACGGATAGGCATCTAAACGGCGAAAAACTAAACAACGAGGAGTGTATAGAAATGAACACTGCAACAAAAGAACAAATCAGCCTGAAGCTGTCCGATCTGGACGTAAGCCTGCTGCAGCTGCTGGAGCAGCGCGCAGAGCTGCTCGCGCACGCAGCCGCTGACGTACAGGAAACGGCGCTTCGCCGTATGAAGCAAATCCAGTCCGCGGTCAATGTGCAAGCGGCCGCACCCAAGCGGACGCTGCTCGTCAGCCGCAAAGCCAAGCAGACGGATACCGCCATTGATCTGGCCGGCACCGTTATCGGCGGCGGAACGCCGGTTATGGTGGCAGGACCATGCTCGGTGGAAAGCTACGAGCAGGTGAGGCAGGTGGCCGCCGCGCTGAAAGCGCAGGGCGTAACCGTTATGCGCGGCGGCGCGTTCAAGCCGCGTACTTCGCCGTATGAATTCCAGGGCCTTGGCATCGAAGGGCTGAAAATTTTGAAAGAAGTGGCGTCCGAATTCGGCCTGCAGACGATCAGCGAAATCGTGGACCCGTCCCATATCGAGCTGGCCTGCCAATACATCGACGTCATCCAGATCGGCGCGCGCAATATGCAAAACTTCGAGCTGCTGAAGGCGGCCGGCGCTGTGAATAAGCCGGTATTGCTGAAACGCGGCCTTGCGGCAACCATTGACGAATTTTTGCATGCAGCCGAATATATCGTCTCCCGCGGCAACAGCCAGGTGATGCTCATCGAGCGCGGCATCCGCACGTACGAAAAAGCGACACGCAATACGCTCGATATTTCGGCGGTGCCGATTCTGAAGCAGGAAAGCCACCTGCCGGTGCTGGTCGATGTCACGCATTCGACCGGGCGCAAAGAAATTATGGCGCCATGTGCCAAAGCGGCGCTTGCCGCCGGGGCTGACGGCGTGATGGTCGAAGTGCACCCGAATCCGGCCGAAGCGCTGTCGGATGCGGCGCAGCAGCTGAACATCCCGCAATTCGAGCAGTTCTACGCAGAAGTGAAAAAGTCGGGTCTGCTGTAAGCAGGCGTTAGAGCGGAGCGCTCACACACCGTGAACGCCAGCACGCTCCTGCGCATATACGCGCATGCCCCCTCACCCCACAGTACCGTCCGCCGTATCGACGATTGGCTCAGGCGCTCCTGCGCATGTATGCGCATGCCCTCGCCCCTGCGGGACATACTACGGGGAGCGAGGGAGGTGAGCGTAACGGTGGAAAATAAAAGCCATAAAGGCAATTACAAAGGCTCTACACATACGAAAGCAAAAAATCAGGATATGGCGTTTGTAAACGATACGATTGAGAATGCGAAGTCGGCCGTTCCTTTTTCAAATCATAAGAAAAAAACCGACTAATGTCCGCCATGCAGCCATTACGGATACAAAGCCATACGCCATACGCACAAAAACAGCGGCCCGTCATTCGACGGGCCGCTGTTCATTTCAAACCAGCCGACCTTACAGTTGGTTCGAAATTTTGGCTTTCAGGGAGTCTTTGCTTTGAACGCCTACCATTTTGTCGACCGGTTGGCCGTCTTTGAACAGGATCAGCGTAGGAATGCTCATTACGCCAAATTGGGAAGCCAGTTCAGGCTGCTCGTCGACGTTGATTTTCGCGATCGTTGCTTGGCCCTCCAGTTCCGTTGCAAGCTCTTCCACGATCGGGAGCTGCATTTTGCAAGGTCCGCACCAAGGCGCCCAGAAATCTACAAGAGACACGCCGCTTTCGACGGTTTGATTAAAGTTGTCTTTCGTCAATGCTACTGCCATGTGTAATCATCCTCTCCATTAGAGTTGTATGATAAGGGATTACCCGTCTCACCACTATTTATGAATCGCAATCACAAGCCTGGATTTGCCCGAGCACGTCTTGAACGGTAATGCCGCTAAAATGGTCTTCCAGCTGCTTCTCTGCTTTGCAGAAGATGCCAAACATAACTTCCTTCATATTCGAACCAACCACGCAATCCATCGACGGATCGCCGGAGCACCAGCTCGGCATCAAAGAGCCTTGAGCCATGACCCGGTAAATATCGCCCAGTGTAACGGTGTTTGGATCAATGGTAAGGCGGTATCCCCCGCCTGCACCTTCGCGCGTATCCACGAATCCTGCTTTGCGCAAGCCGCTGAGCACTTTGCGAACGCGTGCGGAATGTGTTCCTACATTATCTGCAATCATGTCGCTGCTTGCCATTCGTTCCGGCAAATAAGCCAAATAAACAAGACTATGGACGGCAATTGTAAATTCGCTGTTCAATGTGAACGGCCCCCCTGCTTTGTACTGTAATATTAACAGTTACAGTTACGGCTGTCAATAGCCGGGGCTGCCCTTTTTGTAGTATGCCTTGCCGCCCAGCCTGCTATACGAAGGTCATCGGGTCCGGGCCAAACCGCTTGTTCTCGTCCAGGCCGTTTAATGCCGCCATATCCGCTTCAGAAAGCTCAAAATCAAACAAATTCGCGTTTTCGTGAATCCGTTCCTTGCGTACCGACTTTGGAATCGTCACGACCCCGTTCTGAAGATCCCAGCGCAGCACAATTTGGGCCGGCGTTTTGCCGTATTTATCGGAAAGCTCCGTCAGCAGCGGCAAATCGAGATTGCCCTGCATAAGCGGGCTCCACGCTTCCAGCTGAATGCCGTTATCCCGGCAGAAGCCGTGCAGATGCGGCTGCGTCAGCAGCGGATGGTATTCCACCTGATTGACCATCGGCTTGATCTCCGCTTCCGCAAGCAAGTCCTCCAAATGAGGCTGCAGGAAGTTGCTGACGCCGATCGCCCGGACGTAACCGTCCTTGTACAGTTTCTCCAGCGCCTTATATGTCTGCTTGTACTTGCCCGTAACCGGCCAATGCACCAAGTACAGGTCGATAACGTCCAGGCTCAGCCGTTTGCGGCTCGCTTCAAACGCACGCAGCGTCTCCTCGTAGCCTTGATCCGTGTTCCACACTTTGGTGGTGACGAACAGCTCGTCCCGTTTCACTCCGCTTTGCGCGATGGCACGGCCTACGCCTTCTTCATTATTGTAAAGTTTGGCCGTATCAATGGAACGGTATCCGGCTTCGATGGCATCCAGCACCGCCTGCTCCACCTGCTCGCCCTCCTGCGTTTTATAAACGCCAAGGCCCACCCACGGCATCCGTACGCCGTTGTGCAATTTAACCGTATCACCGATATGTTGTACGTTAGACAAGCTCATCACTCCTGTTCTGCGGAAAATTTCACCTGACTGCATCAGTTTATCATTAGCTTTTGCCCTTCACAAACCGCCTCGCGCCATTTTTCACGAGAAATTCATAGAGAAGTTGTAAAACCTGTCATGAGGATGGCATATATACGAATACATTAAAGCGGGAAACCAATTATGGAATTATTGGAGGGTGTCGCGAATGGGACTTTTCAGCAAATGGACGGCACTGCGGACTGAAGGAGGATCTCGGGCGGAATTGATCGACCGGCTGGAGGCAGCTTTAAAGGCACAAGGCTTAAAAGTAAAAATTACAGACGAAGGCAATAACCTGAAACGGCTGCATGTGCTGCAAAAACAAGAGCAGCAAGCAAGAGAGCTGCTGGAGCAATTCGACAAAGAACATTAACATATAATGCGCCACTTGACCCGCTGCACGAAGAACACATGTTCTTCAGGCACGGGTTTATTTTTTTGGACATGATAAGTAAGCGCTTAAAAATATCCCCGCTTCCGGTTCAATATGATATAATTTGGATGAAAATTCGAACGACCGCTTTACCAAATCAAAGCAGTTTTCGCCGCTGGCAGCGTGCGACGGCTGCTTTTGCCGTTTGTTGCGGAATGGCCGGACAGCGTTCCGGGCAGCGGCGACAACACTGCTGAAAAAGGATGTGACCGCATTGAAAGGCAGTACCATCTTGCTTTCGCATCTGCGAAAGCACCTCCCGCTGTACCTGCTAGGCGTAGCCCTTGTCGGGGCGGGAAACTTTGTCAACTCGCTGTACCCGAAAGTGCTCGGGGATTTTACCGATGACTTGCAGCAAAACGGCTTGACCGCAGACTCGATTCGGCACTCCAGCCTGTTGCTGCTGGCCATCGGCATTGGCTACGGCGTCCTGTTTGGCCTCGGGCAAATTATTAACCACCGGCTTGGCCGCATGTTTGAGCACCGGGTGCGGGGCGTTTGTTCGTCCATTTTACCGGACTAAGCGAACATTTCTTCTCCAAGAACGGCGGAGGGCGGCTGCTCAGCTATTTCATGAACGATGTGTCGGCCGTCCGTGAGGCGATCGCCAACGGACTGAACCAGATGTCCAACGCTTCGGTGCTGCTCGTATCGGTTATTGTCATGATGTCGCTCAGCAACATCCCGCTTTACCTCATCGGCGTATGCATTGTGCCGCTGCTTGCCATTCCGGTGCTTGTCGTTTACTTCGGGCCGCGCATCCGGAGCAAGTCCGCCGCGGTACAGGAGGCGCTGGCCGGCATGACCGCTTCGGCCGAAGAGCAGTTCGGCGGCATCCGCGTCACCAAAACTTTTGCGACCGAGGAAATTGCACGGGGCCGGTTTGGCGAAACCGTTGAACGGATTAAAACGAACCAGCTGAAGCTTGTCCGTTCCTCTTCGCTGTTTCAGAACGCTTTGCCGTTTACCGGCGGCTTGTCGCTTGTGATCGCCATCATATACGGGGGATACCTCGTCATTCATCATGAGCTGTCGCTCGGGAGCTTTGTTGCATTAACGCTTTACTTGCGCATGATCATTAACCCGCTGCAGCAAATTGGCAACTATATCAACCTTATCCAGCGTTCCCGCGCTTCGCTGGAACGGCTGAACCGGCTGCTGGAAGTGCAGCCTGACATTGTAGAAGCTGAAGCCGCCGTATCGCTTCCACCGGCGAAATCGGCGAGCCTTAGCATTAAAGGGCTGTCGTTCGCCTATCCCGAAACCGACCATGAAGTGCTGCATGACATTGATATTGAGCTTCCGGCCGGCCGTACGCTGGGCATTGTCGGCAGAACGGGCAGCGGCAAAACGACGTTGGTCAAACTGCTTCTGCGGGTCTATGATCCGCCGGAAGGGACGGTCCGCATCGGCCAAACCGATATCCGCGAGCTGACGCTTGAAAGCTTGCGGCAAGAAATCGCTTATGTCCCGCAGGACGGTTTCCTGTTCAGCACGACCATCCGGGACAATATCGCTTTCTTTAACCGCGAAACGGATGATGCCGAAGTCGAAGAAGCATCCAGGCTGGCGGAAATTTACGCCAGCATCAGCGGTTTCCCCGAACAGTTCCAGACGAAGCTTGGCGAACGCGGACTGACGCTGTCCGGCGGGCAGCGCCAGCGCACCAGCCTGGCGCGCGGATTCGTCAAGCGGGCACCGATTCTTATTTTGGATGACAGTGTAAGCGCCGTCGATACCGTTACGGAGTCCAACATTCTGGCCAACCTTCGGAAAGCAAGGGAAGGCAAAACCAATATCGTTATCGCCCACCGCATAAGCGCGGTACGCCACGCCGACGAAATTATCGTGCTGGACAAAGGGCGGATTATCGAACGCGGCACGCACGACGAACTGCTCGGAATGGGCGGCTATTACGCGTCGCTGTATGCGATTCAGGAAGAAGGTGACCAGGTTGAAGGATTCTAAGAACGGAAGCCGCACAGCGGAGCAGGAAGCAGCGGAAACCGGAAGCCCGGAAACCGCGCAAGCGGGCCGCGGCCAGGCGTTCCAAACGCTTTTGTCTTATGCCAAGCCGCATAAGCGTACGTTTCTGGCCGTCTTTTTATGCTCCTTTTTCGCGATCTCGGCCGACCTGCTTCAGCCGTATCTCATTAAAATCGCGATCGACGATAACGTGCTGGAAGGCGCCGAAGGGTACCGGAAGCTTGTTTCCATCGGGTTATTTTTTCTGCTGCTCGCTATCGTAAGCTTTGTGTTTTCCTATATTCAAACCAACCTGCTGCAGCGGGCCGGCCAAAGCATCGTCGCGCGGCTGCGCAACGACTTGTTCCGCCACATATCCGGGCAGTCGATGTCGTTTTTCGACCGGCACCCGATCGGCAGCCTTGTTACGAACGAGTCCAGCGATACGGAAACGATCAACTCTTTTTTCACCCAGGTTGTCGTCAGCCTCGTCCGCGACGGACTGATGCTGATAATGGTCGTCTGCTTTATGTTTTCGCTTGATGTAGAGCTTGCTTCCTATTGCATGCTGCTGTTCCCGGTTATATTCGCGATTTCGATCGCGTTCCGCAAGCTGCTGCGCACCACTTACCAGCGCGCGCGCAGCCAGTGGTCGCGCATGATCGCTTTTGTAGCCGAGAATCTGGCTGGCATGAGCCTCACGCAAGCGTTCCATCAGGAGAAGGAACAGACACGCCAGTTCAACGAAAAAAACGATGTCTACTTGAAGGCCAACATACGCGAAGTGCAGACAAACGTGTTTTTCAACCGTTCCTTTGATGTGCTCGGCAACGTGTCGGTTTCGCTCATCGTATGGATCGGCGGGATCGCCGTGCTGGGCAAAAAAATGGATTTTGGCGTATTGTACGCCTTCATTAACTATATCCGGCTGTTCTTCCAGCCGATCAACCAAATTACGCAGCAGTGGAATACGCTGCAATCTACCCTCGTATCGATGGACCGGCTGTGGCGCATCTTCTCCATTGTGCCGGAGGTGCAGGACCCGCTGCCGAAAGAAACCAAAGAGCTGCCTGCCGAAACGGTTAAAGGGCAAGTTGATTTCAATCATATCCGCTTCTCTTATGTGGACGACCAAGAAGTGCTGCACGGCCTCGATCTGCATATTAAGCCGGGCGAATTCGTAGGCATCGTCGGCACGACCGGCGCAGGCAAAAGCTCGCTCGTGAATCTGCTGACCCGCTTCTACGATGTGAACAAAGGCAGCGTCCAAATCGACGGAATTGACATCCGCAGGCTGCCGCTCGATTCGCTGCACCGCATCGTCGGGTTAGTCCAGCAGGAGCCGTTCCTGTATTCCGGCACGATCGTTGACAATGTCCGCCTGTTCCGCGACGACATATCGCGTGAAGAGGTAATCCGCGCCTGCAAGCTCGTTGGCGCCCACCCGATGATTCAGCGGCTCAAAAGCGGCTACGACGCCCGGTTGTCCGAACGGGGCTCGGGGCTGTCATCCGGCGAACGGCAGCTGATTTCATTCGCGCGTATTCTTATTTTCCAGCCCAAAATATTAATTTTGGACGAAGCGACCGCGCATCTCGACTCGCATACGGAAAAGCTGATCCAGGAAGCGCTCAGCCTTGTTTCACAAGGGCGGACCACGCTGGTCATCGCCCACCGCCTCTCCACGATTCAAAACGCCGACCGCATCATCGTGATGAAGGACGGCCTCATTGCGGAGGAAGGCACACACCAGTCGCTTGTTCAGCTGGACGGCTACTATGCCGAGCTGCAGCGCCATGCGCGCAGATCGGCCCAGTCTGTGGCGGAAAGCCGCTGAACAACCAAGCGGCCTTACGGACGGTTACGAACAACAGCGGCAACGGCGGATGTGAAGCATCGTCCGCGGCTGCCGGCATAAGGAGGTACGAAAAAAAGCGGTATCCGCAGAACATTTTTAAGATGTCCTCGGATACCGCTTTTTTCATTTTCTTGTAGCAGCGGAACCGTTATTCCCCGCCAACGAGCTTTAGGCCGATGACTCCAACGATAATAAGCCCTACAAATATCAGCTTCCGCCAATCCCTCGACTCTTTAAAAAACACCATGCCCAGCAGCACGCTGCCGATTGAGCCGATTCCCGTCCATATTCCGTACGCGGTGCTGACCGGAATTTCCTTGATTGCCTGGGACAAGAAGAAGAAGCTGATAAAGCCAAACACAATGGAACCAACCGTCCCCTTCCAGCGGCGGAAGCCGTCCGACAGCTTCATGGACGTCACGCCTCCGACCTCGCCCAGCCCCGATATCATCAGAAACAGCCACTCCATCGTTTACGCCCCTTCCTTTTCCATTACTGGCGGCTTCGCTTCCTCCGCCGTTTTTTCCTTCGAAACGAGCTTCAGCCCGATGATGCCGATGACCAATAGGGCAATAAAAAACAGCCGCCAAAAATCCGCCGGCTCTTTCAGCACTAGAATGCCGGCAATAACAGTGCCGACCGTCCCCATGCCGGTAAACATCGCATAAGCAACGCCGATTTCAAGCACTTTCATCGACCTTGCAAACAAAATAAAGCTTGCGGCCAGCAGCACAACCGTTATGATGCTGGGAACGAGCTGCGTGAAGCCTTCCGAATATTTCAAGCCGAAGGTCCAGCCGACCTCCAGCACGCCTGCCAACACTAAATATATCCATGCCATTACGCTTCTTGTCCTTTCGTCAAATCTGTTGTCAGAAGAAAAAGCAGCGATTGCCATGCTTGTTCCTTGCGGCTGTTAAACAACTCGCGGTCATAAATTTGCCGCTCTACCAGCAGACCGTCGGAGCAAGCATATAGCGTCGCAATCATTTGCTCCTCATCGGTCAGCCGGAACACCCCTCGTTCCAGCCCTTGCCTGTATACGGATACTATCAATTCCGTCGACTCCTGCTCATATTGCAGAAAATCTTTTTTGAGCTGCTCGCGCAAATGCCTTGGAGGCAGCAGAAACGTCTGCCGCAAAAAGGTTTGCCCTACCGACTGCGCGTTGTTGTCGACGTAAAAGTCAAACATCCTTCGAAACTGCTGCAAAGCCGGCTCCCCTTGCATGCTTTCATACAAACGCCTGAATTTGTTCAAATCTTCGGCAATTACATCATGGAACAGCTGCAAAAACAGCTGTGCTTTCGATTCAAAATGGGCATAAAGGGACGGCGTTTTGATGCCAACCGCTTTCGCAATGTCCGACAGCGACGTGCCGTCGTAGCCGGAATCCAGAAACAGGTTTAACGCGGCTTCCTTAATGCGGTCCGCGGTTGATGGTTTGTGAACGTTCACCGGCGCACCTCCTCTTTCATTTTAGCCATTTTACCTAACGAACGTTAGTTAGTCAATATGCGCACTGCTGCTTCAACAGCTGCAGGCCGCGTTTTCTTGTCCTATACAGCATGCCCTCTGGCGGCAGGCCCCTCTGCTGCCGCAAGTAAAGCAAAAAAACAAGGCCCCTCTGCCTAAGCAGAGAGGCCTTGTATGGTGCGGTTATTCACTTTGCTTATTGGCCGCCTTTGGCCACCAGATCGGCAATCGTACCGATTTGACCGCTAATGGATACCGGATCGTAATACAGGTATGTTTTATAATCCAGCTCGTACACATGGTTGTTTTTCACAGCCGGGAGGTTCGACCAGATTTTGCTTTTTCTCAGCTCTGACGCCATGCTTTGGTCCGGGTCATCATTGATGCATAAGAAAATATAGTCGGCGTCGGCGTATTGCGGGAGCGCCTCCAGCGATATTTCTTTAATTTGCTCTTTGCTGTCAATGACCTCTTGAACCGGAGCTGTCGCTTTGAACTGCAGCGCATCATAGATCGGGAAGCCGCCGCGGCCGTAGTTATTGCCCAGCACGGACAGCACTTTGCCGCGCACGTTCAAAATAACAGCGGTTGAGCCCGGTTTCACCACATCTTTAATTTTATCGCGGCCTTCCTGCGCTTTGTGCTCGTAATCCGCCAGCCACTGGTCCGCTTCGGCCTGTTTGCCGAACAGGTCGCCGAACTGCTTCACTTCTTCTTTTACGTTTTTGGTGGAGCCGTACGGAATATATACGGTTGGAGCAATTTTGGACAGCTGATCATAATTTTCGAGCGCAAAATCGTTTATGACGATCAAATCCGGATCAAGCGCCGTTACTTTCTCTACATCTACCGGAGCGCCGATATCCGCAATGTCAGCTTCCTGCTCCTTCAGGAACGGGCTGCCCATCCACCATTCCTTGTTGGCGCCGACCGGATGAATGCCAAGCGCCAGCAGCGTGCCGTGGTAATACGCCGCCGCTACCCGTTTCGGATGCGCGGGAATGACAACATCGCCTTTATCGGTATGGACCGTCAGCGTATCGGCGTCGGCGCTTGCCGAAGCTTCAGGAGAAGCCGAAGGCGAAGCGGCCGGAGCCTCAGGAGAAGGGCTCGCAGCGGTGCCGGATGAATCCGGGTGATTGCCGTTCCCGCCGCAAGCCGCAAGGACAAGCATCATGACCAGAATAACCCCTATAATCGTAAAACGTTTTTGAAGCATGGATACCCTCCTCTAATACTGATAATCATTATCAATGAGTAGAATAACGTTACGGCTGATCTTCCGTCCATGCACAGAAATGACCATTATTTCGTACGATTATGACAAAAGCTTCTTCTCCAGATAGACAAGCTGCTTCTCCAACGACAGCGGATCATAGGAATAAAACAAGTCGTTGTCCAGCTCATAGACTTGGCCGGCCCGAACTGCCTTCTGCTCCTTCCAGAACGGCGATTCCAGCAGCGGCTCCTTATCTTCAAACAGGCGTGACGGATAATGCAGCAGCAATATATGGTCGGCGTCCACTTGATGCAGCAATGCCGGCTGCACCTGCTCGTTCAGCAGCCCTTGCCCGATGATCCGGCTGCGGACAAAAGGCGGCGGTTCCAACTGCAGGCAGTCATATACAAGCGGCCCGCCCATACTCCGTAATTTGCCGTAGACGTACAGCTCGTCGGACACGATTTTGTACACCGCCACCGTCTCGCCCGGGCGGATAACCGCAGACAGCCGGCTTTGCGCGGCGCAGCACCGGTCCATGAAATCGGCAAGCCAAGCCTCCGCTTCCGGCTCCTTGCCGGCCGCCCTCGCGACCAGGCGCAGCTGCTCTTGCCACGTCAATGCATCCAGATCCACTGCCAATACGGGCGCCAGCTCATACAGCTTGTCCAGCTTGACCGCATCGGCGTAACAGATAACCAGATCCGGGCGTTCGTCCGCCAGCTTACGCTCGCTGTCCTCGTTCCCCCACACAATCGGCTCAAACTGTTCAAAGCCTTGCCGCCCGGCATAATATTCCCGCATCCAATCCTTGATTTCGCCGTAACGCGGCATCGCCTCCAGCCACATCAGCAAGGAGGTGAAATATGGGGCCAGCGTTGCATAAGCCTTTGGTTTGGCTATAAATTCGGAAGGCGTCATGCCTTCCCGCTGCTTAAATTTGCGGCTGAAATAATATTCGCTGCGAAAACCGACTTGTTCGGCTACCGATTTGATGCTCGCGCCGGACAGCTGCAGGAGACGGCGCGCCTCCTCCATTCGGACATCGGTCAAATAGTCGGTAAAGCTGACGCCCGTCTCCTTCTTGAACATGCGGGAAAAGTGCTCCGGGCTCACCCCGTACGTTTCCGCCAGCTGCTCGCGTGTCAGGTCATCCCGGTAATACGTGCTGATATATGCGGCCGCACGCTCGATTACCGTTCCTTTGCCAGCCTGGGAGGCCGGCTTCTCCAGCATAAATACGGAGCTGATCAGCTCGTAGAACAGCATTTGCGCATGCAGCCCGCCAAGCGCATCTAGGCCCGCAGGCGTATGGAACAGCTGCTCCAGACTGCGGCTGACACGTTGCGGCTGCAGCGGGCGAATGCCGCCAAACGGAAGCCGCTCCATGTTTTTTCGGATCAGCGAGCCGTCCGCCTGCCGTTCAGCCAGCTCGAAGCCGGCCCGGTATAACACCGCCTGTCCGGCGCCGCCGCCAGCCAAATGAAACCCTTCGCCCGCCGGACAAAACAAAACGGTGTTTTCGTCCAGCACCCATTTGCGCCCCGATTTATAGGCCGTGCAAGTGCCGCTTGCCGTAAACAGCAGCATGTCCGAATGGGGCACATTCCATTCCGCAGGGAAAGACGGCTCGTACACAAGCCGCTCCATCCCGATCAATACCGGAAAAGCGGCGCTGAACATGCGGGAGCCATCCAGCGGCGCCGGGTTTCCGCTGCCTGCGGTTTCGCGGCTGCCTGCAGCAGCCTGCTTCTGCTGCAGCTCCTTAATCGCTTTGCGCCGCTCTTCGGCTTCTTCATCGCTGAGCGCGCCCAAATGCTCGATGATGCGGTGGCGGCTGCGCCCCGCTTCATCCCGGTAAGAGGCTGCAATATGATAATAGTTATAGATTTTGCCGTTCTTTTTGACGGTGCTTTTTTTTAAAAACATAAGCCCGTTCGCCCCCAGGTTTTGTCACTACATTGATGACTACAAAAAAATGCTCCGTTTGTCAGCCGTCCTTCCGCCGCGTGCGCATCCGTTCTGCCGTACGGGCAGCGGCGATCGCCGCCCTGGCGGCCAGTCCAAGCACAACCGCTCCGGCTACGCTAAACGCGTTTAATACGGAAATATAAACCAGCAGCACGCCTTCGGCGAGGCCGTCCGATTGGCCCGCCGGCGGCAATGCTAACGCAAGCGCGCTCGCCAGCACCAGCAGGGGCAGCCACAGCAGCGGTATAAACAATGCGAAATACCAATACTGTCCGCGAAACAGCCGTGCGACCGGCACCGCGTACGCAAGCAGCAGTAGGCAGGCAATCGTCCGGCTTTCATCCAATATAAGCGTGCTCCACTGCGCCCCCTTCAGCAAGGCGCCACTGCCCAGCGCGCAAATCGCCGCAAGCAGCAGCACCCGTTTCGTGGCACGGTAATAAGCGGTTTTATCCGGCATATTCATTCATCGGTTCAGCAGCCTTCTGCGGCAAGAATCGTTTGTAAAGCCGCAATAAAAGCATCCATCTCCTCATCCGTGCCGATCGTAACCCGCAGATGGTTGCTGATGCGCGGCTGATTGAAGTAACGGACCAGAATGCCCTGCTCGCGCAGCGAATCAAGCAGCTTTTTGGCAGCTACCTTCGGATGCGTAATAAATACGAAGTTTGCGCCGGAATCCGCTGCATGGAAGCCCATCTGGCGCAGCTTGTCCGTAACGGCTTCACGGGTCAGCATGACGCGCTCAACCGTCTGGCGGAAATAGGCCTCATCCTCAAAAGAAGCAATCGCCGCGGCAAGAGCGGGGCGGTCCAGCGTGTAGGAGTTAAACGAGTTTTTTACCCGGTTCAGCCCTTCGATCAGCTCTTCGCTGCCGACGGCAAAACCTACCCGCATACCGGCCAGCGAACGCGATTTCGATAACGTCTGCACTACAAGCGCATTCGGATATTCATGAACAAGCTTCACGGCGGATTCCCCGCCAAAATCAATATAAGCCTCGTCAATCAGCACCACATGGTCCGGATTGCGGGCAAGCAGCCCCCGGAACGCATCCAGCGGGGCAAGTATGGCCGTCGGCGCATTCGGGTTCGGCAATACGATGCCGCCATTCTGGCGTTCGAACTGCTCGAACGGCACCTCAAACCGCTCGTTCAGCGGAATAAGCTCGGCCTTCAAGCCAAAAAACTCCGCATACACTTTATAAAAGCTGTATGTCACATCCGGGAACAAAATCGGCTCCGCCGGATTAAAAAATGCGGCAAACGAAAACGCCAGCACTTCATCCGAACCGTTGCCGACGAACACCTGCTCCGGACGGACCCCGTAATAGTCCGCGATTTTCCGGATCAGCGCGTCGCAGGTCGGATCGGGATACAGGCGCAAGTCGCCGTTTGCCGCTTCCCGGATCGCCTCCAGCGCCTTCGGGGAAGGCGGATACGGGTTTTCATTGGTGTTCAGCTTTATAAACTTTTTATTTTTGGGCTGCTCTCCCGGAACATAAGGGACAAGCGACGCAGCCAGCGGGCTCCAATATTTGCTCAAATCAGGTTGCTCCCTTCAATGTGGACAGTAATGGACTTATTTTACCACTTTCACTTCTTGCAGCGCGAGAGCGGACCGGCTGTCATTTATAAAATTGCTCCGCAGGCTACCGCCGCGGCTCTCCTTTGGATATCATCCTCGTAATTTGCATGATCAGCTTCAGGAACAGGCTGTTTTGCGGAAAAGCCAAATAACGCGGCTCCCATTCAGGATCGAACTTTTCCTTAAACCGGCGGATGCCTTGAAAGCCGTAAAACTGGTTGCCCTTCAGAAATACCCACCTTGCCAGTCTTTCCCCGCGGTAGGAGTAGCTGGACTCCCCGACGCTGGCAAGCGGCGCCATACCGAGATTAAACGTCTCGTATCCTTCCGCCTTGGCCCACTCCAGCAAATGGACAAACAGCACATCCATAACGCCGTTTAGCCCTTTGCGGTGCCTCATCAGGTCAATTTGTACGGATACGCCTTTATCGTATACAGGCATGAGGCTGGCGAAAGCGGCAACCCTTCCCTCGTTATCCCGCAGGACGGCGATAGGCGCCAGCTCCAAATACGACTCTTTAAAGGTGCCGAGCGTAAAGCCTTTTTCCTTACGGCCGCCAAGCCATTCATCCGATACGTCCTTCAGTTCGGACAGCAGCACGGGCGCAAAAGGCGGACGAATCATTCCGAACGTATAGCCGTTCCGTTCAAATTTGTTGCAGGCAGCGCGCAAATCGGCTTTGCGGCGGCCGGTCAAATGAAATCTTGCGAGCGGCACTACCGCCTCTTCCCCCAGCTTGAAGAAGCGGTAGCCGAATTCGTGATACAGCGGCAAATATTCGGCCCGCACCTGATAAAAAGCAGCCGTTGCCGCATAGCGGTCGGCATAATCGCGGAACTCGCGGATGAGCAGCCGGATGGAATCGGGATCGCCAATCGGATCGCCCAGCGCCACCAGCGTTTTGCGGTACCGGCCGTAAGCAAGCACCGCGTTCCCGTCCGGCGCCCACATGAAACTTTTGTCCCCGATAAACAGCAGATGGGTCAGGAAGTTGCCGTTATACTGCGTAAGCAGCTGCTCCAGCTTCGCCATATCCCGCTGATCCGGGAGCGGCGCAGGCGGAAGGCTGGGCAGAAATAAACGGCGGACGGACAACAGTCCCCAAGTGACCGCAAGCGCCACTACCGCTTCCCGCTGCAGCTCCCCATCCTTCAGTGTATACCGGGCGTACCAATGGGCATGAAACTTGCTCAGCTCCGGCGGAAGCTCATTGGTAGACAAGCCAAGCGACAGGTACAAGGCAATGACAATAAGCGATACGGCAGCCCAAATGAACGTCCGGCTTAACGAGAAAGGCGCTTCTTTGCGGTTAAACCGGTCTTTGGACAACCAGAGCAGCAGCAATACAAACAGAAGAAATACTGCTTCTTCAAATTCAAAGCCCTTTAATACAAGCGACGCCGTGCCGCCGACAAGCAGGAACAACGCGGCGTAATAAGCCCGTTTGACCCGGAACCGCAAGCTTTCCGATACCATCAGCATCAGCAGGCCAAACAATACGGCCAACTGGTGCGAGCCTTTCATTGTAAACGGCGTCACATATTGCTCAAGCAGATGCATCCGGTGCCAGCTGCCCGGCGTGGCCGAAGAGGTCAGAAGCAGAATGCCGCTTATAAAAACCAATGCCGCAAGCGCCCAGGCGCTAATATCGCTTAGAAGAGCCGACTGGCTTGGCCAATTCCAGACGGAATGCCAGCGTTTGACGGCTGGTTTTAATATTTGATGTTGCGCCTGCGCCCATTTTTCCTTGTTGGGCATCCACTCGGTGGAAGCAAACGCAAGCCCCAAGCTCCATGGCAATAGGCAATAAAAAATCCGGTACAGCAGCAGCACGGCCAGCGCCTGGTCGGAGGACAAACCCTGATGATGGAAAGCCAGCAGCACCACCGCATCAAAGGAGCCCAGCCCGCTGGGCACGAAGCTGGCTACGCCGGCAACGGCGGCCGCCGTATAAATGCCCATCGTCTCCCTGAAGCCGATCGGCAAATGAAGCAAATGGACGATAAACGCAAAAGAAACCGCTGCGGCAAACCACTCCGCCAGCGAAGCGGCGATCGCGTACACCGGCGCCGTGTGCGAGGCCGGAGCACCGCCTGCGTCGGACAGCCCCAGCCATTGCCCAAGCCTCGGCAGCTTGCCCAGCAGCGCAAACAGCACGGCATACGCCGCAACTGCAATAACGGCAAGCAGCAGCCACACATGGTCGCGCAGCAAGCGATCGTCCCGCCATGCGCCGGCAAGCAGCAGCAGCGACAGGATAGACAGCCCGGTCAGTGCGGACAGCGACTGATAGACGAGCGTACGCAGCCATGCCGGCCCTTGCAGCCCCCATTTGCGGTACAGCGTAAGGCGCAGCCCCGCGCCGGTTATTCCGGCAAAACCCATCACATTATTAAACGTGTTGGCGATCCAGCTGATTTTGATCACAGACAAAGCAGGAATTTGCGCTTTATTCCATTTCATCAGCAGCCCGTCGTACAGGAGCATCGCTCCGACAGCAGCAAAGCAGACGAGCACAAGCTCCGCATGATCCGCCCAATGCAGCTGTTTCAGCAGATGAAGCGCAGCGGCAGGCTTAATATCCCGGATAAAGCTTCCGGTTTGTGTGTACAGAAACAGGAGAATGATAACCGGAAACAAAAATTTGAATACGGATTTAAACGAAGCCAGCCGCTTGATTATTCCGGCCATCACATGCACCCTCTATCTAACGTTGTATCGAAAGTTGAACGCATTCGGACTTTAACCTTATATGTACGTTTGAGAACGGCAGCCGGATTTATTCAGCTTCCATAAGCAGCCCTCAATCTCGCAATAAATAAAAACCAGCCTGAGCCGCACTGCAGCTTCAGGCCGAAACACATCATGATACGGGAGCTAATCCCTTATATAAACACGCTAAACAGCAGGGTAATAAAGAAAATGATGATGATAGCAGCTACAAAAAACAGCGCCAGCGACAAAAGAACCGCCCCCAGGCTGCGCCAAGCCGAAAAGCGGTGCGCCTCGGCAACTGCCTTCACGAACACAACAATCGCCCAGACCGCAATGCACAGCTCAAACAAGCTGTAATTGTCCATAAAAGGCGTGTTGTCAAACGGCGCGGCAACCGTCTTCTGTATCCACGCCTCCCGGCCCAACACCAGAAACTTCGGTATCCACAATATGCCCTGCACCAGCGACGGAACCATAAAGCCGTATACAATCGCCGTACGCAGATCTTCTTTGTCTCCAGTTCCGCCAAGCCAGCCGCCGGCTACCCGAACGAGATAGCTGACCAGGTAGAAGCCGATCAATCCGCCGATGACGCCCAGAACCAATTGCCCAAAAAGCAGCAGCCCCAGCGGATTGTTGTCCAGCGTCTCCGGCTTGATGCTCGCATCGGTCAAACCCATGACCGCTCCGCCTAGTGCAGCCAGAAGAAGCAGCTTGCGGAATTGGTACGGCTGATTCAAATAATAGCGGCTAATCGCCCGCGGCTTGATCCATATTTCCAGCCAAGGCCATTTTCCCGGCCCGCCGGACGGCGGCTCGGAGCCGAGTGGTTCATGCGGTAATGCTGGTTGTCCGGTCATCGGCTGCGCTCCTTTTTCATCGTCGGATTACTCTCCGATTCTTTTGCCTACAATGATCAAATCCCGTTCCACACCGTCCAGCTCCGCCACGCGAGGCAGATTGGCCCATTCCTGAAAGCCAAACTTCCGGAGCAACGCAAGGCTTGGCTCATTATGCCCGAAAACAAAACCAAGCAGCGTCCGGACACCGAGACGCGGGCATTCATCAATCGCCTTCCGGACCAGCACGCTGCCAAGCCCTTTTGCGCGATGCTCTTCAGCAATATATATGCTCAGTTCCGCCGTTGCATTATAGGCCGGCCGCCCGTAAAACGACTGGAAGCTGAGCCAGGCCATTATATCGCCCTGGGCTGACTTCATAACCCAGAGCGGCCGGAAATCCGGCGAATGCTCTTCGAACCAGCGGCGCCGGCTTTCCAACGTCACCGGCTCCAGATCGGCCGTTACCATACGGCCGGCAACAGTTGAGTTGTAAATCGCCACGATATGCGGCAGATCGCTCCACTCCGCATCGGCAATCGTATAAGTTAAGTTCGTATCGTTCGTCATGTCATACTCCTTCTTCTAGCTGCCTTGCGGCAATAGGTTATTCATGAAGCTGCCCGCTGTCCGTTCAGCCGCGCCATAAGGCTTGACTGAAACATAAACTTGTTCAGCCGGAACGGAACCCGACCAGTTGCTTCCGCCAAGCTCCGTTCCCAACATCCCGCCATCCACCTCATAAGTATAAAACAGCTTGTTTTTATGATGCGGTTCCAGCGAGGTGTCCGCCGGCCTTAATGCAATGGGGCCTCCCCCAGCCTTTCCGGCATAACAAGAACCGGCATAAGGGTAACTTGGCTTAACCGCCCGTAGTTATAGAGGACAAGGCGGCATTCCGCCTGCGCCGTCTTCCCTTCCCGCTTCACAAGCGAACAGCTGCTTTCTTCCGGATTATAAGCGACGGAACGCGGACCGTCCGCATCGTAATATACAAACGTCATTAGCTTTGCCGTTGCATGCGGATAAATTTCAGCGCAAACCGCAATGGCTATCCAAAGCCCGATGCCAAAAGAAATGCGCCCTTTGCCGTATACCTTGTATACGCCTATCATCCCGGCGATGATGAACACGATCCCTATAATGGCCTCCAGCCGGAATTGCGCTCCCCCCGCCGGTACATGGGCCGGCAATCCGAGCAAGCCAAACAGCTGCTCGCCTAACGAAACGGACATATGATGCGGGGCAGCAAACAGCAGTCCGATCATTATGGCAAGCAGCCACACGATTCCTTTAGACAAGCGCATAACCTTTTCTCCTTCCGGATGCCAGGCCCGTCATGCTGCAGGCAGCAAATCAATCCAACCGTTATAAACATCATTATAACATTATTTTCCATACATACGTGTTATGACTTGCGGTTTCGTTTCATCCACTCAACCGCGTAATCCACAACTGCCCGCTGCGGCAGCAGCAGCGCGCTGGACTGTCCAATCAGCCCCCGTTTTACAAGTCCGGTATCCCGCTCGAAATCTTCGCCGATCCGGCTGAAGTCCGAGCTGTCATAGGCGAGATCGGCATACCCGATCCATTGCCGCTGACCGTTTGCGACAACGGGCGCATAGGCAGCCGTCTCCTGCTTCGACGGATAAGAGCTGCGGCATTCCGCCAAATGGATGGACGTATTGTTGCCGTTATCGACGCCGAGCAGCAGCACATGCCCGTCCAGCTCATAAATACGCGCAAGCGGCGAATTTTCCCCCAATCCGTATTCATACGAATGGTTATCCGTCACCATTCCGGCATGTTTGCCCCGTGCTGCAAATGACAGCTGCGGATGCGCGCTCCGCAGCACGCCGTTTTGCTTGCGGAAAAGCTCCGCAATGATGCCCATCCGGTTTGTTGGCGTCAAATCGCGGTCATAAGGCGGCATGTTCTCCCGGATCACATCCCACCATGCGGGATCAACGGGCGGATTTTGCCAGCCTGCCGGGTCCGACAAGTCTGTGGAATGGGCGGGCATAACAAGCGTGCCTTCGGGGCCAAGCACTTCCTCAAGCGCCAATATGACGGATACAGGTCCGCCAAGCACCCAGCTGCCGATTGATTTAAACGAGGAATGAACGATGACGGTCATTCCCGGACACATGCCCAGCCTGCGGAAATCTTCCGCCAGCGTCCGGACGGTCATGAGCTTACCTTTTAATTGTTCCATATACACTCACATCCATAATAATGAAATAAATCTCATTATAGCATGGCTGTCCACGCCAATAAGGCGCTAGGTGAAATAAAAAAAGCCGGCGACCCCGGGTCGCCGGCCTGCCAGCCAGTGTGTCCAATCAATAATATGGCGCCATAAACAAGTATACGACAACGCCGGTGATGCTGACGTAAAGCCATATCGGCATTGTCCAGCGCGCAATGCGGCGGTGCTTGTGCAGCTGCATCGTCCAGCCCCATACAAGCGTAAACAGCGCAAGCGGGACGATAAGGGCTGCCAGCACGCTGTGCGTAATCAGAATAAAGAAATAGATCGGGCGCTTGATGCCTTCGCCGCCGTAAGTGGCCGTTTCAGCCGAAATATAATGAAAGGTCAAATACGACACGAGGAACAGCAGCGTTGACGCAAATGCTGCCAATATAAAGCCTTTATGTACTTTAACGTTTTTTCGGATAATCGCGATTAGCGCCGCCACAAGGAAAATAAACGTAAAGCTGTTCAGCACAGCGTTAAGCCGCGGAAAAATCGTCGTATCAAAATGCACTTGCCCCTCATAGCCAATCGGCGAGAAAAACAGCAGCAAAATGACAAGGTTAGCGATAAGCGATACGGTAATAATCAATATCGCGTAGTTTTTAGTGCTGGTCGGTTGAATGTGATCGTTTTGCTTGCTCATGACCCGATAATCCTCCTCTTGTCCGCTACAATCGATATGAATTCATTATATGGGTTAATTGCCGAATGCGGCGGCGCCTTTGGTGACAACACTTCGAACATTTGTCCTGCAAGCGCGCGTACCTGTATAGTGTTTCCAGATTCGTCTATTTTCACCCTGATCCCCGGTCGAGCACAAGGCTTGACGGGAGAGACGATGGAAACTGGCATCCATGCCGCCATCTGCGGTATATTAAGGTCTGAATATCATTACTCCTCGAGGAGAAAAGAGGCCATAAAACAATGTATACCACGATTAAAAGTTTCGTAGATGACTATGCCATCGAGCGGCAATCCACGCAAAAGCTGCTGGATGCGCTGACGGATGAGTCCCTGGCGCAAGAAGCCCTGCCGGGAGCAGGCAACTGGTCGATCGGCAAGCTGGCCTGGCATTTGGTGCCGTCCGGCGGCGTCCTTTCCTATGGAGGCGTTGCGCTCGATCCGCCAAGCAAAGAAGCCGCTTACCCTGCTTCCGCTGCGGAGATTGCCGAGCTGTACCGCCGTTCGGCTGCTTCGGTTACCGAAGCGGTCGCGCAAAAATGGACCGATGCCGACTTGTCCAAAGAAATGAACCTGTTCGGCAGAACGTTCACTGCCGGCAGCTTCCTGACGTTGTTCATGAAGCATGAAATTCATCACCGCGGCCAGCTGACGATTCTGATGCGCCTTGCCGGCCTGCCGGTTGCCGGCGTATACGGCCCGTCCAAGGACGAGCGCTAAGCGCCCGTTTCGAAGGACGGCATTGGCGCTTCGTGCCGTCACGGGCACCGCTAAGCGCCGCGTCACTGCTCTGCCCGCCCGCCGGGCGGCGCGTTCTCTACATAAAGAGGGTGTTCCCCATTGCCGCATAGCGGCCGGCCGGGGAACACCCTCTTTTATTGCAAAAGCGTTTGGTTAAGCCTTCGACGGATCAAACGAGCTTTTTAGCGATACGATGCGGTTGAACACAAGCTCTTCCGGCGTCGAGTCCTTCGGATCCACGTTAAAGTAGCCGTGGCGGAAAAACTGGAATTTGTCATGGCCGGCAGCATCCTTCATGTTCGGCTCCACGAAGCCGCGCACCAGCTCCTGCGAGTTCGGATTGATGCATTCCAGGAACGGCTTGCCTTCTTCCTCCGCTTCGCTGGTAATAAGCGGCTCATACAAGCGGAACAGTGCAGGCACGGCTTGGGAAGCGTCAACCCAATGGATCGTGCCTTTCACTTTGCGGCCGGTAAAGCCGGAGCCGCTTTTCGTTTCCGGATCATAGGTGCAGTGCAGCTCCACCACATTGCCGTCCGCGTCTTTGATGACGTCCTCGCATTTAATAAAGTACGCATGCTTCAGGCGAACCTCGTTGCCCGGGAACAGGCGGAAATATTTGCTTGGCGGATTTTCCATAAAATCGTCCTGCTCGATATAAATTTCGCGGGAGAACGGAATTTGGCGATGGCCCATCGCTTCATTCTCGGAGTTGTTTTCCGCATCCAGCAGCTCCGTTTGTCCTTCCGGATAGTTGGTGATCACCACTTTGAGCGGGCGAAGCACCGCCATCGTGCGCGGCGCCTTCAGCTTCAAGTCCTCGCGGATAAAATGCTCCAGCATCCGCTCGTCAACAAGGCTGTTGCTTTTGGCAACGCCGATCTCGCGGCAAAATGCGCGCAGCGCTTCCGGCGTATAGCCTTTGCGGCGCATGCCGCTGATCGTTGGCATACGCGGATCGTCCCAGCCGTCCACCACGCCTTCGTCCACCAGCGCCTTCAGCTTCCGTTTGCTCATGACAGTGTTCGTCACGTTCAGGCGGGCAAATTCGTATTGATGAGGCGTCGCCTCCATCTCGCATTCCTGGATTGTCCAGTCGTACAGCGGGCGGTGATCTTCAAACTCCAGCGTACAGATCGAATGCGTAATGCCTTCGATGGCATCGCTCAGCGGATGCGCATAATCGTACATCGGGTAAATGCACCAAGCATCGCCGGTCCGGTGATGATGGGCATGGGCAATCCGGTACAGGACGGGATCGCGCAGCGTAATGTTGGGCGACGCCATGTCGATTTTGGCGCGGAGCACCTTCTCGCCGTTTGCGAATTCGCCGGCGCGCATGCGCGCAAACAGGTCGAGATTCTCCTCCACGCTGCGGTTCCGGTACGGGCTTTCTTTGCCCGGTTCGGTCAACGTGCCGCGGTTTTCGCGGATTTCTTCCGCCGACAGGTCGTCGACGTACGCTTTTCCTTTTCGAATAAGAAGAACGGCACGATTGTACAGCTCTTCAAAATAATCGGATGCAAAGCGGAGCTCGTCCCATTCGAAGCCGAGCCAGCGCACATCCTCCTGAATCGACTCTACAAACTCGGTATCTTCTTTAACCGGGTTCGTATCGTCAAAGCGCAAATTGGTGCGCCCTTTAAATTCGTCTGCCAGCTCAAAATTAAGGCATATGGACTTGGCGTGTCCGATATGAAGGTAACCGTTCGGCTCCGGCGGGAAACGAGTGACGATTTCCTGGACGCGGCCTTCCTTTAAATCTTCCACGACGATATTTTTAATGAAATTTGATGATAACTGCTTTGTTTCCGTATTCTCCATCATCGACCAACCTTTCCCACACAGACATGCTTATATCCTCCTATAATACACAAATTTCGCTGAAAACATAACCCACCCCGGGAATAGATTGTCCCTCTGTTCCGCCCGCCTTCTCCGCCCTTTTCATTCAGGGTTGAAGTTTGGCTCATACTTTTGTAGACTCCATTCATAGAGTACGGAGCGGATTAGCCCGGAATAAGGCGGGCTGCCGAATGTGACGGCTGGGGAGCGTGGAATATGAATTGGCAGGTTACGGTTGCTTATTCACCTGTTTATGAATTAATGGCAAGCTTGCATACGTACATTAACCGCGGTTCGCACAAAAAAATCGACCTTCCGCTCTCCTGGATAGAGGAGACGAGCAGCAAGCTCACGCCGGAGCTGAATGAAGCGCTGCAGCGGATGAAGCTGGATGACGAGTGGAAATCCGCTTATTTGCTGGCGATGTTATGCCCGGACAAAAAATCGGCGGAGCAGTTTCTAGGCTGGCTGGACAAGCTGGATACCAAGCAAATGAAAGCTTTGTTCGCCGAATACAGCCATCCTTATCCGGATGACCTGGAACAATACCGCACACGCATAACCGCGCTGCTGCGAGAGTGGCACCTCCAATATTTCAGCAAGCTTGACCCGGCAATCGGCCATGCGCTGGAACAGGAAGCGAAGGCGCGCAGCAAGATGCTGCAGAAGCTGCCGGCGGAATCTGCGATTGACGAGACGACGAACGGACTGATGTTCCGTCCGCTGCCCGGCATGAGTCAGCTTATTCTTATTCCGCAATATCATTTTCAGCCCCGCAATATCGTTTATCATTTTGACCATTATATCGTTTGCTTCTATAACGCCCGGCTTTATTTCGGAGACCCGGATACGATTCCGACGCCGGACCTGAACTTGCTTCGCAGCCTCGGGGAGAAAAACCGGCTCAAAATTTTGCGGTATGTGGCAGAGAAGCCGCGCACCTTTATTGAAATTGTGCGTTACTTGGGGCTCTCGAAAGGGATCACGCATGACCATTTGGCCAAGCTGCGGAATGCAGGACTGCTGTACGCCCATCTTGAAGGGGAAAATGTAACCGAATACAGCATTCGCACCAAATCGATTTATCAAGTGGAAAACAAGCTGCTTCATTATATTGAGGCACGCCCATAATGGATCGGACAGCCGCTGACCGCTCAGCGGCTGTTTTGACGGACCGGCGGCAGACCACTTGACGCGTGAAAGGCGGGGGCGGTGGTTCTTTTGAAGACAAGAGGCATTATGGCATGATAAGGATGCAAGGGAGTGGCATAGCATGTATTCCGATTTCGAACTGGCAAGTGACCGGCCGGCTTATATCCAGGTGAAGGACTATTTGAAACGGCTGATGACGACAGGCGCATTCCAAGCGGATCAGAAGCTGCCGTCCACGCGGGAGCTCAGCTCCCTGCTCCGTGTCAGCCGGACGACCGTCCTGACCGCGTACGCCGACCTTGAAGATGAAGGATTTATTTATCCGCTGCAGGGCAAAGGCCATTATGTGGTGCCCGCTGCTGCAAACGCCCAGGTTGGCGCGCAGGACGGCGGCCGGGAAGGCAAAGAGCAGCGGATCGACTGGAAGCAGCGCGTGAACGGCTACGCCAAGCTGGCGGAAGAGCATGACTTGATGAAGCACGGCATCCGCGCCGGCAAAGGCACGATTTCCTTCACCAGCATTGCGCCGGACGAAAAGCTGTTCGACCTGCAAAACGTCAAACGCGCGTTTCTCGACCGGATGTCGATTGAAGGCAACGTGCTGCTCAACTACGGCTATGCCAAAGGCTATAAGCCGCTGATCGATTATTTAAAGCGTTATATGGAGAACAAAGGCGTGGATATGGCGGGCAAAGATCTGCTCATTACAAACGGTTTTACCGAAGGGTTTAATCTGCTGTTGTCGGGCCTTAATCAGAATCATAAACGGATTTTGTGCGAAAACCCGACCCATAACACGGCCATTAAAAATATGCGCATGCACGGCTTTGAGCTGACCGGCATCGAGATGGAGCAGGACGGGTTAAATATCGGCATGCTCCGGGAGGAGCTGGATAAACGCCCTTACGATCTTGCTTATTTGGTGCCCTCTTACCATAATCCAACCGGCATCGTCATGTCGCATCATAAGCGGCTGGAGGCGATCCGGCTGCTAAGCGAGCGGCATATCCCGATTGTGGAGGACGGCTTTAACGAGGAGCTCCGGTATTCCGGCTCTCACGTCGCTCCGCTCATCGCCTGCGCAGGCAAGTCCAATCAGGTCATCTATTTAGGCAGCTTCTCGAAAATTTTGTTCCCCGGCTTGCGCGTCGGGTGGATGGCGGCGGACAAAGAGCTGATCGACTATATGGAAAGCGTCAAGCGCGCCCGCACCATTCATACGTCAACGCTGGATCAGTCACTGCTGTATCAATATTTGCATAACGGCAATTTCGAAAAATATTTAAAGCGCGCCAAAGCCGAATATAAACGAAAATACGAGCTGGCCAGCGAATGCTGCAAAAAGTGGCTGCCGGCCAAACGGCTGTCCGGGGACGGCGGACTGCATCTGTTTGCAGCATTTGAGCCGTCCTTCCGCACCCGCGATTTGCTGGACGCCTGCTTGAAGCAAGGCGTGGCATTTACGCCGGGCGATATTTTTTATACGGATGGCGGAGGGCAGCATACGATGCGGATCGGGTTCTCCCGCGTATCGGACGAACAAATCGCCGCAGGCATCGAACGGATCGGCAAAGCGGCAAGGCAGCTTTTGTAGCCGGCTTCGCGGCTGACGGACGGCGGCTCGCTTACAACGAATGAAGGAGGAAGATTAGCATGATGAAAGTAGGAGTTATTATGGGCGGCGTATCTTCAGAACGGGAAATATCGCTGCTGACAGGAAAAGAAATGGTCGCCAACCTCGACCGTTCCAAATATGAGGTGTATCCGATTGAAATTAATACGAAACGCGACCTGATTGATAAAACGGGAGGCATCGACGTCGCGCTGCTTGCCCTGCACGGCAAATACGGCGAGGACGGCACGGTGCAAGCGACGCTGGAATCGCTGGGCATCCCTTACACCGGCTGCGGCGTGCTGTCGAGCAGCGCCTGCATGGATAAAGACGTGACAAAAAAGCTGCTCCGCCAGGAGGGCGTCCCAACCGCCGATTGGGTGAATGTCGGCAGCATGGAGGAACTGGCCGCTGCCAATACGGAGAAGCTTGGCTTCCCGGTTGTCGTAAAGCCTAACTCCGGCGGCTCCAGCATCGCCACCTGCATTGCCCGCAATGCAGGTGAGCTGGAAGCGGCTGTTCTGGAGGCGCTGAAATGGGACCGTTCGGTCATGATCGAGCAATTTATCGGCGGAGACGAAATTACTTGCCCGGTTGTAAACGGCGAGCTGCTGCCGATCATCTCCATCCGCCCGAGCTCGGAGTTTTTTGACTATACGTCCAAATACGAGGACGGCGCTGCCGAAGAGCAGGTTGTCGAGCTGATCCCTGAGCTTCAGGAGAAGGTGGCGGATGCCGCACTCGCCAGCTACAAGGCGCTGAAATGCAGCGTATATGCGCGCATCGATATGATCATTAAAGACGGCACGCCTTATGTGCTGGAGATCAATACGCTGCCGGGGCTGACCCGCAACAGCCTGCTGCCCAAAAGCGCCGCCGCCGCGGGTATTTCGTTCAGCGCGCTGCTGGACGACATTATCACGTATTCGCTAGAGGAACGGCAAAGAGATTAAAGTAGCGGAGGAGCGAGCAAGCGATGAGCAAGACGAGTGATTATATTTCAAAAGTCGTAAGGGAAATGCCGCCATCCGGTATCCGGCAGTTTTTTAACGCGGCCGAAGCAAGCGCAGAGACGATTTCGCTTGGCGTCGGCGAGCCGGATTTCCGGACGCCGCGCAAAGCAAGGGAAGCGTGCATCCGGCTCATGGAAAGCGGCAGCACGATGTATACGCCTAACGAAGGGCTGTACGCGCTGCGCGAAGCCATTGCCGAATATTTGCATGCGGGCTTCCAGCTGGCGTATGATCCCGCCGGCGAAGTGCTGGTAACGGTCGGCGGCAGCGAAGCCATCGACCTCGCCATGCGCGCGTTTCTTTCTCCCGGCGACGAACTATTAATCCCCGTCCCCGGCTATATCGCTTACGAGCCGCTTGCCCGCATGAACGGCGCACAGGTGGTGCCAATCGAAACATCGGCCCGCCATTCATTCAAGCTGACAGCCGATGCGCTCCGTAAAGCCATCACGCCGCGCTCGAAGATGCTTGTGGTCAATTATCCAAGCAATCCGACCGGTGCCGTCATGACGCTGGACGACTGGAGGCCGATCGCGAAGCTGGCCGAAGAGCATGACCTGATCGTCTTGTCCGATGAGATGTACGCCGAGCTGACGTATGGCGGCAGGCATGCGAGCATTGCGTCGCTGCCCGGCATGAAGGAGCGCACCATTGTCATCAGCGGTTTCTCCAAAGCGTTTGCCATGACCGGCTGGCGCGTCGGTTATGCTTGCGGAGAGCGTGAGCTGATCAGCGCCATGGTGAAAATCCACCAATACACGGCGCTTTGCGCGCCTACGGTTGGCCAGGTGGCCGCCATCGAATGCTTGCGTTCGGGTCTGGAAGAAAAGGATGCGATGAAACAGGAATTTGACCGGCGCCGCCGTTTTTTTGTGCAAGGGCTGAACAACATCGGCTTAACCTGCCGCGAACCGCAAGGCGCGTTCTACGCGTTCCCGTCCATTGCGTCAACAGGCTTAACGTCCCAGCGTTTCGCCGAACGGCTGCTGGCGGAGGCTAAAGTCGCCGCTGTTCCCGGCCAAGTATTCGGCGGCGGCGGAGAAGGCTTTATCCGCTGCTCCTACGCCGCTTCGATGGAGAAGCTGGAGGAAGCGCTAATCCGGATTGACCGCTGGCTGCGCGTGAACATATAGAGATGTAAAAGGCAAGCCCTGCAGACGAATTTGTCTGCAGGGCTTGCCTTTTTTTCGCGCTCGCGATGGGAGCGGCGTCGGGCTGATGCGTGCGGCGGGCTCTGGTGCTGGGAGCGGCGCGGGGCTGATGCGTGCGGCGGGCTCTGGCGCTGCTGCGCCGCGCGGGGCTCTGCGTGCGGCGGGCTCTGGTGCTGGGAGCGACGTCGGGCTGATGCGTGCGGCGGGCTCTGGCGCTGCTGCGCCGCGCGGGGCTCTGCGTGCGGCGGGCTCTGGTGCAGCTGCGCCGCGCGAGGCTCTGCGTGCGGCGGGCTCTGGCGCTGCTGCGCCGCGCGGGGCGTTTCTGGCGGCCCTGCCGGGCTACTGTGAGGCGGCCCGTGCTGTCTCGGGCAATTGAAGTCCGCCGAGCGGACGGCCAACTGCATATATGCAGTTGTTTTTCCGAAAAAGAAGGCTCTGGCGGTGTTTACCTGCAAATATGCAGTTGTTTTTTGCTATTTCGAGCGAATTGGAGGAAAACGGGCAAAATCAACTGCAAATTTACAGTTGTTTGGGTCAAACCTTCATTTTCGTTCAAAATTAACTGCATATTTGCAGTTGGCAATGTGAAAAGGTCCATTCGAGCTGACCGGTCCGAACCCAATAATAAACTGCACAAGTCCGAACCTGCTTCACTCCTCTTAGTCAGCTCTTAAATGCGGAACCTGACCTTACCCGCTGCACCATCCTATATTGCTTTCCCTTCCACCGACCCAGCCCCAATAGACCTCACCTGCAACCGCAAGTCCAATCGGACAGCCCCACTCCGCTATACCAGAACCGCAACTGCAGCTTCGCCGGGAACTAACCATTAAAAATGGATGATGCCGCTGGTGTACAGGAACACGGCGACAACAAGAACCGGGGCGACATACCGGACAAGGAATGCCCATAAACGGTACCAGCCGCCCGACAATCCCGCTTCATCGCCGGCCTGCTTCCAGACGTATCCGGCAAAGATCGTCACAACAAAGCCGCCAACCGGCAAAATAATGTTTGAGGCGATAAAATCCATCCATTCAAAAAACGTCCGCCCCCAAAGGAAAGCCAGCCGTACAAGCCGCCGCCGGAAAGTGCCGAAGGAATCCCGATCAGAAAACATAAACAGCCGACGACTACCGTCGAAAGCCGCCGGCCCCAGCCCAGCTTGTCCTGCGTATAGGCAACGGGCACCTCCAGCAGCGACACGGTCGACGTCAATGCCGCAAATGCAAGCATTAAGAAAAACAAGCCGCCGAACAGCCAGCCGAGCGGCATAGCTGCAAAAGCCGCCGGCAAGGCAATAAATACGAGGCTTGGCCCCTGGTCCGGCGCAATGCCAAACGCGGCCGATATCGGAAAAATGATCAGCCCCGCCAGCAGCGCATAAATAAGGTCCCCGGCGCCTATCGCAAGCGTCGCCGAGCCTAACGACTGGCGCTTGTCCACATATGCGCCGTAAGTCATCATCGTGCCCATGCCAAGCGACAACGAAAAAAAAGCATGGCCAAGCGCGACCAGCACCGATTCCGTGGTCAGCTTACTGAAGTCCGGCATCAGAAAAAACTCCACGCCTTCCCAAGCGCCTTTCATGGTTAACGCCCGGATTACGAGCAGCAGAAGCAGGATGACCAGCCCCGGCAAAAAAATTTTATTAAACTTCTCGATGCCCGAAGAGACGCCTTTGTAGACCACCGCCGATGTCACCAGCATTCCGACAAACTGCCAAAGCACAGGCAGCCAGCTCCCGTTGAAATGGGCGAACCGCTGCCCGAAATCCGCATCAGCGAACAATTGCCGGCTAAACGATAACACCATATAATGCAGCGTCCAGCCCGCTACAACCGCGTAAAAGGATAAAATGAAAAAAGCGCCGGCAATGGCAATGACGCCAAATCCGCCCCATAGCCGATTGCCGCTCAGCCGTACAAGCGAGCTTGCCGCGCTGCCCCGCCCGCCCCTGCCGATTGTCAGCTCCGCAAGCAAAATCGGCAATCCGACAAACAACAAGCACATAATAAATAGCAGGAAAAACGCTGCTCCTCCGTACATGCCGGTGATATAAGGAAATTTCCACAGGTTGCCGAGCCCGACGGCGCTGCCGATTGCGGCAAATATAAAGCCCGATCTGGAAAACTTGTCGTTTGAGCCGTTTAAACCGCTGTCTGATGATTGGATGTGATCCGCCATTTCATTCCCTCAGCTTTCCTGAATTGCTAGCTGAACGTAGTATTAGCCATGCTTTCCCTGCTCATTCCGGGCGGCCGGCCGGTCGTTCATCAGCCTCGCCAACAAGGCGGCCGGGCCGGTTCTTCGAATTCGCCTGCCTGCCCGCCGCAAACGCAAAAAAAAAGCTTGCCGCCCGTATTACCCGGGCGGCAAGCTTATGCGGCGCCTCCTCCGGCGCCGCGGCGTCTTCCGGCCGCCGCAGGAGGAGCGGCGGCCAACGCCTTTTCTTACAACAGCTTTTCGATCGCTTCTTTCATCGCAGCCGGTTCTTCCGGCGATTCAAAGCGGGCTACTACGCGGCCTTCGCGGTCCACCAAAAACTTGGTAAAGTTCCATTTGACCGAGTCGCCTTCAAGCAGCTCCGGCAGCTTCTCCTGCAGGAAGCCGTCCAGCATTTTGCCGCTTGGCGTATCCGTATTGAAGCCGCGGAACGGCGCTTCCTTCGTCAGCTGGTTAAACAACGGC
The DNA here is from genome assembly GCF_004135365.1 of Paenibacillus protaetiae. NCBI lineage: Bacteria > Bacillati > Bacillota > Bacilli > Caryophanales > Paenibacillaceae > Paenibacillus > Paenibacillus protaetiae. The sequence continues at coordinate 3,469,659 of NZ_CP035492.1, read as the reverse complement.
AAAGCGTTGTCGCCGCGCACGTCGCTTTTTGCAAACAGCGGGAACGTTACGCCGTAGTTGATGGAGCAAAACTGCTGCACATCATCATTGCTTCCCGGCTCCTGCTCGGCAAACTGATTGCTTGGAAAACCTAAAATTTCAAAACCTTGGTCTTTATATTCCTCATACAGCTTTTGCAGCCCTTCATATTGCGGCGTAAAGCCGCATTTGCTTGCCGTGTTGACGATGACAAGCACTTTGCCGCGGTACGGCTCCAGCGTCGTTGGCGTTCCGTTAATCGTCTCTACTGTATAATCATAAATCGTCATCGTTCATCATCCTCCCGTGTATGCTGATGTATCGACTCCGTCAGCTGCTGCAGCGTCTCGCGCAGCATGGCGGTTTGTTCCACTGTCAGTCCCAGCCGGCAAAACAACTCGTAAGGCAAATCAAGCGCCTGTTCTCGCAGCGCTCTGCCCGGGCCGGTCAGCCGGACCAGCACGCTCCGCTCGTCCTTCACATCCCGCTCCCGCACGACATAACCTGCCGCCTCCAGCTTTTTGAGCAGCGGCGTCAAGGTGCCCGAATCGAGGTAAAGCCGTTCGCCAAGCGCTTTAACCGGCACGTTGTCTTCTTCCCATAACGCCAGCATCGTAATGTATTGCGTGTATGTGAGCCCCATCTTGTCGAGAAAAGGCCTGTAAATCTTCGTTACTTCCCGCGAGCAGGCATACAGCGAAAAGCAAACCTGCTGCTCGAGACGCAGCATGTCGGAACGTTCCACTCTGCTTCAGCCTCCTGCGATTTTAGATTGTTGAAAATTAAATTGCATGCAATTAATTATTAAAATAACATTTCCGCTCCTTGCTGTCAAATGATCCGGATTTGCGTCAAGATCCAGCGCCTGCTGCACGGCAAAATGCCGTTTGAAGCGCCGGAAACGTAACGGCTTGATCTCAAACGGCATCTAATATGCCAGCCCGCTGCACGGCTTGCGCTCTCGGCGCAGGAGCCGGCCGCAAGGTCAAGCTTTTGCCGGCTCCTGCTTTTGCAATTTCATATAGCCAAACAGCATCGAGATTCTCCAAGCGATAATCATGCCAAATGCGAGCAGGAAGAACAGGCCGGCGGTTTGCGCAATCGTCATATATTCTTCTACAACGCCATGCAGCGCGAGCCGCAATATAAGCAGTCCGATAATGATAAAAGCAAAAATTTTAGAACGCCTTACGTAAATTTCCGGTCCGACCCGCTCGAGCCTAGTTGTCAAAATAAGCGGAACCGAAAACACAAACAATCCTAAAGCAAACGTAATAAGCGCCCACAGCCACGGAACCCTTGTTAAAGGAGAAATGAACATTAAGGCGCCGGTCGACATGCCCAGCGGCGGGATAATGATTTTACGAAGCGTCGTAGGGCGTTTCGTCCCTTTCATCCGCAAAAAGATGATGGCGGAACCTAGAAGAAGCGATACCACAATTGATATAACTTGCATAACACCATCTGACAAATGCATCATGCCTATCCCCATTTCCTTATAGTTAGCTTTATCGTACGACAAATATAACCTTGTTCGCAAATGCCAGTGCCGATGAGTGGCAGCAGACCTTCAGGAGCCGTCCGCCATACTTTGTCCATTTGTGATTCCGTATCCCGTTAGCGTACAATAGATGCAATTGATTCAGGGGCAAAGCAGGTGGATATGATGAGCGGTAAAAAGCTGGTTTATCTCGTTATCGCGATATGCGTCGTTGGTGCTGTCGCGGTCTATTTCGGAGTGCAGTTCGCACTGGATGAAGCATCCAAATCATAGGAGTACAGGAAACAAGCCGCCGGGGCGTCAGCTCCGGCGGCTTGTTTCGTTATCCAATTCGCGCTCTTGCGAGCGGAACATTATTTGATGAGTGCGTCTTCCAAAATATCCAGATCCTTCAGCAGTTTCTCCGCTGTTTCTTTGTTGGCCGGATCATGAGGTTCAGCAAAGTTCATTTTGCCGAGGAACGTAATGTTCGTGCTTACAATAATCAATTTCAGCTTCTCTTCCAGCTGGGTATACTGCGTCTTCATAAATTTATTCAAAACTTCTCTTGCTTCATCCGTAAAGGCAACCTGGTGAATTCCCTGCTTAAGCAATCTGACGCAGCGCAGCGCATCCTGCTTAAACACTTTTCTAAGCCGTTGTCCCGAATTACTCATATAAACACCTCAGTACGCATTCTATTAGTCTTGTCCTACTATGCCAGTATATCAGTTCCGGCAGTGAAGTTCACTTTTTCCATTACGCATCGGGCCAGCAAATATTGTCAGCCGAAACGATTACATCATTATATCGTTAAGGAACGGGTTCTGCCAAGCACCGATTCGAAAGCTGCCGGGGGCGCCGCCCGGTATACAAAGCTGCACAGGCCGCAGAAGGCGCAAAAAAAGCCGCCGTCCATGAGCGTTGAGCGTCCCCCTGATGAATGCCTAACCAGGGGGACGCCGTCATGGACGGGCGGCTGCTTCGATTCATGTCTCCGTTTACGCCGGCAGTTATCGGTTATACGCCTTGCGGCACGGACAAGCCTAACCCTTCCGCAATACGTTCGCCAAGCTCCGGATCGGCTTTGTACCAATGCCCGATTTGGCGGAGCTTAATATCGTCGCGTTCAACCGGCGACATAGCGCCTACGATGTTGCGCACAAGCCGCGTGCGCTCCTCTTCACTCAGCAGGCGGTACAAGTCGCCCGGCTGCGTGTAATGGTCGTCATGGTCGTAAGCGACGCTGTCCGCCGTGCCGGATACTTCAAACGGCGCAATTTTATGCTGCGGCGCTTCGGCTGCGCCGCCGAAGCTGTTCGGCTCGTAATACGTGCCGGACCCGCCGTTGCCGTCGCCGCGCATAAAGCCGTCGCGCTGTTTGTTATTCACCGGGCTGACCGGGCGGTTGATCGGCAGCTGGTTATGGTTGGCGCCTACGCGGTACCGGTGCGCGTCGGAATAAGCGAACAGGCGGCCCTGCAGCATTTTGTCCGGCGATGCTTCGATACCCGGCACGAAGTTGCCCGGCGAGAACGTCGCCTGCTCCACTTCGGCGAAGTAATTGTCCGGATTGCGGTCAAGCACCATCCGGCCCACTTCGATCAGCGGATAATCCTTTTGCGACCATACCTTCGTCACGTCAAACGGATCGAACCGGTACGTGTCGGCATCCTCCAGCGGCATAATTTGCACGTACAGCGTCCATGCCGGGAAATCGCCTTTGTCGATGGCGTTAAATAAATCTTCGGTATGGTAATCCGGATTTTCGCCGGCGAGCTTGGCGGCAAGATCAACGTCCAGATTTTGAACGCCCTGCTCGGTTTTGAAATGGTATTTCACCCACACCGCCTGCCCTTCGGCATTGACCCATTTGAACGTATGGCTGCCATAGCCATGCATATGGCGGAGCGTGGCCGGAATGCCGCGGTCGGACATCAGAATCGTCACCTGATGGAGCGACTCCGGCGACAGCGACCAGAAATCCCATACGGCGTTCGGGTTTTTCAGATGCGTTTGCGGGTGGCGTTTTTGCGTATGAATAAAGTCCGGGAACTTGATGGCATCACGAATAAAAAATACCGGCGTATTGTTGCCTACCAGATCGTAATTGCCTTCTTCGGTATAAAATTTAACGGCAAACCCGCGCGGATCGCGTACCGTATCCGCCGAGCCCAGCTCGCCGGCAACGGTGGAGAACCGGATAAACATCGGCGTGCGTTTGCCGACTTCCGACAGGAAGCTTGCTTTCGTATAAGCGGACAAGTCGTTCGTAACTTCAAAATAACCATGCGCTCCCGCGCCTTTGGCATGGACAACGCGTTCAGGCACGCGCTCCCGGTTGAAATGCGCCAGCTTCTCCAGCAGATGGACATCCTGGATAAGCGTCGGCCCGCGCCTTCCGGCGGTCAAAGAGTTCTGGTTGTCGCCTACAGGCGCGCCCCAGCTCGTTGTCAGATGGTTATTATTCGTGGTCATGGACAAATCACCTCATACGATAAATTTTATAATAGAATTAGACTTAATCTAAACTGTTAAAATTTATTTTAGCAAGGTTGCTTTAAGCCTGTCATGACGGTTGGATGAACCTATAATGAAATATAGATGAAAATCATCCCAATTATGACACGTTGTCCATATTTGTCCGCGACGGATGCGTTATTCCGGCCGTTCGTCAGCCAGCCGGTAGCCCGCGCCGCGCACCGTAACGATATATTGCGGCGCAACCGCGCTGTCTTTCAGCTTTTTGCGCAGACTTTTAATGTGAGCATCCACGACGTTGCTGCCGCCGAGAAACTGGCTGCCCCACAGCCCGTCGAAGATGGACTCGCGCGACAGCACGCTGCCGTCCGATTTCAGAAACAGCACTAGCAGCTCGTATTCCGTTTTGGTCAAATCCACCCGCGAGCCGCTCCGGTATACCGCCATCTTCTTCAAATCCAGCTTCAAATCCTTGAAGATCATCGTATCCTGATGCGCCGCCGCTCCCGCCGCCTCATGCTTCATCACGAGACGGTTAATGCGGAACATGGCCTCCTGAAGGCTTGCCGGCCAGACAAGCAGCTCTGCGCTTGCCGGCAGTTCCGGCAGCAGCGTCGCCTGCTCGTTCACCAGATACAGCACCGGCACGCCGGCGGCATGCGCCGTTTGCGCGATGGCTTCCCGCAGCGATTCGTTGGCGGTAGCATGCGTATGCGCATACGGATTGGCGTCGTAAATTAGCAGCTCCGGCTGCAAGCTCCGGACCATTGCCGGATCGTATTCGTGCAGCGTAAACAAATCAAAGCAAGCCGCCGACAGCGACTGGACCAGCCCGTACACCTGATTCGGGAACGGGCTGACGATCATAACCCGCTTCGTCAGCAGGCAAGCCTCCGCTTCTTCGGGCAGCCAAAGATGCGGGTCAGCAGCTTCGGCAAGCGGCACGGATGCCGGAACGGCGCCGCCGTTCAGCTCCGCGCCGGCAGCAGGAGCCTCGCTGTATGATGGGGGCGTTACGTTTTCGCCTTGGCGCATGCTGCACACACTCCTTTCAGAACGACATGGGCTTCATGAATGTGATAACGGGTTTGATCGCCGACGGCCTCCATCCATTGCTGCGGCACGTCAATCAGCACTTCGTCCACCTGTCCGCATTCGGTACATATAATATGCTGATGCTCATCCATCCGGGCATCGTAACGGCTGGCGGCTTTCCCAAGCTCCAGCTCGCGGATCAGCCCCGCCTCGGTCAAATAGCGGAGCGAATTATATACTGTGCCGTAAGCGAAATGCTGGCCCTGCAGCCGCAGCCTGTCAATAATATCGGCAGCTGTCGGATGGTCTTCCGACGCCATCAACACATCCAATACCGCTTTACGCTGTACGGTTAAATTCAATTTACTCATGGGTGAACCCTTCTTTTCTTCGGTGTAATTTAGATTTAGTATAAATTTAATAACTGCCCCCGTCAACGGCGGCACCTGTCCTGCCAAGCTTCCGTTCCGGGCAAATCCGGGCGGAATAAGCGGCGAAGCTCAGGCGGCCTTCCGCCGGTAAAAGGCAGCAGCTAAACGGCATAGGGAGCCGCAGCGCCTTTGCTGCGCCATGAACGCAAACATGCAGATGAGTTTGTCCATCTTCGCACCTTGACGAAGGGATTGCGGACAAATTCATCTGCATGTGTGCAAAACTGCTGCGGGCGCCTGATGCTGCAGCCGGCTTACAGAATCGGCGAGAGCAGCCGGCTGACCGATTCTTTAAACCGGTTGAAATACGGCCGGCTGCCGTATCCTTCTAACGTTAATTCGATACAGCTCGCCATATCTTTCTCATAGATGCGCTGCAGCTTGCAGGCCGTTTCCGAATCATAAATAAAGGCATTCATTTCAAAATTCAGCCGGAAGCTGCGAATATCAATATTGGCGGTGCCGACCGAAGCGACCATTCCGTCGATGACCAGCATTTTGGCATGGAGGAAGCCTTCCTGGTAATGGTACACCTTTGCGCCAAACCGCAGCAGCTCGCCGATATAAGACTGGGTCGCCCAATAAACAAAAAAGTGGTCCGGCTTGCTCGGCAGCATCACATTCACCTCTACGCCCGATTTCGCGGCGATGCGCAACGCCGTCATCATGCTGCTGTCCGGCACAAAATAAGGCGTCTGCAAATAGACCGTTTTTTTGGCGGAATGGATCATTTTAATATAAGCCGCTTTAATTTCCTCAAACGCAGAGTCCGGGCCGCTGGCGAGCAGCTGCATGCCGATTTTGCCCCGGCTGTCGGAATTGGAAGGGAAATACGCTTCCTTCAGCTCGACTTTGCCCGAGGAAGCGAGATTCCAGTCCATCAGAAACTGCGCCTGCATTTGATGGACGGCAAATCCCTTCACCCGCAAATGCGTATCCCGCCACGCGCCAAAATGCTTGTTCAGCCCCAAATATTCGTCGCCGATATTAAACCCGCCGATGTAACCAATGTTGCCGTCGATAATGCCCAGTTTGCGATGATTGCGGTAGTTGATTTTAAAATTGATAAACGGAAACCGGGTCGGAAAAAATGCCCTGACCAGTCCGCCCGCCTCGATCAGCGGCTTGAACAGCCGTTTTTTCACCCGGATGCTGCCGATGTAGTCATACAAAAAACGCACTTCAATGCCCTGCTTCGCTTTTTCGGTCAGCGCATGAATTAACCGGTGCCCCAGCTTGTCCCCGCGCACAATGTAATAAACGAGATGAATATGATGTTTTGCAGACATAATATCGCGGATAAGCGCGTCAAATTTGCTGACGCCGTCGGTGAACGTCTCGATCTCATTATTATCAGTAAAAAGCGAATTGCCGGTCTCTAAATTCATCAGAACCATATCCTGATAGCTGCTCATCGCTTCGTCCTGGAACCGGTAACGCCTGCCCGCCATCATTTCTTTCTGCCAGTCTATCGTGTCCTCAATGATCCGCTGCCGGTCTCCCAGCAGCCGGGACAGCTGGCGTTTGCGGAACTTTTGGCCGATCACGAGATAAAGAATAAAGCCGATTACCGGGATGAAATATAGAACCATCAGCCATGCCCAGCTGGACGTAGGGTTGCGCCTTTCGAAAAAAACGACAATCAGCGCCAGAAAGATGTTGGCAACGGTAATAAACGTATAGACGTCCTGCCAAATATTCATATACAAACTCCTTGAGTTTCAATAAATTACAAAAGTTAATGGAATCATACTCTATGTATCATGTCATGTTCAAGTAGGAGAAATTGGTCGAAGTATGCTACAATTTTGCAAATACCAGCCTCACTGAAAGGAGACTTGCTATGGATTTGAGAAAAATGCGCTTGGACGAACCTTCCCTTGGCACCTTCAGCGAGGAACGGGATGAATATGAACGCGATTATGCCAGGCTGATTCAATCGCCCGCCTTCCGCAGGCTGCAAGGGAAATCGCAAGTATTTGGCGCGGGCTCCGGCGATTATTACCGGACGAGGCTGACCCATTCGCTGGAAGTATCCCAAATTGCGCGCGAAGTTGCGCGGCGGCTCGGCAAGCAGTATCCGTTCTTGTCGGCGAAAGAGCATCCGGGTCTTATGCTCGACCCCGCCGTCGTGGAAATTGCAGCGCTCGCCCATGATTTGGGCCATCCGCCGTTTGGCCATAAAGGCGAAGAAGTGCTGAACGATCTGCTGCAAAAGCAGCATGGCATGAAATATGAAGGAAACGCGCAAAACTACCGCATCCTTATGTTTCTGGAGAAACGCGCCGGCAGCGGCAGCGGGATGGATTTGACGGCAGCAGTGCTCCTGGCCATTAATAAATATCCGTATTGCCTGGATGAGCCCGGCAGGCTCAAAGGGCTGTATCAGACGGAATGGCAGGAAATCGGCGCCATCCGCGACTTGTGGAAGCTTCCTGCAGGGGCATCGACGCTGGAAGCGCAGCTTATGGATTTATGCGACGATATCGCTTATTCGACCCATGATATCGAAGACGGCATTCGTGCCGGCAAAATCCAAATGAACCGCACGTTTTTTGAAGACAACCGGCTCATCAGCCATCTGGTTCAGGAAATTGTCGAAGATCAAGGCAACAAAGATTTGAATTGGGATCAAGTCGATATTCCGGCTATGGTACGGCGAGTGCTTGATTTGTATTTGGAACAATGGGAATCGTTGTACGTTAATTATGATCAAGAGCCTTCACGCACGAGGAGAGAAATGAAAGCGCGCTGGGTCAGCATGTTTGCGGGCAAAGTCGGCATTATTGACGATCCGGCAAAAGGCTGGAAGCAGGTCACGCTGGTGAACGGCGGCCATAAAGATATGGAGCTTCTCCGCACGATGGAAATATTGAAGAAGCTCGCATGGGTGACGCTGATTAAAGATTTTCGCGTACAGCGCCTGCAAAAAAGAAGCGAAATTATGCTGCGCCGGTTATGGGACAGCTTTATTCTTCCCGAGAACGGCAAGCTTATTATTCCGCCGGACTGGATCGAAAGCTTCGAGCTGCACCGCAACGTGTGGAGCTGGCCGCGTTTTGTCGCGGATTATATCGCCGGCATGACGGATGCTTATGCAGAAAAAGTATATGCCGAGCTGTACGCGAGCAAATCGGGTTCCATCTATGAGATGGATTAGACGTTAGTTCAGCTTGGCCGATTGCCCAAGCTCCGTAATGTAGTCAAAAAACCGAACAGGATCGACATCATAGACAAGGCTGACCGGACGGCCATCCGCCGCTTCCACGGTTCGGCCTTGGCTCGGCCCTGAGCTGATCGCTTTGGCGTTCACTGTCTTCTCCTCTACAAGCCCCGGTTCGCCTACAATCGCTGTTGTCAGCACATCCCACAAATAATAGGTCGAGTTCGTCTCCATAAAGACAAGCGGCGGGCACATCGCGTAACATTGGCCCATAAAATCAAGCCCTTCATGCTTGCGCAGCGAAGCCCAGCGGTTGCGGACCGGCATTGTCAGCGGCACTTTGTTGGTGCTTTCCAGCGCCACCATCGTCACGTTTAAACCGCTTGCAAATACACGCTCTACCGCTTCCGGATCCCAGAATGCGTTCCACTCCGCCGTGCCGTCATGCTCCGGCTCCTGTACGTTGCCGGCCTCCAGGAACGTGCCGCCCATCCAGTACAAGCGTTCAATCTTGGCTTCAATCTCCGGCGCTTCATCTAACGCTCTGGCAAGGTCCGTCAGCGGGCCTGTAAACAGCAGCGTCGTTTGGCCTTCGGTTTTCTTAATCGTTTCAATCATATGGCGATGGGCCGGCAATGCCGCCTCCGGCGCCTTCATTTGTCCGGTTTCATTCAAAATCGGCAGCGCATCTACAAAAAACGTATGCATTCTCCATTCCGCCGGAAACGGGTTAACCCCGCGCGAATTCGAGCGCGCCACTTCCAGGTTCGCATTGTCCGCACCGCCAAAGCGGTCGATAATTTTGCGGCTTGCTTTCACGCCAGGCTCCAAATAACCGTCGGCAGGAATAACGGAAATCCCCGTCAGCTTCACTTCTTTCATTTGCAGCAGCAAAAACAGGGAGATCAGATCATCAACCCCGCCGTCATGATTAAAATAAACATTTTTTATCATCGAAATCCGTCCTTTCTTTTGTATAAAGCGATATATCGTTTGTCCATGCTAATTAACAAGAGCCGCAGTTACGGCGTTTGGGTCCAAGCCCGGATGCGGCGCTCAGCTCAGTTAAGGAGGAGGTGATGGCGATGGCAAAAGATGTACTGTGCGAAGTAAACTCTTGCAAATATTGGGCTGCAGGCAATCAATGCGCTGCTTCCTCCATTTATGTAGTCAACAACCGGAACAAATCCGCTTCTCATTCCGAAGAAACCGACTGCAAAACATTCGAACCAAAGATTTAACCGCAAGGCCCGGCGCTGTCCGGTTTACGCCGCGCCATCATTGCGGCATAACCGGGCAGCGCCGATTTCTCCGCATCCGCCCGCGGTATAATTGACAGCGCCGATTATATCTGCACCTGTCCGCAGTATAATGGGCAACGCCGATTACATCCGCGCCTGCGCACGGCGTAATCGGCGTTGCCTTCATCAAGCGGCTGTGCCTTATTGGTTAACCGGAACCGTATTATAATATTCTTCCAACGTCTCGCCTTTGCTATCCAGCTCCTTGGCCAGATCCTCGCCTACATAACGCAAATGCCAAGGCTCATATTTGTAGCCGGTAATGTTCTCTTTCCCCTCCGGATAACGGATAATAAACCCGTATTCCGAAGCGTGCGCCGCGAGCCAAGTCGCTTCCGGCGTGCCGCCAAAGCAGCTTTCCGCTGCGCATTTGCCGTCACTGCCCGAAACGTCGATCGCAAGCCCGGTCTGATGCTCGCTTGTGCCCGGGATCGCGCTGTACGTGCGCGCCTTGTCATAGCCGTCTTTTTTGACGTAATTGTCAAACAGCGTCCGCTGCGTCTTATAGGAACGGTAGGCCGATACGCCGGCCAAATGAATGCCGTCTTTCTCCGCGCCGGCAAACAGCTTCTCCAGCGCTCCGGCCGCTTCCTTCCGCATCATCCGTTTTTCGATCTTTTCCTTAAATATAAAAGGCACATCCGGGTAAACGAGATCGGTCGGATCAAAATCGTCCGGCAGCGAGTTTTCCTTATTAATTAAAGCTGTAATGCTGTCTGCCTGCGCCGCTACCGGAATGCCATCCGCATTCACTTCCCGATGTTCAGGCGTTGCAGAAGGCGTTTCGCTTGGGTCGGCAGACGGTGAATCCGACGGCTGTCCGGCATCCATACCGCCATTTCCGTCCGAAGGGGCGGGAGAATCCGACGGGGATGGCGAAGCTTGTCCGCCGTTCGTGCCAGCGTCAACCGTATTTGATCCGCTGTTATCTGTTTCGGCAAACGTATCTGAATTCGAAATCCATTGGTAACCGCCAATGGCTACGATACATACCACGACAAACAGCAGCAGAGCGCGCGCTCTTTTTTTCTTCCTCGACATTCCTCTACTCATGTTGATTCTCCTAACCTGGCATTTTAGCATATCTATGATCGCCTGCTCTATCATACCCTATTATAGCTTTCAAATGAAAGTGGACAAGAAGCCTATTACTGGCTTTTGACAGCGGCGTTGAAAAGGAGCATAATGTTGTCTAGAAATTAGTGAGCATATATTCAGCAACGAAAAACAGGCTAATCTACTTCTATCTTTTTTAGAAAACTACGCCTGTTTTTGCTTTGAAAGGAAGGCGAAATTTGGTGGCATCAAAAGCGAGCAAGCGATTATTCAGCCCAAGCCCGATCATCCTGTTTTCCATTATTATTTTGGTCAAAAGCTGCATTGCCTGGATGGTTGTGTTTAACGGCGGCCCGCTCTGGACGACTTTGCTTAAAGAAATACCGTTCACGCTTATTTTGTTTTGCGCAATCGAATGGTTTGCAACGAAACGAAAGCTGCTCTACTACTTAATTGTGAATTTGCTTGTAACTGCCATTTTCTTCGGCGTATTTATGTACTTCAAGTATTACGGCGTCATAGCCACTTACCACGCCTTCGAGCAGGTCAATCAGGTAACCGCGGTTAAAAACAGCGTCTTCTCTTTGATGGACCCGTACTATCTGTTTATCTTTATTGATATTATTATCATCGGTTACTTCCTCATACGCCGCAACAAAGCGGTAAACTGGAAGCAAAAAAGCCAAAGGCGCGTTCGCCGCAGCGTCATCGCCACCTTGTTTGGCATTTCGCTGGCGCTTTGCCTGTTCAACATTCTGCCGAACCGGGCGAGCATGAACGAAATCGTGAAAGCCGAGCAAATGGGCATTCTCAACTATGAAGCGTATTCCCTCTTTAAGAAAGACGAGGAGAAACTGGTGGACGCTTCGGAAATTACGCAGGATAAAATCAATTCGCTTAAAAACATCCAGCCAAGCGCCGCGCCGCAATATTTTGGGGCAGCCAAAGGCAAAAACCTGATTATTATCCAAATGGAATCATTCCAGAACTTCCTTATTAATTTAAAGATCGACGGCCAGGAAATTACGCCAAACTTAAATAAACTCGTAAAAGACAGCCAATATTTCAACCACTTCTTCCAGATGGTTGGACAAGGCAATACGTCCGATGCCGAGTTTGTCGTGAATACATCGTTTTATATTCCGGAAGAAGGCGCCGCTACGATGCGTTATGTCGGCAAGCAGCTGCCGAGCCTTCCGAAGCTGATGGAAGCAAGCGGATATAATACGGCTACCTTCCATACGAACACCGTTGAGTTCTGGAACCGCGGCGAGCTGTACAAAGCGGTCGGCTGGGACAAATATTACGATCAGAAGTTTTTCGGCAATGATGACGAGTTTTTCTTCGGCGCGTCCGACGAGGTGCTGTTCAAGAAAACCGCTGAAGAGCTGCAAAATATGACGAACACCGGTACGCCGTATTACACGCAAATTATAACGATGTCGGCGCATCATCCGTTTACGATACCGGAAAGCAAATATAAGATGACCTTGCCGGACCGTTATGAGCATACGCTTGTAGGCGATTATATCCGCGCGCAGAATTATGCCGATTACGCTCTTGGCCAGTTTATTGCCGACTTGAAGCAGCGCGGCATTTGGGACAACAGTGTTGTAGTGCTGTACGGCGACCATATGGGTCTGCCCATCTTCTCGCTGAATAACGATGAGAAGGACTTGATGAAGGAAATTTACGGCCATGATTACAGCTATGATGATATGATGAACATTCCGCTGATCATTTCCGTGCCGGGTATGCCGGCTGCCGAACATACGCAGCTTGGCGGCGAGATCGATATTTTGCCGACGGTGGCGAACCTGCTTGGCGTGTCGCTGAATGACCATATCCACTTTGGCCAGGATTTGCTGAACACCACGAAGAACCTGATACCGCAGCGTTATTACATGCCAACGGGCTCGCTGCTGACGAGCGACGAAATGTTTATTTCGGGCAGCGGTTATGATGACGGCACGCACCATCCTTACGGCGGCGCTGCAACAAGCCCGGCACAAGTATCGCAGGAGCAGTTCAACAACGCGCTGCAGCTGCTGAATTTGTCCGACAGCTATGTAAACCAGCTTCCGGACCGCGAGGATGCGGTTAAAACATCGAACAAAAACGTATCCGGCTTCGACTAGGTTCTCCCTATTGAACTTATGCTGATCGTTGACAAGGAGGCTGCTCCTGCGGGCCGAATGGCCTGCGGGGGCAGCTTTTTCTTATGGCAGTTATGCCTATTTTACGGGAGGGACCTATGAAGACGTTTCTGCAGCTGAACACCATCTTTTTAAGTATGGTGATGGAGGCTATACCTTTTATTTTGCTGGGCGTGTTATTATCCGGCTTTATTCAAATTTTTGTGACCGAACGCTTTATCGCCCGCATCATGCCTAAAAACCGGGTTCTCGCTACGCTGGTCGGCTGCGGCATCGGCTTGTTTTTCCCTTCCTGCGAATGCGGAATTGTACCGATTACCCGCCGGCTGATGGGCAAAGGCATGCCGCTTCATGCGGCTGTCGCTTTTATGCTGACCGGACCGGTCATTAACCCGATCGTGCTGTTTGCCACTTATATCGCATTTGGCAACGACTGGCGGATGGTTGGCATTCGCGGCTTTACAGCTTTGGGCGTCGCCTTTTGCACCGCCATTATATTAGGGTATATGTTCAAGAAAACTCCGCTCCGGTTCCCGGAGGAGTCGGCAGCCGCCATCGAGGCTTCCGTTGCGCCGGTGCGCCGGCCATGGGGCATGCAAATTAAAGATGTGCTCAGCCATGCGGTGGACGAGTTTTTTTCCGTGGGCAAATATTTGGTGCTTGGCGCTTTTATCGCTGCTGCGATGCAAACGTTTATTCCAACCACGACGCTGCTCCATATGGGCAGCAACCCGGTCACTTCTTCGCTGGTCATGATCGGACTCGCCTTCACGATGTCGTTATGCTCGGAAGCGGATGCATTTATCGCTTCTTCGTTTCGGACAACCTTCTCGACCGGCGCGTTGTCGGCGTTTCTCGTGTATGGCCCGATGATTGATATTAAAAACACGCTTATGCTGACGGCCGCTTTCCGCGGCAAATTCGTCGCTTGGCTCATTGGCCTCGTAACCGTATTTACGCTGATTGGCTCATTAATTGTAGGGAGGTTGTTTGGATGATCCGTTTATACGTGCTGATGGGCTTTGTATTTATGTTTGCATATATGCATATTAGCGGGGACTTAAACAAATATATCAACACCAAATATGCCTACCTGTCGATCAGCGCCATCGTCATGCTGTCGATTTTGTGCATCGTCCAATTTTTCAAAGTTTACGGGGACGAGACGCGAAAGATGAACAAGGAAAAAGAAGGCGGCCGGCAGCTCGAAAAAGAAGCAGCGGCGTCATCATGCGGCTGCGCAGCCGATGCCGGCAGGCATACGCACGGACACACGCATGAAGAGCACCCGCTTGAGCATGTGTACGAAGGGCATGCGCATGGCCATGACGGACATGGGCATCCCTATGCCGGAAACGGGCAGGTTCATGATCATGCTGCCCACGACCACGACCACAGCAGTCACAGCCATGTTCATGGCGGCCATGCGAATCATCATGACCACGCCCATCATCATGACCACGATCACCATCATGGGCATGATCATCATCACGGGCATGATCACAGCCACGGCGATTCGAAACTATGGAAACGGGCGCTGACGTATATTATTTTGTTTTTCCCGATTGCGACCGGTATTCTGCTGCCTGTCCAGACGCTGGATTCCAGCTTTGTCAAAGCAAAAGGCTTCTCATTCCCTTCATTTGACGCCTCCGCCGACAACCCGGGCGAGCATCAGTTTCTGAAGCCGGACATGAGCGTTTATTACGGCAAGGAAGGTTATGACAAATTAAAAAGCAAGGAATTAAAAGAATTTGAGCCGCTGGACACGGTTGATCTGAACGATTCCAACTATTTAAGAGGAATGGAAACAATCTATAACTATCCCGGCAACTTTATGGGCAAAACGATTTCGTTTGACGGCTTTGCTTACAAAGGAGAACAAGTGGACGGCACGCATTATTTCGTATTCCGCTTCGGCTTCATCCATTGCGTAGCCGATTCCGGCGTATTCGGCATGCTGGTTGAGTTCCCCGAAAATACAAACCTGAACGACAACGACTGGCTTCACGTCTCCGGCAAGCTGACCTGGGAGCTGTACCAGCCGTTTAAGCAAACGATCCCGGTGCTGAAGGTCGATTCGTGGAACAAGATCGACGCTCCTAAAGATCCGTATGTTTACCGCGAAAGCTGATTTCCGGCTTTGTTAATAACAAAAAGCTGCTGTGCAGCCCATGGACTGACCTGTCATCCTAACAGGGGTCAGACCCGGCTTTACAGCAGCTTTTTGGCTTGTATCCATTCCGGCTGCAGGGCTGCAGGTTTCCGCTTAAGCCTGCTTGGCCGCCTCCAGCACCTCTTGCACATGGCCGTCGACCGTTACGCTGCGCCATTCCTTCGCCAGCTTGCCGTTCTCATCAATCAGGAACGTAGAGCGCTCAATGCCCATAAAACGCTGGCCGTTAAATTCACGCTGCTTCCATACGCCAAACAGCTCCGCCACCTGATGCTCCGTATCGGCAAGCAGCGGGAACGGCAGCTCATGCATCCGGATAAATTCATCATGCGAAGCCAAATCATCCGGGCTGATGCCGATCACTTCCGTGTTGTTCGACTGAAACTGGCCGTTGTAATCGCGGAACTCGCATGATTCCGTCGTACAGCCCGGCGTCATATCGCGCGGGTAAAAATAAATGACGAGCTTTTTGCCGGCATAATCGCTCAGCGAAATCGTCCCGCCTGTTGAGGCCGGCAGCGTAAAATCAGGTACGGCTTGGCCAATCTGTACATTTGGCATACAAATCTCTCCTTTTTATAATCGAATGCATAACTGCTTCATCCTACTGCCAACTGGCGGCGCACGATGAAGCATAAAAGCCGCTTAAGGTCCAATATGCTCAAAAAACACGGTTTCATCAAGCACATATTCCCGAACCTGTGCACGGCTGTCAAACCGGGAGTAAGCAAAAATCAGCTTCATCAGCGCCGCCTCAACCGACATGCGCTCGATAAACGTAACGCCCGCTTCAATCAGCTTCAGCGACGAGGCGTACAAAGCGCCGCTTCCGTCCTTCAGCGGGCATAAATACAAATCGACCCCCTGCTCGCGGCAATATTCGGCGAATGCCAGCACGGAATGGCGGGCTTGCCCGCTCACGCTGGCCGTCCCCGAATGGTATAAATCATGCAGCACCGCTTTGGGCGCATGGCTTGAAAAATGATAATGCGAATAGTCGATGCCCGGGAACGGCCGGATGTACAGCACATCGGAGCCCAACTGCAAGCCGTCTGCGGACTGCATCGGCTGCTTCGCATGCGCGCGCAGCTCCTCCGGAGACGGATTAAGCCGGTGCCGATCCGGCTTGAACACGCCGTCCTCCATAACTCCGTACGGCACGCCGTACGGGCAGTCGAACTGATCGGTAAACGGCAGCGCCTGCGAAATCCGCGTTCCCAAGTAAACAACGGATTCGCCGCGGTCATTGCGGTAAATGACAAAAACGCCCGGCGGCTGGCCGCCTAATATGTAATCAACCGCGCCTGCAAAATTGCTCAGGCCGTTGCTTCTTGGATCATCCAGCGGATTGCCGCTTGCCACCAATATAATCGGCACTGGCGTATGTGCAAATACGAAGCTGAGCATTGCTGCCGTATAGGCCAGCGTGTCCGAACCATGCGTGACGATAATGCCGGCGTATTGAGCGAAATCAAGGCTGCCGATCGCCTGGATCAGCTTGTCCCAATCGCCGGGCACCAGATTTTCGCTTAAAATGTTAAGCGGCTGCGCCGTCTCCAGACGCACATCGCGCTTCAACGGGCTTGCCGTATATTTATCGATCAAAGCATATGAACCGGAATCGTTCACTTGAATGGCTCCGCCCGTATTGCGGCTGCCAATCGTCCCGCCGGTAAATATCGTCATAATGGTTGTCATGATCGTTCTCCTTCTGTCGTCTTCCTTCGCATCTATTATACATGAAAAAGAACTGCGCCTGCATGCGTCCATGCCGTCATCCAAAAAGTAACCGCCGGCCGGATAACCTTTCCATATATAGATAATAATAATCATTGTCAGTGATAATCCGCTTTCTTAGCACGGGCTGTTGACAAGAATACGATATATCGTTTATTTTCAAACTATAACAAAAATAGCCATTTCGTTCCATATCCATCCTACATCCCACCGAAAAAGGAGAACCCCTTATGCAGGAGCAGCTATCATCAAACGGCCTTCAGCCTGCCCCGCCAGAAACGTCCGCCGAATGCGGAGACGGAGAGCAGCGCCGGAGCAAACGGTATTTTGGCCGGGGCGGAGTGAAACGCGCCTTGCTGGAATTGTTGGCAACGGAGCCGATGCACGGCTATCAAATGATCAAAGCGCTGGAGCAGGCTTCAGGCGGCCTGTACGTGCCAAGCGCAGGCTCGATTTATCCGACGCTGCAAGCACTCGAGGAGCAGCAGCTCATAGCCGTTCAGCTTGATAACGGCAAAAAAATATACACTTTGACCGGAGCAGGACGGACGGAGCTGGAGAAGCGGCCGTGCTGCGAAAAAAAAGCATGGCGCCATTCGCATGATTCAGCTGATGAACCGGGCCGGCGCGAACATTATTTGCGCGAGAAGTTGATGCATAAGCTGGGCATCAGCGAAGAAAGCGGCCGGGTCGTCATGCTGCTGGCTGCAGCCGAGCGGCAGGCGGCGGATGATCCGGAACGGATGCAGCGGTTTCAGCGGCTGATGGCGCAAATGAGCAGCGAGCTGGAGCCTTTGGCCGCCGCGCCCGTTGCAGCAGGCGCGGCGGATGCCGAGGCGGCGGCCGGTAAACAGGAAGGCGGCGAAGCCCATGAGTGAGTTTGGGTTTCAGGGGCGCGGCGGCGGGATGCGGCGAATGCCGATCCAGAAGCCGCGCAAAGGCAGCATCACCGCTATGTACAAACGGGTTTTTCTCCATGTGCGCTCGCATATCGGCCTGCTGGTCGGCGCGGTGTTTTGCATCGTAACCGTATCGGCGCTCGAATTCGTTATTCCGCAGCTGACGCAATATACGATCGACCATGTTATTCCGGGCAAACAATACAGCAAGCTGCTTCAGGTCGGAGCCGGCATGCTGGCTGCAGCGCTGCTGCTTGGTTTATTCAATTATTGCAGCAGCAGGCTGATGGCATCTGTCGGCCAGCGGTCCATCTATGATTTGAGAGGCGAGCTGTACCGGCATATTCAAACACTGGACATTGATTTTTTTGACCGCAACCGGACCGGCGATTTAATGTCGCGTGTTACGAGCGACGTCGGCATGCTGCAGCAGCTTATTTCTTCCGGCATGTTATCCATCGTTACGGACTCTTTCACTTTCATTCTTGTTGCCGCTTATATGCTTTGGATCGATTGGGAGCTTACCGTTATTATTCTGGCTACTTTTCCGATTATGTTTATAGTGACGCGGTATTTCAGCAAAAGGCTTCGCTTGTCGTTCAAGCGGGTTCAGGAAACAGTCGGCGAAGTAAGTAACCATCTGCAGGATACGTTATCGAGCATCCGGCTGATCAAATGGTTTTCGAGCGAGGATTATGAAGGCGAACGGTTTGCGGTGAAAAGCCGGGACAATATGAACGCGAACATCGGCACCGTCAAGCTGCGCGCGGTTTACGAGCCGCTCATCGACCTGCTCAGCTATGCAGGGCTGGCGGCCGTGCTGCTGTTTGGCGCAATGCGGACAATGGACGGCGCTTTGACCGTCGGTACGATCGTGATGTTTATGTCCTATTTGCGGCTGCTGCAAAACCCGGTCCGCAGCTTCAGCCGCACCATCAATACGGTGCAGCAGTCAGCGGCGGCGTATGAACGGATCGTCGAAATTTTGGACGCGCGTCCGGCAGTGAAAGATAAACCGGATGCGGTAGTGCTTGGTCCCATTGAAGGGCATATCCGGTTCCGCAATGTCGATTTTGCTTACCATACCGGCACTCCCGTGTTAAGGCAGCTCAATCTCGACATTCCCGCCGGGAAGATGACCGCGCTAGTCGGTTCCTCCGGCGCAGGCAAATCGACCATCACCCACCTGATGACCCGCTTCTATGATCCGCAGCAGGGGACGGTGACGGTTGACGGTATTCCGCTCGCCGATGTGGCCGCCGATTCGCTGCGCAGCCAGATGGGTATTGTATCGCAAGATATTTTGCTGTTAAACGGAACTATCCGTGACAATATCGCGTATGGCAAACGGGACGCGACGGATGAGCAAATCATCGCGGCCGCCAAAGCTGCGAATGCGCATGATTTTATACAATCGTTCCCGGACGGCTACAACGCACAGATCGGCGAACGCGGCGTCAAGCTGTCCGGCGGGCAAAAACAGCGGTTGTCCATCGCCAGAGCGCTGCTGCGCGACCCGCGCATCATTATTTTGGATGAAGCAACCTCTTCCCTGGATACTGAATCCGAGCGCGCCATCCAGGATGCTTTGCAGCAGCTGCTGCATGGCCGGACATCGCTTGTCATTGCCCACCGGCTGTCGACGGTGCGCCAAGCCGATTCCATTCACGTGCTCGACAAAGGGCAGGTCATCGAGTCGGGCAGCCATGAGTCGCTGCTCAATCTCGGCGGCAAATATACGCAGCTTTACGAGCTCCAGTTCCCGCAGGATAACAAAGATAACGCAGCAGCCGGCAAGCCGGTCGCCGCCTTGGCGTCCGACCGGAGGCGTCAGCAGGCCCCATAAAGCCTAAGCCCGCCGCGATAAACCAAAAACCCTTGGCCGGATGAATGCGCTAGCTGCGCCTTCACCTTGCCAAGGGTTTTATCTTTTATTGCAAACGTTAAACAGCCGGTCGCTGCCGGTGTTACACGAGCGTTTGCAGCGCTTCCGGTTTAAACGGAATCAGCTCATCCAGCCGGTTATCGCGGATTTTTGCCGCCCATGCCGGGTCCGCCAGCAGCGCCCGCCCTACAGCAACCAGATCGAATTCGCCGCGGTCCAGACGTTCCAGCAGGCCGTCGATATCGGTTGTTTCCGCTCCTTTACCTTCTTTGAACAAGCTCATAAAGTCGGTGTTCAAGCCAATCGAACCGACCGTAATAACCGGTTTGCCGGTCAGTTTTTTCGTCCAGCCTGCAAAGTTAAGGTCCGAACCTTCAAATTCCGGCTCCCAGAACCGGCGGGTAGAGCAGTGGAATATATCGACGCCCGCTTGAACCAGCGGCGCCAGCAATTGCTCCAGCTCCTCCGGCGTACGTGCCAGCTTCGCATCGTATTGCGCCGATTTCCATTGCGACAGCCGAAGTACAATCGGGAAGTCCGGGCCAACAGCCTCGCGGACAGCCTCCACGACTTCAATCGCAAACTGCGCGCGCGCGAGTAAGCTGCCGCCGTAACGGTCTGTGCGTTTGTTTGTGCGCTCCCATAGAAACTGGTCGATCAAATAACCGTGCGCCCCGTGGATTTCCACGCCGTCAAAACCAAGCCGTTTCGCATCCGCCGCCGCTTGCGCGTACGCTTTAACAACTTGCTCGATTTCTTCTATCGACATCGGCTCCGCTTCTTTTACCCCTTCCAGGTTCAACCCGGACGGTCCGATGGACGGCGCTTCCGGATGCGGGCCGGTTCCCGGCTTGCGGGTCATGCCGACATGCCAAATTTGCGGTATAATTTTGCCGCCTGCCGCATGGACTTCCTCCACGACCTTTTTCCAGCCGTTTAATGCCGCTTCGCCGTGAAAGTTCGGTACGTTGACGTTATCGGTTGCAGCCGGATGGTTAATCAGCGTGCCTTCAGTCACAATAAGGCCTACGCCGTTCTCCGCTCTGCGGCGGTAATAAGCGGCAACATCGCTGCCCGGCACTCCGTTCGGCGAAAACGCCCGGGTCATGGGCGCCATTACAATTCGGGTGGCAAGCTGCAGCTTGCCAAGATCAACGGGCTGGAAAAGCTTCTGCGCCACTTGCTCGGCAGTATGGGACTTCGTCATTCTCCATTACCTCCAAAATATATATTTCTAGAAATATAGATGAATAAGCTGCAAAATAGAGCCTAGACTGCAAGCCAGCCTACAGCTCTTTTTGCAATTGCTCCACCAATCGGCGGATCCCTTCTTCGTTGCGCCGGTAATAGGTCCACTGGCCAACGCGCCGGGATTCCAGCAATCCGGCTTTGAGCAACTGGTTCAAATAACCGGATACAACCGATTGGGCCAGGCCAGCTTTGCCGGATATCGAGCTGACACATACTCCGCCTGCAAAATCACAGCCGGACGGCATATGGGCCTGCGGCTCGAAATGGCGGGCAGGGTCCTTCAGCCAAACCAATATGTTGTATCTTGCCTCATTTCCCAGTGCTTTAATCATCATTAAAGTGTCCATGGCATTAGTATATCTATTTTTCTAGAAATGTAAATGCCATCTGCCAAAAAAAGTACAGCCGCCTCCCCCGAAAGGAAAATGCGGCTGTACATCGGCCATTACGGCCTGGATTCGCCGGAAACGGCCACAGCCGTTTCGCTGCCATGCGAAGATCCGCTGCCGCGGAGGCTCCGTTTGCCCGGCTTGCCGTTCATTAACGGC
Organism: Paenibacillus protaetiae; assembly: GCF_004135365.1. NCBI lineage: Bacteria > Bacillati > Bacillota > Bacilli > Caryophanales > Paenibacillaceae > Paenibacillus > Paenibacillus protaetiae. Next base: position 3,448,042 of record NZ_CP035492.1, on the reverse strand, counting down.
CACCAGTTCGCTTCCCCGAACATGCGAACCATCATCGGGATAAACAGCGGCAAAATGATGAGCGCATAAAGGAACAGCCCGGCCAGCACGACCGATGCAATCTGCAGCAGCGACATGACGCCCGAAGGCAGCATTGCCGCGAACGTTCCTCCTAATATAACAGCTGCTGACATAATAACGGTGCCCATGTGCTTCATCGACTCTTGGATGGCTTCCTCCGGCGGCAGCTGGTACCGGTATTCCTTGAACCGGTCCATCAAGAAGATGCTATAGTCGATGCCCAGCGCTACCAGCATGACGAAGCCAAAGAACGGAACCGCCCACGAAATGCCCGTATGGCCCAATAGCTTTACAAATATAAGCTCTGTAATCGCCATCGACGTGTAGTAGGTGACAAGCAGCGATGCAATCAGGTATACCGGAATAACGATAGAGCGGAACAAAATCATCAAAATCAGCCCGATGCCGGCCAGCATAAGCACAACGGTACGCGAATAGTCGGCGCTTGAAATATGGCTCAAATCATTATTGGTGCTTGTAACCCCGCCGACAGCAAAGGTGACGCCGCTGAAATCCGTACCTTTGACGGCGCGGGAAACGGCCGCCTCCAGATCATCAATCTGGTTCATCGTTTCTTTTTCATACGGATTGCCTTCAAAAATTACATCAAACTTTGTTGTCTTGCGGTCCGGCGACATATAAGCGTTCAGCGCGGTCTGGAATTGGTCGTTCGACACCGCCTCCTCCGGCAAATACCAGCCGGTCAGCTGTTTATCCGGCGAAGCCGTCAATCCGTCCAAATAACCTTCGGCCGACTTCAGCCCGTCGCTTACTTGCGTAATGCCCGTAACGCTTTGGCCTAAGCCGTCCGTCAGCTCGCCCAGCTGGCTGTTCAAATCGCTGAAGCCCTGCTGCAGCTGCTTTTGCCCTTCCGCCAGCTGGTCGATGCCCCCTGTAACGCCGGGCAGCTTCGAGATGATTTGCCCTTGGCCCGCGGCCGCTTGCCGGATGCCCTGCTGCAAGTCCGCAAGGCCGTCCGCCAGCTTGCCGATAGCTCCGGCAAGCGCCTGCTGTCCGGCGAGCGCCTGCGCGAAGCCGTCATTCGCTTGGCTCAGGCTGCCGCCAAGGCCGGACAGCTGTCCATTCAGCGTTGACAGCTCGCCGCTGATGGCGGCGGCATTCTGCTGCAGCTCGGCAGCGCTGCTGAGCGCCTGCCGGTAAGCCGGGTCATCTGCAAGACCCGGGTAAGAGTCCCGCAGGCTGCCGATGCTCTGCTGCAGCCCTGACAGCCCTTCGGCAAGCTGCGCCTGCTCGCTTGCCGCTTTGCCGTAGGCGGCGGTAAGCTGGCTTAAGCTGCCGCCTACTTGCTTGTAGCCGGCCAGCAAATCCCGGCTGGCCGCCGCAAGCTGCTCCGCCGTTTGCTGCGCTTGCTTCAGGCCCGCGCTCAGTTTCTCCGCGCCGTCCGAACCGTCCTGAAGCCCAGCTTCAATCTGCTTCAGCCCATCGCCAAGCCGGCTTAAGCCGTTTTTCAAATCATAGGTGCCGTCGGCCAGCTTCGCTGCGCCGGCCGCCGCTTCATTCAGCTTCGGCGCGCTGTCCGCCAGCTGTTTGTTCGCTTCGGACAAACCGCTGCCGATCTGGCCAAGCCCGTCTCCGCTTTGGTCCAGGCCGTTTTTCAGCCGATCAGCCTGATCGGCCACCAGAAAATCATCCGTCACTTCGCCCGTCGGGCGCGTAGCGCTGCGGACGGCCTTAACGCCGTCTACCTTCATCAGCTCGCGGCTGATTTGCTCCACCGCCGCCATGCCTTCCTTAGAATCAAGCGGTTCGCCGGACTGAATGACTACCGACGTCGGCAGCGTCTCCCCCGGACCGAAACTGTCCGCCGTCAAGTCGAAGGCTTTCACCGAATTATATTTATCGCCGATCTCATCCAGCGAATTAAACGAGGTTGTGCCTTTATACGCCGCAAGAAACGGTACCGTAACGACGGCCAAAATAAGCAGCGCCCAAACCGGCTTGCGCAGCGAGAAGCTGCCCATTGCCCCCACAGCCTGCTTGGCTTATGCTCCAGACTGCCTTTGGACGGCCAGAACAACGCTTTGCCAAACACCGACAAAAAGAAAGGAACCAGCGTAAACAATGCTGCCAGCAGAATGGCCACGCCGACGGCTACCGCTACCGCCGAGCGGAACAGCACAAAATCCGACAGCCCGATGGACAAAAAGCCTACGAATACGGCTAGCCCCGATACGAGCACTGTCCGCCCCGCCGACCGGTACGAGCTAATAATCGCTTCCGTCCGGTCGCCCAGATGCGCCAATTCCTCCTTGTACCTGCTGATCAGCAATATGCAGTAATCCGTCCCGATGCCGAACAGAACGGCAACCAGAAAAATTTGCGTAAACGTAGATAACGGGAAGTTAAACCAGTCTACGAGAAACGCAACGACAGACTGCGAAATCAAATAGCTGAATCCGACCGCAAGCAGCGGCACAAAAGGAGCTACCGCCGAGCGGAACACGATAAACAAGATAACGAGAATAAACGCTACCGTAATCAGTTCGGTTTTTTTCAAACCGTCCTGCGAGCTTTTGAGCACATCTTCGCTGATGACCCAGCTGCCGGTATAATAATGCTCTACGCTGTTCCCGTCCAGCTCCGCGTACAGGTCCTGAATAACCTTCGCCGCTTCTCTCCCTTCCACATTTACCGTCAGCAGAACCATAACCGTCGAGCCGTCCTTCGATACCATCTGGCTTTTGAGCGCTTCCGTGTCAAAATGAGTGGTGACCGCCGTAATCCCCAGCTTGCCGGCGTCCTGCTTCAGCTTATCGACACCGGCCTTGGCTTCCGCCAGCTCGCTGTCCGATAACCCGCCCTCCTTATGGAACACAAGAAGCGTAGCTTCTCCGCCGCTGTCCCCGCTGCCGATTGCTTTCGCTAACTCGGCCGCTTTCACCGACGTCTCGCCGGACGGAACCGATATTTGCCCCTTATCCCGGACCAGATCCGCCATATTCGGAGCGCTCAGCATAAGTCCGGCTGCCGCAACCATCCAAACCGCTGCAATAACCCACTTGAACTTTAGTATCGTCCTCATCTCTTTAGCTCCTATCCTTTAGAACATTGCAGAGACTCTCCGTCCCCTTCCATCAGCCGGCCCAGCATCTCAAACGTTTCGATGAAGCCAAGCGCCTCCTGCCTGTCGATATGCCCGATAATAACGGCCATAATTTCAACCAGCTTGCCGTTCATTTCATCAAAGACCGCCTGCCCTTTCTCGCTCAGCTTCAAATAAATGAATCGGCGGTCTTTGTCATCGGGAATCCGGCGAATAAGCTCCTTGTCGACAAGCCGGTTCACAATCGCGGTAATGGAGCTTTTTCCCACGCAAAAGATGTCCGCCAGCTCCGACGAGGTCACGTTATGCCGATCCCGCAAATAACCCAGCGTCGAGAACTGGTCCACCGTCAGCCCTTCAGGCAGCAGCTCCTTGGTCATCGCATTAATCCGGCGGTTTACCTTGAACAATGCATTGGCGTACCGGTCAATCAGCTCATGCAGCAGTTGTTTGTCAATGGATTCGTTCATGTATAGTTCCCCTTCCTGCATCTGCAGGCCGTTAACTGCCTCAGAGGCTCGTGCATATAGTTCTATTATCAAACAGTTCGATAGTAGAACTATATCAAAACAAAAATTGCCAGTCAACTGCCCAAAATGAGGTATAACAAATTTCTAACAATTGTTTTGTACTCAGCTAATACCTTCTTGATACGATTAGTGAAGAATTTCACCTAGATCAGACAACCAGCCTTATAACTGGAAGGGGAACCATGATGTTATTACACAAGCTGAGAAGCAGAAGCCTTGTTGTCACCGGCTCTATAATGCTTGCCGTGCTTCTGATTGTTGTCGTATCCGTGCTTGAATGGATTTCATACAGCAGCCAAAAGACGAATTATTTGCATGAAATGGAACGTGCCGGACTTATTTTAAGCCAGCAGATTGAGGCCGACCAGGCATCGCTTTCCGTTGCGACATACCGGATCAAAGAAGGATTGGGCAGCGAGGACAGCTCATTTGATTCGCTTAGAAGTTCGCTCGACGCCGTGGACAGCGACGGCTGGATTACGAATACATACCTGTTCATGCCGCAAGCCGTCACACAGGACGGAACCGATCAGCTGGCGTTCATCAGCGGCAACAAAAAGCTGCGCGACGCCGGCATTAACACCGGAACGATGTATCCGCTCAACTCCGCTTTTAAAGCGGCCTATGAAGCGGCGGTTAAGCTGAAAAAAGGCGGTGTTCTAAGTGCAGCTTACACGGACGATCAAGGGACGTGGGTAACCTATCTGGCCCCGCTTCTTGGCCCGCAGGGCGACATTATCGCGTTGTTTGGCGTTGATTTCAACTACGGCAACATGCAGCACGATTTAAGCCGGATGGTATGGACTAACGTCGGCATCGCCGTTGTCTTTTCCCTTATCTCTGTGCTGATTGTCGTTGTTTTGCTGCGCGCCGCGCTGCGGCCGCTCAACCGGCTGGCGGAAGCTTCCGCACTGGCGGCGCAAGGCGATTTGACGCAAAGCGTTGCGGTTAAAAGCCATAACGAAATCGGCAAAGTGTCACAGGCGTTTAACGCCATGATTGCCAGCCTGCGGGAGCTGACCAGCAGCGTGCGGACAGCCACGTCGCAAGTAGCCGAAGCTGCGCTTGCGCTGCAGGAAAGCTCGGACCAGACGGCCCGCGCCACAGAAGAAGTTGCGGGAGCGATCCAAGAAGTTGCAGCCGGCAGCGATACGCAGCTGCAAAGCACCGAGGAGTGCCAGCGGTCCATGAATGAGATGAACGTCGGCATTATGCGGATTGCCGAATCGTCATCCAACGTAGCCGAGCTGACCTCGGATGCCGCCCGCCTTGCTGAAGACGGCGGTACGATCATCCAGCAGTCGATCACGCAAATGAATTCGATCTCTGCCAAAATGAACAGCTCTGTAGCGGCCTTGGAGGAATTTGAAAGCCATGGCGAGCAGATTCAAAGCATTCTCGGCATGATTAACGACGTGGCCGTTCAAACCAACCTGCTTGCTCTGAACGCCTCGATCGAAGCGGCGCGAGCCGGCGAACACGGCAAAGGCTTTGCGGTTGTTGCCGAAGAAATCCGCCAGCTGGCGGAACGGTCGAAAGAATCGTCCAATCAGATCCGGACTATTCTTCAAGGCACAAGCAGCCAGCTGCATACCATTACGCAGTCGATGGAGGAAGTGAAGCTTGCGGCTAACGATGGTCAGCATATTTCCGAAGAAGCCGGCCAGTCGTTCCGCTCCATTGTGGAAGCGATCCGCTCCGTTAACATGCAGGCGCAGGAAGTATCCGCCGCTGCCGAGCAAATGTCCGCCGGCACGCAGCAGATTGCCGCTTCCCTTGATCAGCTGGCGCATATCGCCTCCACCTCGTCGATCCATTCGCAGCGTGTGGCCGCTGCAGCCGAAGAGCAGCTTGCCTCGATGGAGGAAGTGACCAGCTCCGCCGTTCAGCTGCGCGATACGGCCGACAAGCTGAATGCGCAAGCTAATCAGTTCAAGGTATAACCGCGCCACAGCGCGTGCACAACGTATTGGACTACAATAAACAAAGAGGACCTTACGCCGCAGCCGGCGGAAAGGTCCTCTTTGTTATAACGTTTATCGTGTCAGCCGCATGCCATTCTTATGGAACGCGTGCGGCTTTGGCGCTTACGGCTGCGCCGTCAGCATAGTGCCTTGCTGCAGCTGGTACATCGCATAATATTTGCCGCGCTGCTCCAGCAGCTCGTCATGGTTGCCGCGCTCCACGATTTCACCGTGGTCGAGCACCAGAATTTGATCCGCCTGGCGGATCGTCGACAGCCGGTGCGCAATAACAAACGTCGTCCGGCCGCGCTTCAGCACATCAAGCGCCTGCTGAATAATCGCTTCCGTCTCCGTGTCGATGCTCGCCGTCGCTTCGTCGAGAATAAGGATCGCCGGATTGTAAGCCAGCGCCCGCGCGAAGGAGATGAGCTGGCGCTGTCCGGCCGACAAAGTGCTGCCCTTCTCGATAACCGGCTCGTCGATGCCTCCCGGCAGCTGCATAAACATGTCGTAAGCCCCTACGTCCTTCAGCGCTTGAATAACCTGCTCGCGGCTGATTTCCGGGTTATCCAGGCTGACATTCGAAGCAATCGTTCCGGTGAACAGGAACGGGTCCTGCAGCACGATGCCCATATGCTGGCGGAGATGCTGCTTCGGAATATCCCGCACATCTTTGCCGTCCACGACAATCGTGCCTTCATTCGTATCGTAAAAGCGGAACAGCAGGTTCAGAATCGAGCTTTTGCCCGAGCCCGTATGGCCGACAAGCGCCACGGTCTCCCCTTGCGAAGCGGCAAACGAGACGCGCTTCAGCACGTATTCCTTTTCCTTGTATGCAAATGTGACGTCCTTGAAGATGACTTCGCCTTTGTACCGGTCGATTTTGCCCGTCGCCACCTCTGTTCCTTCTTCATCCATCAGCGTAAATACCCGCTCTGCGGATACGCGCGCCGTCTCCAGTGTCGACAGCTGGTTGACAACCCCAACAATCGGAGAGAACATCCGGTTCATATAATCGATAAAAGCGTACAGCAGGCCGACCGTAACCGCTGAGCCGAGATTATCGCCCCAGAACAGCCATACAACCAGCGTAAACAGCAGATTCCGGATCGTATTGACGAGGTTATGCGACGTCATCGAGTTCAAATTAAGCAGCTTGTTCTGATACTTATAATGGAAATCGTTCATTTCGTCGAATTCCTGCATCGTTTCCTTTTGGCGGCGGAACGCTTGGATGATCGTCATCCCTTGGATCGACTCGTTGATCATCGCATTGATTTCGCTCAGCTTCGAACGCAATATCCGGTTGAAATCAACCGCAAAGCGGCGGTACAGAATGACCCATAGGAACAGGATCGGAACGATTGGCAGCGCGATCAGCGCCAGCCGCACATTGAGCATAAACAGCGCGCTGATGACCGCGATCATATATACGATACCGTTTACGAATTGAGCCAGTACCTGCACGTACAGCTCGCGGATCGTCTCCGTATCGTTCGTAATGCGGGATACGACCTGGCCGGCAGCCAGATTGTCGTAATATTTGACCGGCAGCCGCTGCGTATGGGCGAATACGTCCTGCCTCATCCGCTGCACGATCCGGTTGGCCGAGAACTGCAGCAGCCGCTGCTGCCCGTAAGTGAATAAACCGACCAGCAACAGCAGTCCGAGATACAGCAGGCCCAGCTTCAAAATGCCCGGTATTTCCGGCTTGTAGAAGCGGAACAGCTCCTCCTTCGACAGCTTGGCGACAGGATAGGCCGTCGTTGCTGCCGTATTTGGATCAACCACCATCAGCTTGCCGTCCTCCACCTTCCGCTCGCCTTTCTCGCTCGCCAGCGGACCGTTCAGAAAGTAAAAGCTTTTGCCGACCTGCAGCACCCGGGATTCCGGGCCAAGCGTCTCGCCGGCCTTGAAATAATCCTCCCGTTTGTACCATTTGTTCCGGTACTCTACCGCATGGTCCTGCTTGCCGGCCACTTCATGCCATTTTTGTTCAACGCCGAGAATATGGCGGTCGATCATCCGCTTGGCGATAAAAGGTCCCGCCAGCTCTGCGCTTGCCGCCAGCAGCAGCAGCGTCAGTGCGAGTATAATCGGTTTTTTATAAATCATTGCATATTGGAACAACCTTTTGCCGGTTGAGCTTTTGGTTGCAACGCGGTTCGAACTCATCGTTTACAGCCCCTCCATTCCTTGCCGTTTCCTCACTTGATTCCTTACTCCAGCTCCGATTCCAGCTGCTGCCGCTCGAATTGCTCGCGGTACCAGCCGCCCTGCTGAAGAAGCTGTTCATGCGTGCCCCGTTCTACAATCCGTCCTTCGTCCAGCACGATGATCTGATCGGCATGCTGCACGGCGGACAGCCGGTGCGTCGTAATGAGCGTCGTTTTGCCGGCACGCTCCGTCCGGATGCCTTCAATAATTTCCGCTTCCGTCTTGCCGTCGACCGCAGAAAGCGCATCGTCCAGCATCAAAATTTCCGGATTCGCAATTAGCGCCCGTGCGATGCTGACCCGCTGCTTTTGCCCGCCGGAGAGCGCTACGCCCTTCTCGCCGACCATCGTCTCCAGGCCGTCAGGCAAATAGGCGATGTCTTTGGCAAACGAAGCCCGGGCAAGCGCCCGCGGCAGATCTTCCTCGCTGCCTTCGCCTTTGATGCCGAAATAAATATTGTCGCGAATCGATTTCGAGAACAAAATCGGCTGCTGCGGCACATAACCAATCCAGCTGAGCAGCTTGTCGATGGACAGCTGTTCAAGCGGAACACCCGAGACGGTAATATGTCCTTCGCCCAGCGGATATTCGCGGAGAAGCTGCTTGAGCAGCGTAGTTTTGCCGCTGCCGGTACGTCCAACAATGCCAAGCGTCTGGCCTTTTCGCAGCGTAATCGAAATGTCCGATAAATTATCCGTCGCCGATGACGGATAGCGGAACGTCACATGATCGAATTGGATCGTATCCGGCGTATCCGCTTGAACGGCATGCTCCGTCTCCTGCACCTCCGGCTTGTAGCTTAACGTCTCGTTCACCCGGTCCAGCGAAGCGTTGCCCCGCTGCATAATGTTGATCAGCTCGCCGATGGCGAACATCGGCCAGATCAGCATCCCGAGGAACACGTTAAAGCTGACAAGCTCGCCCAGCGTGATTTCGCTGCGGAAGACGAGATAAGCGCCAAAGCAAATCCCGATCAAATAGCTGGTGCCGACCAGCACCTTAATAATCGCTTCAAACATGGAGTCGATTTTGGCGACCTCCAGGTTTTTGTGGAGCACCTCCGACGTTTTGGCGCCGAACTGCTCCTTGCTTGCTTCTTCCTGGACAAAAGCGCGGATGACGCGGACGCCGGCAATTGACTCCAGCACCTGGTCGTTTAATTCGCCAAACGAATCCTGCGCTTCCATAAAGCGCTCATGTATTTTTTTACCGAGCTTCGCCATTACAAGCGCGATAAAAGGAAGCGGTATTAGCGATACGAGTGTCAGCTTCCAGCTGATCACCCCCGCCATCATAATGAGAATAATAAGCATAAATGCGCTCGAATCGACCAGCGTCAAAATACCAAAGCCGGCCGTCAGCGACACCGCACGCAAATCATTAGTGGCCCGCGCCATCAAATCGCCGGTCCGGTTGCGCTCGTAAAAGATTGGCGTCATCTTCAGCAAATGCCGCATCAGCCGGTTGCGGAGAATACGCTCCAGCACGAATGCGCCCCCAAACAGCTGATAATGCCAAATGTACGAAATAATATAACCTACCGCCGTTACCGCCAGCATCCCGGTAATAATGCCGTAGAATCCCGGCTCGCTTAACGAGCCTTGGCTGATGCCGTCAATCGTGTAGCCGATCAGCCGAGGCGGAACAATATCGAGCACTCCCGCCATAATCAGCAGTACGATCGCTACCGTGTATCGTTTCCAATTCATTGCAAAAAACCAGTCCAGCTTCTTTAATACCGAAAACATGCATGACACCTCCCGTATTCCATCCAAACCGCCACTCCCACAGCGAAACCGATTCCGGCTCCCGTTCATAGTCCCAAAAAAAGGAAGCGTATCGCCGTAACGATACGCTTCCTTGGCACTTCTACAGCCGTATGTACACGATACGGCCATAAAACGCAAAAAGAGAGCGCATGATTACGGTGAACGTAGCCATGCGCCCGCTGCTAATGGGGATTCCTCACCCCTGATTATCAATGGGTTATGACGCTTGGACGGATTACGTTCATTATTTTTTTCATTTCCACAACTTCATTCGCCATAGGGTTGACAACATTATGGAGTACAATCATGATCCGTAATCCTCCTTTCGAAAATTAAAATCTATTTGTCACTTTACCATCGGTTGAAAATACTGTCAATTCCTTTTTTAGAAATAACCCGGATGATACCGCCGGCACCTTATACATAGCCAAACGCAGACGGCACATATTCAATCATCGAATCGCCATGAAGCGTCAGCTTACCCTCCGCTTCGTTGTAGGCGGCGCCTTGTTCTTTTACATAAAACCACAGCTTCCGAACCGGCGCGCCTTCCGCCGTCTCCGGGAACAAGAAGACATTCAGTTCGCTGCTCCAGCGCAGCAGTTCCTTTATACTTTCCGTCAAAGGCGTCTCCGCTTCCAGGCGCCAGTGCCCGCCGCCGCTTGCATAATCAAGGCTGTAGCGAATCTCCTGCTTGGAACTGTCCAGAAACACTCTTCCCCCAACTGCATGTTTGATTATGAATGTATCCGCCATCGTATGAATGCGCCTCAGCTTTCCATCAAGGTAGGTCAATCAGCATAAAATAAGCTTGTTCCGAATCGGGGTTCGAAAGCAGCACATCCGGCTCGAACTCCATGCGCGCCGTATCCCCCGGCGAGAGCGTCTTGTCATTGGCACGCAAACTCCCGTCAATCATAAACAGAAACACTCTTCTGCCGCTTTCCTGCTTAAAATAACTTTTATGCCCTTTGCCCAGCTCGCCTAAGTAAATCGTCACATCCTGATGAATGCGGGCGGTGCCTTCACGTCCGTCGGGCGTTACAACAGGGAGCAGTGCATTTTTCATGGCAGAGCGGCTGGGCGAGACCGTCTCATAGCTGGGCTCCAGCCCTTTCTCCTGCGGCATAAACCAAAGCTGCAGAAACCGGCCGTCCGCTTCAGCCGAAGGATTGTATTCGGCATGAATGATGCCTGTTCCCGCTGTCATCCGCTGCAGTTCCCCTGCCGAAGATACTGCAACGTTGCCCAGATTGTCCTCGTGTTTAATCTGGCCTCTCAGCACTAGCGTCACGATTTCCATATCGCTGTGCGGATGAGCGCCGAACCCTTTGGAAGGCGCAATGGTATCGTCATTACAGACGCGCATAACGCCAAAGCCGGTATTATTGGGATCAAAATATTCGCCAAACGAAAAACTGGGATAGCTTTGCAGCCAGCTGTTTTGTACAAAATAACGCGCATTTGCCGGGGTTACCTGGATCATGCCGAATCCTCCTTTTTGCATATCAATTGTTTGTTAATTAACTTACTATTATATAGTCATAAAATGCAATAGACACTTCTTCCAAAGGGTATACTATAGCCCTATCGCGACAGGTGTACTTATCTGAAATATCTGATAAAAAAACGAATAAAGGGGATGCGAATAACCGTGACGCAGCCGTACGGCAACCGGAGAAAAAGACAGGAAGACCAGCCAAAAAGCTTAGTGACAGAAAAGGATATCGATCCGAAGTTTGGACTTTTTACGGAAGAAGAAACGATTAACGGGCACTTAACAAGCGCTTTCGAGGAGTTGAACCGCCTTGCTCCTAAGCCTGAGGAACGGCCGGAACGGAACAAGCCTGTGTAACAAAGAGCAGCATCATCCAACAAGATATGTAGTCTATTGTACCATCCTGAGCTGACATTGTCATGTCATGGCCCATTCCGGCCGCAACGCCCATTCGGCAGCCGCTCTTCCATACGGTTATGGTGCTGGCCGGGTACGGGCGGCGTCCATACAACAAAGGCGCCCCTTGCGTAAGGGGCGCTGGACTGTTTGTTCGTTAAGACGACTGCGTATGAATTTCCGGCGTTTTTTCGCCGTAAATTTTTTTGGAGAGCAGCGTCTGCAAAATCATAAACGTGCCGCCCGTGACCCAATACAGCGGTACGGCTGCCGGCGCGTTAAAGGAAAAGATCGCCATCATGACGGGAGAAAGCAGCCCCATCACCGCCATCTGCTTCTGCTGCGCAGAGTCCATGCCGATTTGCGAAACGCGGAACTGCACATAATAAATCGCTCCCGCAAGGAACGGCAAAATCATATCTTTTTGGCCAAGCTGGAACCATAAGAAGGAATGCTGAGCAAGCTCAGGCGTCTGCTTGATGGCATAATACAAGCCGGACAAAATCGGAATTTGAATAATCATCGGCAGACAGCCCATGGATAACGGATTAAACTGGTGCTGGCCGTACAGCTGCATCATTTCCTGCTGCTTTTTCTGCGCCGATTCACGGTCTGTTTTGCCTTTATATTTTTCATTCAGCTTGTCCAGTTCCGGCTTCATCACCTTCATCTTGTCTCGCATCGTCTGCTGGCTGCGGTATTGCCGCAGCATAAGCGGCAGCAGAACGAGGCGAATCATAAGCGTTATGATGATGACGGCAATGCCGTAGTTGCCGCCGAAAAAGGCAGCGATATGCTGAATGAGATACGACAGCGGATAAATGACATAGTGATTAAAAAATCCCGGCGTGTTCGCGTCGATCGTGCCGGTTTTGGAACCGCAGCCTGCAAGCAGCAGCAGCGCGGAAAGCGCAGCATACAGCTTCGGCTTCTTGAAAATTGATTGTTGTTTATTCATAAAGGTCTGTTCCTCCCTGTTGGATGAAAATAAATTTCATAAACAGAGAGCGGCACAATCCGAGGAATCGCCGTCCGGCGACTCTTTGCGCTTAATGGACCTCACAAGCTTGCGCCCAAGCGGCTCGCGTACGCTGACCGCTTCCTGGCGGGCATCCTGCAATACCCGGTGGCTTGCATCCGCATGCCAAATTTCGCTTATTTCCCGATGCTGCCGGAACAAAAAGGCGGCATACGCAAATGAAGCAATAACGCTAATCGAGAAAAAATACGGGATCAGGTCGTGAAGCTCAAACAGCGCGCCCACCTCCTCCAGCCTCCAAAAAAGGAATCATAATAGATCTATTATACCGAGATGAAAGGCGTTTTGTATATGGCTTGACCGGATCTGGAATCCATTCACCTTTGCAGCCTATTGCTTGTAATAAGAGAATAATGTTTCCACCGGCTTAAAATAGAGGTGTCCATCCTCCCACGGCTGAAAATGCAAATCCATCCGCGAATCGTTCCAGTTCGCCGGCGTGCCGGACGTTGCAAGCTTTTTCGGTACGACAGGGGGCTCCACAACAGCAGGAAACTCCTGATATCCAAACAGCAGGTTTTCGTGCATGGCAATGATTTCGTATTTGGGTCCGTGAAACGCCTGCTCCTCCTGCAGCTGGTAATGATAATAAATATAACTCGCCGTCATTTCCGGCTTTAAGTGGGCAACGCGGCCAACCCTCCGCTCCGCCGGCTCCTTGCGCCGCCAATGCCCGGCGCTGGCCGGCTCGTTGAAATGGAACACATCAATCATCGGAATCCAGCGCCTCGGAGCGGCCTGTCCCGGCCATAACTCCAGCCACGGCTCTATAAGGGACGGTAGAAGATCTGCCGGTCCGGGCTCTGTGCCCAAGCATTCGTAATATAAAAAAACATTGCGCTGCCAGTGAAACGCAGCCGCCGTCATCAGCATGCCGTCCTGAACAAGCTGCTGCGCTTCAGCGCTTTGGCGAATGGCTTCCAGCCCTTGCTCCAAGAAAGGCTGCTTAAGCTGCGCGCGCATAATAACGCGTTTGACCATCACGATCTCCTCCTGCTAGGTAATCGCTTTCTTTCTATTACTATCCCACACCGGGCTGCAAGTTGTCTATTCGCCTCGGCGCACATGCCGCAGCGCAATTCCCGGTTTGTTGTCTGCCGGGGCTTGCCTGTTGCAGCGCAGCCCCGGGTTGTCATCTGCCGGGGCTTGCCTGTATACAGCAGCAAGTTCTATGATAAAAAGGTACATAACTATGCGGAGGAGGTTTATGAATGGACTACCGTCGTTTAGGCAGCAGCGGGCTGCAAGTTTCATTGCTTGGGCTTGGCACTAACGCATTTGGCAAACGGGCAGATGAGCAAGCTTCCGTCCGTATCGTTCATGCCGCGCTCGACAGCGGCGTGAACTTCATTGATACCGCTAATATTTATAGCGGTACGGAATCGGAACGCATTATCGGCAAAGCGCTTGCCGGCAGAAGGCGTGAAGCGGTGCTGGCGACAAAGGCCGGACTGCCGCGCTCCGAAGGGCCAAACGGCCGCGGCTCGTCGCGGTTTCATCTGCAGCAGGAGCTGGAGGACAGCCTGCGGCGGCTGCAGACGGATTATGTGGATCTGTATCAAATCCATACCTTTGATCCGTATACTCCGCTCGAAGAAACGCTCCGCGCTTTGGACGACATGATCCGCAGCGGCAAAGTGCGCTACATCGGCGCTTCCAACTATGCGGCGTGGGAGCTGATGAAGGCGCTTGGCATCAGCGACAAGCTTGGTTTGAACCGGTTCGTATCCATTCAGACAAGCTACTCGCTCGCCGACCGTACGCCGGAACGCGAGCTTGTTCCGCTGGCCGAAGACCAAGGCGTAGGCATCATTCCCTATTTTCCGCTTGCAGGCGGCATTTTGACCGGCAAATACACTGCGCCGGACAATGTTCCTCAAGGCTCCCGCGCGGAAACCGACCCGAGCTTCAAACGTTTCTTTGCCGAGCGGAACATGCAGCTCGGCCGTGATGTTGCCGGGCTGGCCGCCAGCCTGGGCTGCACGCCAAGCGTGCTGTCGCTGCGATGGCTGATGGAGCAGCCGGCCGTCTCTACCGTTATTGTCGGCGCGACAAACGAAGCGCAGCTGCTGGAGAACAGTGCCAGCTTGCAGCTGAAGCTGGATTCGGCCGCCCTAAGCAAGCTGAACGAAATCAGCGATTCATTCCGTTTAGGCGAACCGTTTGCTTCGTACCGCTTGTCCTAGCCGGATCAACAGACCGTTTAAGCGAAAGCCCTTATCGGCGCCTTAAAAAGCATGCATGAAATGCAGGCGAAATAAGCTGCATTTTTTTTGCTGTTTCGGCATCATTCATCTCTTGATTGGAGTAAAAACAGTGCATGACTGCTGCTATAACCGCCCTGTCAATTGCCCGCCGCGTCCAGCGGCGAAGCCGCACCATCGCTCGCCGCTCAGCGCACTGCGCCGCTTCGCGTTTCACCCGCTATACGCGCGTCGCTGCCGCTGCGCTTTCCGCAGCATGCGCGAAGCGGCGCGTCAGCCTTGCAGCGCGTTGCGCACGCTCAAGATGTAGCGCGCCTGGTCCAGCGGGTTGACGCCGCGCCGCTGGCGCTCGGCGTCCACGTCCGGCGGGCATTCTTCATACCCGCCAAAAAATGTGGCGATCGTGCCGCGCCCTTTGGTCAGCGAATGCAGCTCCGTCGCATATTCGAGCGACGTCGCCGCCGGCACGCGGCCTTCGATAACAATCCGGTCGCCTTGCAGCACCGGCGCCTCGCACATGCCGCGCATCAGCGTAATGTCATGCATTACGCGTCCGCCGTACTCTTCCGGCACCACGATACGGAACTGCCAAACCGGCTCCAGCAGCTTCGTTGTCACCGCCGCCAGACCGTTCATAATCGCCATCGGCGTCGCTACTACAAAATCAAGCGGATGCGTGTGCCAAACATGATGTTCGCCGTAAATAAGCGTCACCTTCAAATCGACGACTTCCCAGCCTTTCAGCCCCTGCTGCAGCGCTTCCGGCACGCGGCGCGCCACTTCATTCTGGTATTGCGGGAGCAGCTGGTCGGCGCGAACCTGCGTATCGTATTGCAGCCCGCTGCCCCGCGGCCCGGGCTCGATCCGGAAGCGGAGAATCGCCCAGCAAGGCTTTGGCATCAAATAGGCGATATAGCCTTCCCCTTCGCGCGCCGGCGTCTCTTTATAAATAACGGAAGCTTTGCCGAATGTGACGGGCAGCCCGTACCGGCTTTGCAGCACATTCGTTAAAATTTCCAGCTGTATCGGTCCCATCACTTTCACATGCAGCTCGCGTTCGTCCTGCAGCCACTGCACATCGAGCAGCGGGTCTTCGTCGGACAGCTCCTGAAGCGCCTGCACCAGCCGCGGGTAATGCTGCGGCTCCGCCCAATGCGCCTGCACCGTCAGCAGCGGCACGGCAAGCCGCACCTCCTGCGGCACCGCTTCAGGGTCGCCCAGCACATCGCCGATCCGCACGTTCGCCATGCCGAATACAACCGCAATATCGCCCGCCTCCAGCAGCCCGACATCCTCCTGCCGGCTGCCGTCGGTTTTACGGATTTGCGTCACCTTTTCCTCGATTTGCTGCGTGTAGTTAAATATAGCGTCCCGGTTGCGGATAGAGCCGCCGTACAGCCGGACATACGCCATCCGCCCCATCGCTTTATCGCGTTCGATTTTGAACACGACGCCGGAGAGCGGCGCGTCAGCCCCGCCGGCGGGAGCGGGCAAATAACCGGCAATCGCATCCAGCAGCGAAGCGATGCCGATGCCTTTGCTTGCCGCTCCATACAGCAGCGGGAAGATCCGCCCGCTCCGCGCCCATTCCGCAGCCGTCGACTTCCATTCGGACGGCGCAATCTCCCCGCCCGATACATAACGCTCAAGCAGCTGCTCATCCCGCTCCGCAAGCGCTTCCCAAAGTGCGGTGCGCGCCTCGTCCCAGCCGGCAGCCTCTGCTGCGCTTGCGCCGTCCTCCGCCCATAAATCAGCGGAGCCGCTGAACGAATGCTCTTCGCCGATAGGCAGCTGCACCGGGATGGCATCCGGCGACAAATAGCGGCGAATTTCCGCCAGCACGCGCGCCGGGTCCGCGCCTACCCGGTCCAGTTTATTCATAAACAGCACCGTCGGAATGTTCAGCTTGCGCAGCGCATGCCAAATAACTTCCGTCTGCGCCTGCACCCCTTCCACGGCCGATACGATAAGCACCGCGCCGTCCATCACCCGCATCGAACGCTCCACCTCGGACAAAAAATCGACATGTCCCGGCGTATCCACCAAGTTAATGCTAATGCCGTCCCATTCCAAAAAAGCCGCCGCCGCGCGGACCGAGATGCCCCGTTCTTTCTCCACATCCATTGAATCGGTTACCGCCGTGCCGGAGTCTACGCTGCCAAGCTCCCGGATTCGTCCGCTGGCATACAGCATATGTTCTGTTGTCGTTGTTTTCCCGGCGTCAACATGCGCAAAAATGCCAACGTTCCGCCGATTGATCGCTACATTGCTCATCGGTGCCGTCCCCTTTTCCTTCTCCCGCCGCAGGCCAGCGGCTTGTCATCTATCCCCATGATGCCGCATCCTGCCGCAACGTTCAACCCCGCTTCACAAAAAAGGAAGATCCCGCCTGCGTGAACCGGTCCCTGATCGAAAGCCGGAGCGTGCACGATTCGCCGGCGCGCCGGACAAAAAAAGGCGCTTTCCGCTGCTGCCGCTGCGAAAAACGCCTTCGATTGATTTTGAACAACCCGCCTTGCTCGTCTTCACCACATCGCCAGACGTTAATGCACGGCTGCCGCCGCAGGCGAATCGTGTTTCACCAGCGCATGCTTCTCCCACTTGCGGCTGCGCCAGCGCAAATACATAATAACGGCGCGCGCCCATTCGTCCGAGGCGATCGCAAGCCAAATGCCGGCCAGCCCCATATGGAATACAAACACAAACAAATAGCCAAGCGACAAGCTCATCAGCACCATTGTAAAAAAACCGACCCACAGCGGGAATTTGGCATCTCCTGCAGCGCGCAGCGAATTGACGAAAATAATGTTAAAGGTACGCCCCGTCTCCAGCACAATGCTGAGCAGCAGCACGTTTGCCCCGATCCGGACCACTTCGGGATTGGAGGTGAACAGGTTCATCAGCTGCTCGCGGAACAGAATAATGAGCACAATCATAACAAGCGTCACGCTGATGGCCCATTTTACGCTGTCCAGCACCCGTTTATAAGCGGCATCCTGCTGCCCGGCCCCGATCTGCCGGCCAATAATAATGCAGGTGCCAAGCCCGATGGCAAAAGCAAACAAATAAATAAACTGCGAAATGTTGCCCGCATATTGCTTGGCTGCCATCGCCTCGTGGCCCAAATATGTGGTGTAGTACAAAAAGATCATCTGGCAGCCCTGGTACATAACCTGCTCCAAAGCGGAAGGAATGCCGATTTTTAAAATTTTGCCCATATACTCTCGGGACAGCCGCACGTAATATTGCAGACGGATCCGCACTTCCATTACGCGATACAGCAGCCACAGAAACACAAGCAGCGCGCAAAGACGGCTGAATACCGACGAGATTGCCGCACCTTGCACCCCAAGCTCCGGAAAACCAAGCTTGCCGAATATAAGCACATAATTGCAAGCGATATGAATAACATTCATGCCCATAGATACATACATCGCTTCCTTCGTAAAGCCGTGCACCCGGACGATTGCCGCCATCGAATTGATGAGCGCCTGAAGAAATATGCCGCCCCCGACAATAACGAGATAGCTTTGGGCATAATCGAGAATATCCCCCTGCAAGTGCAGCGTCTTCAGCATAAAACCGTTAAACAGCAAGAACGCCGCGCTTACCATCAGTCCGGCTATGAGATTCATCGTAATGGCATGCGCCGATATTTTGGACGCTTCCACCATCTTCTTCGAGCCGATATATTGAGCCACGACAATGGAAGCGCCGTTGCCGATCACTTCGAGAATTAATATCGCGATAAAAATGTACTGATTGGATGCGCCCACGCCGGATACCGCATCGTCGGATATGGCCGACAGCATAAACGTGTCCGCAATGCCCATCAGCATAAACAAAAAAAGCTCCAGAAAAATCGGCCATGTCAGCTTAAACAAATTCATTGGTTGGGCTGAAGCCTGATCCGGGCTATTTGAGCTGTCTGCTCCCAAGATGTCACCTTCTTATCCATCATATTTCCAAATAACAAGTCGTATCGTAGCATATCTACTATAGGTTTGCATCCGATTGTGTGCACATTTACAAAATCACATACTTATATGCCCGTATTGTGGAAACCATGATAGCCTTACATGTTGTCCGGCCGGCGCTACTGGACTTAAGTCCAGTCCTCTTCTCTTCTCCAGCAGGAGGATGAAGCTCCGTCCCTATGGTATGGTTAGATCAACAGGAACAATACGACCCGAAATTTATAAAAACAAAGGAGTTTTAAAGGTGAATAAACGTTCCATTCTAGCTTCCTTTCTTATTTTACTGGGCGTCTGCCTTATGCTTGCAAAAGGAGATTCGCTTAACCCGGGGCAAATGATCGGCTTGTTTTGGCCTACGCTTTTTGTGATTCCGCTCAGCTTGTTTTTCCATTGGCTGTATTTCTTTATGCTCGCGCCTAAAGGTTCGGGCGTGCTGATTCCCGGCGGCGTACTTATGACAACAGGCGTCGTCTGCCAAATTGCCATGCTGATGGGCAACTGGGAGTACATGTGGCCCGGTTTTATTTTGGCGCCTGCCGTCGGCCTGTTTGAATTTTATTGGTTTGGCCCGCGCAACAAATGGCTGCTTATTCCGATTAACATTTTGACCATCTTGTCGCTGCTGTTTTTCGCGTTGTTCTCGCTGGGGACGCTGTTCAACCAGCTGATGGGCGGCGGCAAAACGATTGCGGCAGCCGTGCTTATTCTGGCCGGTGCGCTGGTATTGTTCAGCAAAAAGAAAGATGTGTAAAACGAAAAAGCCCGCAGAAGCGTAATCAATACGCCTGCGGGCTTTTTGTCGGCACCTCGGCCGGTTACGCTTGTTTGGCCGCTTCTACATCAATCGTAAACTTCACTTCATCGCCAATCAGCACGCCGCCTGTTTCCAGGACCGCATTGTAGGAGAGTCCGTAGTCGCTTCTTCTTAGTACGCCCGAAGCGCTGAAGCCTGCCTTCTCATTGCCCCACGGGTCCCTGCCGCTTCCTTCAAACGAAAGCGCAAACGTCTCGCTTCTTGTTACGCCATGCAGCGTTACGTCTCCGAACAGATCATATTCGCCGTCGCTGTTTCGCACAATGCCGGTTGACCGGAAAGTTAATGCGGGATAGTTGTCCAGATCAAAAAAATCAGCGCTGCGCAGATGGTTGTCGCGGTCCGCATTACGTGTATCGACGCTGTTCAAATCTATGTTGAACGCGATGCTCGCATTGGCCAAGTCCTCGAGATCCGCTTCAATTGAAGCATCAAATTGATGGAACGTGCCTTTCACCTTTGCAATCATCATATGTTTGACGTAAAAATCAACGCTGCTATGCGCTGCGTCCACAACCCAATTTGTTTTAGCCATTGTCCGTTCCTCCCTGATATATTACTTTTATTAATTTAATTACTTTATTATAGTATCTTTGCTCATCTTATATCGGCTGCAGGCAGCTGTCAATTGTTTATGGCAAAAAAAAGCGGCGGAGGATGTACCTCCGCCGCTTTCCGGCATGCCCGCATTCCGGCGTCTTGCGCCGCTGGCTGATAAATCATATTGCCGTTACTTGCCTTTCTGCCCTTGACGGTCCCTGACGGCTCCTGTCGGCACCATAGAGCCCCGCCGATGCCGCCGCCCCGATCAGCCCGTAAAGCCATGCATCGCAACAGCAGCCATAATGAACGCTCCAACGCCATGCAGATCATTGCTGCTGGTCGGGCGGGTAACGTAGTTGCCGTAGTCTCCCGCCGAAGTTCCGATACATATGCCCGGCATCCGCAGCCGCCCGCTGCTGTCCTGCTCCATCCTGGACGCCAAGCCGTCGAACCCTTTGCTGGCAGCCAGCAAATAACTGCCGCCCGCTACTCCCTGCCGGACGGCAGATGCAATAGCGTACACAAACAGGCTGGAGCATGATGTTTCGAGCCAGTTGTCCGGCTCGCCGCCTTTATCGACAACCTGATACCATAAACCGCTGCGTTCGTCCTGATATCGGACAAGCGCTCCAATAAGCGCAGCCAGCTCCGCGGCAAGCTCCTCCCGGGCCGGATCGGCCGGCGGCAGCAGCCCGATGAACTCCGTTAACGCCAGCGCGTACCATCCGATGGAACGGCCCCAAAATTCGGGCGAGCAGCCCGTCTCCGGGTCCGCCCAAGGCATCCGGCGGCTTTCGTCCCACGCATGGTACAGCAGTCCGGTCCGCCCGTCCTTCATATGCGCGCGCATCAGCCGCTCCTGCCGGAGCGCCAGCGCCCGCAAATGCCCTTCGCCGTACGAATTGGCATATTGGAGCGCAAATACCCCGCCCATATACAAGCCGTCGAGCCACATTTGATACGGGTATTTGTCTTTATGCCAAAACCCGCCTTCCGATGTTTGATTCAACGTACCGAACAAGCCGCACAGCTTATCCGCGGCAATCCGGTATTTGGCTTCGCCCGTGCGCTCATGCAGCCGGAACAGCAGCAGTCCCGCTTGAATCGAATCCAATTCATCCCGCGCAAAATACAAGTTGCCATGCTCGTCCACCAGTTCATCGACATACCCTTGAATGTACGTATCGTACCGGCTGTCGCCGGCTGCCCGCCCCAGCTGCTCCAATCCGCACAGAAAGACGCCCTGATGATAATGCCAGCGCCGCGCCGGCGGCAGCTGGGCCGGCGTATATTCGCCCATGACGGCGTCCGCCGCCGCCGCCGCCCATTCCAGCGGCGTACGCTGCTGCACCTTATGCTCCATAATTGTCTCTCCTCCTCAATAACTTCGCTGTCCGGAAAACCCGTTACCCTTTAATGGAACCGATAAGCGCCCCTTTGGCAAAATGCTTCTGCAGGAACGGATAAACCAGCAGAATAGGCAGCGTCGCCACAACGATGACGGCCATTTTGACCGACTGGTCGGGCGGCGGCACGGCGGAATCCAGCGTGGAGCTGTAATCCATGCCCGAGGCCAGCACGACAATTTGCCGCAGCAGCACTTGAATCGGCCACATCGCGCTGTCATTCAAATATAAAATCGCACTCAAATACGTATTCCAGTAAGTCACTGCGTAAAAAAGCGATATCGTCGCAATCGCAGGCATAGAGAGCGGCAGCAC
Organism: Paenibacillus protaetiae; assembly: GCF_004135365.1. Classification (NCBI taxonomy): domain Bacteria; kingdom Bacillati; phylum Bacillota; class Bacilli; order Caryophanales; family Paenibacillaceae; genus Paenibacillus; species Paenibacillus protaetiae. The sequence goes on along the minus strand of NZ_CP035492.1, from coordinate 3,426,246 downwards.
AATCCGGAACAAGATGCCAAAATCGCTTGCGCCGTCTATTTTGGCCGATTCCTCCAGCCCTTCAGGGATGTTCTGGAAAAAGTTGCGCAATATGATCATATTGAACGCGGTTATCGTCGAGGGCAATATAAGAGCCGCATAGCTGTCGACCAGCCCCAAATTTTTGACCACAAGAAATGTCGGGATAAGCCCGCCGTTAAACAGCATGGTGAATACAACAAGGAACATCAGCAGCCTGCGGCCGTCCAAATCTTTGCGGGACAAGCCGTAAGCCATCAGCGACGTAACGAGCATGCTGAACAGCGTACCGGCAGCCGTAATGCCGATCGACACGCCCATCGCCCGGAATATCGTATTGGTCGAAAAAATAAACCGGTACGCCTCCCAGCTCCATACGGTTGGAATAAGCACGAATTTTTTGGCAGCCAGCTCGGCATTGGTTGTAAACGATCCGGCGACTACATGGATAAACGGGAGAACGGTAACAAGCGCGATAACAGCAAGCAGCGTATAGTTGACGGCGGCAAACGTCCTGCCTCCGATTGTGCGGTCTTCGACCATCGTGATGGACCTCCCTTGGCATCAGTAGATGCCTTCTTCTCCGAATTTCTTGGACAGCTTGTTGGCCGCCATAACGAGGATGAGGCCAATAACCGACTTGAACAACCCTACCGCCGAGCTGTAGCTGAACTGCATTTGCCGCAGGCCGGCCGTGTACACGTACGTATCAATAATTTCTGCAACGTCCCGGTTCATGGAATTAAGCAGCAGATATACATGCTCAAAGCCCAGTTCCAGCACATCGCCTATTTTCAAAATAAGCAATACGATAATGACGCTCCGGATCGCCGGCAGCGTAATATGCCAAATTTGCCGAAAGCGCCCCGCCCCGTCCATTCTGGCCGCTTCATACAGCTGCGGATCGACCGACGCGATCGCCGCCAAATAAATGATCGTTCCCCAGCCCGCTTCCCGCCATATCACCTGAATGATATAAGTCGGGCGGAACCATTCCGGGCTGAGCAGGAAATTGATTTTGGCCATGCCAAGCGATTCGAGCAGCTCGTTAATGACACCGCCGTCCATCGTCAGCATGACATAGCTGATCGAAACGATAATGACCCAGGACATAAAATGGGGCAAATAAACGAGCGTTTGGAAAAAACGTTTGAAAAACGAAACCCGCACTTCATTAAGCATAAGCGCCAATAAAATCGGCACCGGAAAATAAAAAACAAGATTCATCCCGAACAAAATAAGCGTATTGGCCAAAATGTTCCAAAAATCGGGCTGCGTAAACAGCCTGCGAAAATGGTCCAGCCCCACCCAATCGCTGCCAAACACGCCCTTAAACGGCTTATAATCTTCAAACGCAATAACAAGTCCAAACATCGGCACATATTTGAAAATGATAAAATAAATGAGTCCCGGCAATATCATCAAATAAATCCACTTATTCCGCCACACGCGCTTGCCCAGCCCGCTTCTTGGACGCGCAATGGCCGCCTCCGGTTGTACGGCCGTATCCTCCATAGCTCCACTTCCTTCCGCTATTCACTGCCAGTCTCCCTGCTCATCGCCATGAAGCTAAACCCCGCTTTGCCTTATGCCGGAAATGCCGGTCCGCCAGCCGGGCAGCAACACGCATTCGCGCCCGGCTGGCGGAAATTAAGCAGGTTATTTCTTATAAGAGGCATTAAACTCCTCGATCATTTTGTCTCCGCCTTGCTTGCGCCAATTATCAATTGCCTTCTGGAAGCCGGCTTTGTCCAGCTGGCCGTAAATATATTTGTAGGTGGCATCCGTAATCAGCTGCTGCAGCTCGACGCCCTTCTCGGCATACGTTGCGGAATCAAGCGCAGCGGTCGGATCTTTAACGCCTGCTTTTTCATTCTCGATAATAAGCTGTTCGACATGGATACGGCCCGGCAGCTCGTTCAGCGGCTGGAACATGCCGTTTGTTTCGGCTTCGCCGATTACGCTGTCCTTGAACGGCTTCACTTCGCGTTCCACCAGCTCTTTGTTGTCGGAAACTTTGGCCTGGCCGTTCACGACGGTATAATGGGTGCCTTCGATGCCCCAATACATCAGGTTGGCAACCTCCGGAGTCATCATCTTGTCAAAGAAGGCTAAAATACTCTTCAGCTCGGCCTCATCCTTGATCGCCGATTTCGGGAACAGGACCACGTTGTTGTAGCCCGGAATTTCCCATTGCTGCACCTTGCCGTCCGGTCCGGCAATCATGCTTTCGGCATCGAGCACGGCATCCGGCACGTTTTTAACCAAATCCTTGTTCAGCGAGTCGATATCCTGCATCGAGCCGCCGACATAAATGCCCGCCTTGCCGCTCGTAAACAAATTGACGGCGTCCGTTTTGCTGGTTGCGGCAAAATCCTGGTTTATATAACCGCCGTCGCGCAGTTTTTTGAAATAATCCATCGTATCTATATAATTTTGGAACATAAATTCCGGCTTCAGCTGGCCTTCCTGCTCGCCCCAATAGTTTGGCGTGCCGAACCAGGCCGAAACCGTCTTGAATGCCCCGTACACAAGCTCGTTCCGGTCGGCAAAGCCGATCGTATCCTTTTGCCCGTTGCCGTCGGGATCCTGCTCGGTAAACGCCTTGGCCATCGCAAACAGCTCGTCGACGTTTTTCGGAGGCTGAATGCCCAGCTTATCCGCCCAGTCCTTCCGGTAAATCATGCCCTGCCGCGCCAGCGGGCGACCGATGTACAGCGAATACAGCTTGCCGTCCACCTTCGTATTGTCCAGAATGTCCGGCTTCAGCTTGCTCAAATTCGGGAATTCGCTCATATACGGGCCAATTTCCCAGAACTGGCCGTCTTTGATCGCCGAACGCATTTGCAGGAACGTCGTCGAGTTTTTCAAATACGTCACCTGCGGCAGCGAACCGGTTGCAAACGCCGTATTTAGCTTTTCTTCATACGTATCCGCAGGGAAAAATTGATAGTTCAGCTTCGTGTTGGTCAGCTTCTCCAGCTCGTTTTTAATCGTGTCGGGCGGTGCCTCGGACGTATTCAGCGGAAGCATGATCGTAATTTCCGTCGGTTTGGCGTCCTTGGGCGTTTCTGAAGCCGCCGCCGGCGAGCTGCTGGCGCTTGCGCCCGAGTCGGCAGAAGGCGTTTCGCTCGCCTCTTTATTGCCGCCGCCGGAGCATGCCGCCAGCAATACCGCTGCCGACATTACGGTACATAACGCCGCAGAGAAAGAACTTTTTTTCATTGCGCTTTGACCTCCATTTTTTTATTTGAATGGTTGAATAAAGGCTGCACCTTGAACAGTACAAGGGACGCCCGGTTCCGTATACAATCATTTGCTCATATGCTCCCGCGCGAATGGCCGCTCTGAGCAAATGATTATCCGGCTGCCGCGATGACACCACGGCTCAGCTTGCAGCCGTTAACGAACGCGCAAGCGCATAAAAAAGCCCTGCCGGCGCGTTTCTTCACGCACCGGCAGGGCTGCTGCTACCGTTTTAAATAGGCTGCCGTATATTCCCGAATAATATCGTTGCCGCCGCTTTCGCGCCAGCGTTCCGTTTCATGCTTGAATCCCTGCTTATCAAGATGGCCCAACATATAATTGTAGGTCGCGTCGATCACAATTTTGCTCAGCTCCGCATTCTGTTCATCATACGTTTTGGATTCCAGGCTGACGGTCGGATCCTTCACCAGAAATTTATCGTTATCTTCGCTAAGCCTGTCGGCCAAGGCGGTTAATGTTTCTTTTTCCGCCACCTCCATCACATTCGGGTTGCTAATATCCGCAATCATAAGCGTATATAGCGCATTAACCTCTTCCACCCGGAGCTGCGACGTTTCCTCCGGCAAATGGACAGCGCCGTTCACAACCGTATAATGCTTGCCTTCCACGCCGTACTTCATCAGATTGGCGACATCCTTATCCATCGTCCGGTCGAAAAAGGCAAGGATGCGGAGCAGCTCGTCTTCTGTCTTGATCGCTTTTTTCGAAAATAAATAGAGTCCGTTATAATTCGGAATCGACCATACCCGGTAGCCCTCCGGCCCTGCAATCCGGTTCGCCAGCGTAAATTCAGCATGCGGGTTGATGACCTTCGCTTCCTCATAAAGCCGCTGTACATCCGTCATGCTGCCGATGTAGACGCCCGCTTTGCCGGTAATGAGCATATTGCGCTGCATATCTTTGCTGGCTACCGCAAAATCCCGGTTGATCAATTGCTCGTCATACAGCTTTTTAAAAAAATCCATCGTATCTTGATAAGCCTGCGTCTCGAATTCCGGAATGAGCGTGCCGCCTTCCGCTTTCCAATTGTTTGGCGTGCCGAAGTAGGACCCGATCGTCTTGAATGCGCCGTACACCAGATCATTGCGGTCAGCCAGCCCGAACGTATCCGCTTTGCCGTTCCGGTCGGGGTCGCCGTATGTAAACGCATAAAGCATATCGTACAGCTCTCCGATCGTCTGGGGCAGCTCCAGCCCGAGATTGCGCATCCAGTCGGCTCGTATAATCGCTCCTTGGCGGGAGGAAGGACGCTCTGTATATAAGCCATATACGTTGCCGTCCACCGCAGCCTGCATCAAAATATCTTTGTTCAGCCTCTGCAAATTCGGGAACCGGTCGAGATAAGGGCCAATTTCCCAGAAAGCGCCTGCACGGATCGTATTTTTCATCAGCACATAATCGGTATTTTTGACGAACGTTACTTTTTTAAGCGAATTGGTTGTGAGCGCCGTATTCATTTTGTCCGTATAAATGCCGTCCGGCACCCAGTTGATATCCAGCTGCACGCCCGTCAGCTCCTGCAGCTTATCCATCATCTCCCGGCTCGGCGGGGTCGGAAAATGAAGCGGCGCCATAATGGAAATGGGCGGCGAATTATCCATACCCGCCGCTTGATTATCGGCCGCTATCGTTTTGCATGCGCTTACAAAAAGAAGCGCCGTAACCATCAGCAGCAGCTGCAGCAGCTTGCCTGCCGGCATCCCCTTCATCATCAGCACCTCCTCTTATTCACTCGCCGTCCCGCGCGCGGCAAGCGTTTTGCGCCCCGCACCTGACCTATTGATTATCGGAACAAGCAGATGATTATTGCCCGCGCCTGCCGGTTCCACTAAAATAGCAATACAGTAACTTTAGTCGAAATGAGAAGGTGGTGCTTCCATGCGGTCCTTAAGCTTTTTGTCCAAAATGACGATCTTCGGCTTGCTGCTCGCCACACTTCCGGTACTGTTCATCGGAACCTTCTCGTATTTAACGTCATCCAGCGAAATTCAAAAAAACGTAAACGCCGGAAAAAACCAGCTTCTTATGCAAATCAACTCCAATGTAGAGCAAAAGCTGATTACTGTCAATCAAACGTTAAATCAGGTCATTAACTCCACCGTCATGAAAAAGGCGTTAACCCGGCCTATAAATGAAAACGATTTCATAATGTACAACGATTTGCGCAATGAAATCCGGTACATGCAGTCGTTTGATACCCGGCTGGAGGATGTCATTTTGATCAATGCCAAATATAACTGGATGATCAAAAACTCCGGCTTGTACCCGTTCGACCAATACAGCTATTACAACCAATTGGCAGGCCTGATGAAGCTGCCGGATACAACCTCCTGGGTGCTGAACCCTTCCGACTGGTTTTACAGCGAGGAAAATAAGGGCAGCAACAGCTGCTCCGCCAGCATCAGCCTGGTCAAGAAGCTGCCGGTCACCGGACCGGACCCCTACGGCCTCGCGATTGCCAATATTCCGGCCTGCAGTATACAGGACCTGCTGAATGCGGACGGCACCGCCTTGTCCGGCATTATGATTTTGGACGACACCGGCCGGATCGTGCTGCATGCCGACCATAACCTGATCGGCCAGCCCGTCAGCCGGATCGGCCTAAGCGACCTTACGCTGCTGCATGGCGCATCCGGCCAATATAAGACGGCCATCGGACCGAAACCGTATTCCGTCACCTATTACCGTTCCGAGTTAAACGGCTGGGTGTACGCCACTTACGATTCTATTGCCAGCATGACCAAACAGTCTAATAAAATCGGCCTGTATACGATTTATATTTGCACGGCGATGCTGCTCATTTGCCTCGTTGTCGCCTGGATCGGCTCGCGGCGCATGTATTCGCCGATCGAACTGCTCCTGAATCAGTTCGGGCACCGCAAGGCGGAGGGCAAACGAGGGACGCTTAATGAATTTCAGCTGATCGGCGAGCAGGTCAGCGCCTTGTTCCAGTCCAAGTCGCGGCTGGAGGACGAGGTGCGCAAGCAGCTGAAGCAAGTGCGTACTTTTTTTCTAATGCGCGCGTTTCAAGGCAAAGCCAAAACGAAGGAGCTGAACGACCGGCTGGAACAGTTCGGCTACAGCAGCCAGCTGGCGGAATGGCGCACGATGTCCGTCATTGCCATCCAGATCGGGGCGCTGGACCAGACAAAATATAGCAAGCAGGACACCGAGCTGCTTCTGTTTGCGATTCAGAACATGGTGGAGGAGCTGATTCCGGCGGAGCAGCAGCTCGCTCCCGTTGTGATCGACCACACCGTAGCAGCGCTGATCGGCAGCCCGGAAGGCGATCCTGCCTTGTTCCAGCAAGCGATCTATTCTTCAACGGAGCAGCTGATGGAGCAGATTACCGGTTATTTAAGCCTGCAGGTCAGCATTGGCATGAGTTTGCCGTTCCGCGCAGTTAAGGCAATGCCAACCGCCTATAAAGAAGCGCTCGAAGCGTTAAAGCACCGGATGACGCTGGGCGACGGCCTTATTATTCAATTCGAGAGCATTAACTCCGGCAAACCGTATTTGAAGCTGAACTATCCGGTCCCTATCGAAAGCGAGCTGATGGACGCCATTAAGCTGGCGCATGCGGAACCGGCGAAAGAACTGCTGAATCGGCTGCTGGCTCACATTTTCACAGCGGAGATGTCCCCGCAGGACTATCAAATTCCGTTAACGCGGCTGCTGAACCAGCTGCTCATGATGATGCAGGAGTCCGGCATCGGCTTGAAGCAAATATATTACGGGACGGCTACGCCGCTGGAGGAACTGCTGGACTGCCGGATTGTGGCGGAAATCGAGGATTGGTTCTGGTCGAAAGTGATTGTTCCGATGATGAAAGTGTACCGGGACCGCCAGGAAGAGCAATACCATAACATTTCGGAGAAAATAATCGACATGATTCAGCGCGATTACGCCACCGATCTGACGCTGGAAGAATGTGCGTCCAGGCTTCATTACAACGCGAATTATTTAAGCAGCGTGTTCCGCAAAGAAACGAACTATTCGTTCAGCGAATATTTAAGCGCCTACCGGTTTACCGTCGCCAAAAAGTGGCTGTCCGAAACGGATATTCCGATCAAGGATATTGCCGCCAGGCTCCGGTACAACAACTCGCAAAACTTTATCCGCTCCTTCCGGAAGCAGGAAGGGCTGACCCCCGGCCAATACCGGGAAAAAACGACGCTCTCTCCGCGTGCGGATAACGGGGCATAAACATAAACAAGGGCTTTCCTTGTTGCCGGCCAGCCGGCTGCGAGGAAGCCCTTCTTATTTATAAGGCAGATATGATTACTTGGCACTTGCTTATTATTCAGCAGCGCTCTCCGATTCTTCCGAATCCGTGGATGCCGCAGCTTCCTCTTCAGCAGCAGCTTCTTCCTCTGCCGCTTCTTCTTCTGCCGATGCTTCTACCTCAGCGGCTTCTTCCTCCGCTTCTTCCTCTGCAGCAGCCTCAGCCTCTGCTTCTTCTGCAGCTTCTTCTGCAGCTTCTTCTGCAGCTTCTGCTTCTGCTTCCGCAGCAGCTTCTTCTTCAGCAGCGGCCTCTTCTGCAACCGCTTCCAATACTTCGTCTTCCGATTGAACGATTTGATCCTCTTGGCTCATTTTGTTTCACCTCCCTTGTCCGATTACTATTAATTGTATCTTTTTTCCTAGAAGGCACAAGAGGTGTAAATTGTCGTTACCTGTTGCTTTCTGGCGTAATTCATTACAAATTATTTCAAGCTGCAGCTAAGGCTGCAGCTTGAATGAAATAAACTTGGTATCCATCTGCTCTTCGACCGCATAACGGATGCCTTCGCGGCCTATGCCGCTGTCCTTGCGCCCGCCGTAAGGGATCTGATCGGTCCGGAACGTCGGAATATCGTTAATAATGACGCCGCCTGCGTCAATCTCGCGTGCCGCATAGAAGGCGCGGTCAATACGCGGCGTATAAATGCCGGCGTGCAGCCCGTAACGGGAACGGTTCACCGCTGCGACCGCTTCCTCCAGCGTATCAAACGGCGCGATAGATACGACCGGGCCAAACACTTCCTCGGCGACGACTTTCGCCGAAGGGTTGACGCCGGTCAGCACCGTCGGCGCCAATATTTGGTGCTCCAGCACCATGCCGCCGCATTCCAGCATGGCGCCGCCCTGCACCGCTTCGTCTACCCATTCGGCAATCCGCTGCAGCGCTTTGTTCGAAATTAACGAAGTCACATCCGTCGATTCCTCTCCCGGCGCGCCGATTTGAAGCTGCTCTGTCCGCCGGACGAAACGGGCGACAAACTCCTCATACAACGAACGGTGCACATAAACGCGCTGCAATGAAATGCATACTTGCCCGTTATAAACAAAGGCGCCTTCGACGCACCGGTCGATAATGGATGCAACGTCAATCCCTTCATCCACGATCAGCGCGGAGTTGGAGCCAAGCTCCAACGTCACCTTACGGAGGCCTGCCTGCCGCTGAATGATCCGGCCGACTTCCGGGCTGCCCGTAAAGGTCACGCCTTTGACATGCGGATGCGTCGTCAGTATTTCGCTCAGCTCGGCGCCCCCGCCCGGTATAATATTAAGCACGCCGTCCGGCAGTCCGGCGTCCCGGAACAAATCGGCCAGAAACAACGCGCTGAGCGGCGTCTGCTCGGCTGGCTTCAGCACGATGGCATTGCCGGCCGCAAGCGCCGGGCCGACCTTGTGCGCAACCAGGTTAAACGGAAAATTGAACGGCGTGATTGCCGTAATGACGCCAATCGGCGTTTTGACCGTAAAGCCGATCCGGCCGGTTCCGCCGGCAGCTGCATCCATCGGGATTTGGTCGCCGGCAATCCGTTTAGCCTCTTCCGCTGCAAAACGGTACGTCTCGGCCGTGCGGGCGATTTCCCCGCGCGCCGCCTTCACCGGCTTGCCTGCCTCCTGCACCAGAATGCGGATACACGCTTCACTCCGCTCCTCCAGCAGCGCCGCTGCTTGATACAAAATCTCGGCGCGTTTGTACGCCGGCATGTTCCGGTACGACAAAAACGCCTCGTGGGCATTCACAATCGCTTCTTCCGCCTCTGCGGCACTCGCCGCCGCAATATCCGCCAGCTTGTCGCCGCCGTAAGGCGCATACAACGGCTCATAGCGCGCGGCACGGCGCCACTCCCCGCCAATCCACAAATCGTAGCTTTTCATTCCGGCCGCCCTCCTTTAATTGATTTTCAGCTTGCGGATCGCCTGATTAATCGCTTCCGAGAATACTAAGCCGATGGCGATCGCGCCGGAAATCATAAATGCTTTGGCCGCCAGCTGCAATGCCGTTTCATAATCGTATTCGACAAAGCTCCGCATGGCGTCATAAGCCGTTCCGCCCGGCACGAGCGGAATGATGCCGGCGATGCTGAACACAATAATCGGCGTTTTGTACACTTTGGCGCATATTTGGCTGATAACCGCAACGACGCAGGAAGCAAGCAGCGCGGCAATAATCGGATCAGCCGGCACCTCAAGGCACGAAATATAAATCAGCCAGCCAAGCAGCCCGACGAAACCGCATTGCACAACCGTTCTGCGGGGCACGTTAAACAATACCGAAAACCCCGCCGTCCCAATAAAGCTGGTCACCAGCTGTTCCAGCATATTCATCTTACCATCCCGCCCCGTTATAAAATGCAAGCACAAACGCGATGCCCGATCCAATCGCAAAAGCGGTCAGCAGCGCTTCCGCGCCTTTGGACAAGCCCGAAACAAAATGGCCCGCAATCAGATCGCGCACCGCATTCGTAATGAGCAAGCCGGGCACAAGCGGCATGACCGAACCAAGAATAATTTTATCCAGCTGGTTTCCTGCGCCGATCTGTACCGCCAAACAAGCGAGTACGCCGACTATAACGGCCGCCAGCAGCTCGGAGAACAGTTTGGCCTTGACCAGCCAATGGAAAAACGTAACCGAAGAAAGCGCCGCTCCGCCGATGACAAATGCCGCGGCAAAGTCCGCCCACTCGCCTTGGAACATAATCATAAAACAGCCGCTCGCAATGGCGGCGCACAGCAGCTTCACCCGGAAAGGATAACCTACCTTGGCCGTCTCCAGCTCGCGGAGCAGCTGGATGGCCTCCTGTACCGACAGCTGGCCCTGCGCAATCCGGCGCGATATATCATTGACGTCCGTCACCTTCTGCAAATCCGTTGACCGCTCCGAAATCCGGACAAGGCGGGTGCCGGAATCGGGCCCGTCGATGGAAAATATGATGCCCGTAGGCGTGACATAACTATGCGAACGTTCTCTGCCGCACGCCGCCGCAATCCGCATCATGGTGTCTTCAACGCGGTAAGTTTCCCCGCCGCTCTCCATCATAATCTTACCGGCAAGCAAACAAAGCTGCACAACTTCCCCGGTATCACAATCTGCTGCACTCAAACCTGCACGACTCCTATTCTTTATTAAACTTCATATGCGTCCATTATATCATCTTCAAAGGAATGGACAGGTGTCTTTTCCTCAGCCGAATCTGACCTAAGACAGCCGGACGCCGGAGCCGATTTCCTCCGGCGTCCGCCCGCCAAAGCCGACCGGCACATTACCGCTCTTCCATGGGGAGCCGGACAGCTGTGCTCAAGCCGTTGTTCAACAACGGCACGCAAAAAAAGGCGCCCCTGGCCGAAGCCATGAGCGCCTTTTCTTATGACGGGCTTAATCTTAGTAAGCCAGTGCAAACAAGCCGTGAACGTGCGACAGGTAACGGATGTTACTTGCTTCTTTCATCAGGGAAGCAGGCAAGCCTTTCAGCTGCGTGTTGTTTCCGCCGATGAATCCGATGCCGTCTTTGCGGCCCAGGCTCGCAAGCGTACCCGAGAATACCGGATTGAATTTGTCCATTACGCCGCCTTTAAGCAGTACGGACAGGTTGTAGCCGATCGTTTCGCCCATTTGCCAAGCCAGCTGAGCAGTTGGAGGATATGGACGGTCGCCGCCTTCCGGGAATACAACCGCGCAGTCGCCAGCTACAAATACGTCAGGATGCGAAGTCGATTGCAGCGTCGACGTAACCGTCGAACGGCCGCGGTCTTCGGCCAGACCGGACGAACCTACAACCGGATTGCCTTTAACGCCGCCAGTCCAGATGATCGTGTTCGATTCCAGCGTTTGGCCGTCTTTCAGCGAAACGGTGTTTTTCGTAGCTTCCGTAATCGCAACGCCTTGCAGGAACGTTACGCCGCGTTTCGTCAAGCTTTCTACCGCACGCTCGATCAATACTTTAGGGAACATCGGGATAATCGAAGGACCTGCTTCTACGCAGTAGATTTTGATGTCGTTAAAATCGATGCCTTTGGCACGGCAAATTTCAGGAAGCTTGTCGGCAAATTCGCCAACGAGCTCAACGCCGGTCAAGCCGCCGCCGCCAACCACGATTGTTGCGTCCGCTTTGTTGCCGGAAGCTTTGTAAGCGTCCAGGCGAGCTTCCACATGTTTGCGGATTTTGTTCGCGTCCGCAGCCGATTTCAGCACCATGCTGTTCTCTTCCAGCCCAGGGATGCCGAAGTAGTTCGTTTCGCTGCCAAGCGCCACAACAAGCGCGTCATATTTGTAGACCGTGCCGCTTTCCAGAACGACTTGCTTGTCGTTTGGCTTAATTTCTTTAACCGTGTCCACGACAACGTTAATGTCTTTGCCGCCAACCAGTTTGCCGAGAGGAAGCGCAACTGCTTTCTCATCAATCGTGCCGCCGGCAAGGCGGTGAAGTTCCGTAATGATTTGGTGGGTCGGGTATTTGTTAACGATCGTGATGTTCGCTTCAGCAGCCGTCAAATATTTGCGTGCCGTTTGCGCAGCCAATACGCCGCCGTAGCCGCCGCCCAAAATAAGAATTTGTTTCGACATAGTTCAGTCCTCCTCCTGTCCTAGTGTTGTTGTTTGCGTTCTGCCAATACGTTCAAGAAAGATTGGGCAAAACGAAGCGTTTTTTGTACTTCCGGATCTTTCAGCATTTTCAGCATGCCGAACAGGCCTACCGTTGCGCCTGCATCCGCTTGTGCGCGTTCGCCGGCTTCGATAGCGGCAGCCGCGATGCCTTTTGCTTTCTCTTGGACCGGTTTCACGAATTCACCGATACCGTGAGCGAAGTCGTTGATCAGTACTTTGTCCGTAGCGACGCTTTGTGCGAAGTCGTACGCTTTGGTAGCAAGCGTTACGATTTCAGCAAGCTTAGGAAGCGCGTCCACCAATACAGTCAGGGATTGCTGGACTTCCGGCTTCATCAGTTGATCAAGCACATCCAGTTTTTGTGTTTCTACAACAGCCGATTCTTGAGGAGCAGATGTTTGTGTCATAATAAAAAGTCCTCCTTTTGCGTAAATTCGGTTGCTGAACCCAGTGGAGTCAAGCACACGAAACATGTCTTTTCCAGATTAGTTTGTAACAAATTTCACATAATAGGGCATGATTACATCCAAGACCAAAACCATAACGCCTGCATCTGAGAAAATGACAACGTTTCGCGTGCACGACTCATAAGTCATCGAACCTTTATTTCTATTCTACACCTTTTCGTCCGAAAATTAAAAAAGAATTTTTTTCAAACCGCATATTTTTTGTCGAATGGTGCAGACGGCGGGACAATCGGCTTCATAACGGCGCCTGTCTGCTTATAACATATGCAGCGGCACACGATCTTATCATAAAGCCGCTGCGGGAATTGATACCTGCCGCTGCACTTGCGCGCGCCTGCAAGAAACCCGATGATTAAACAAAAAAGCTCTGCAAGAAGGAAATTCTTGCAGAGCCGCGGAACAGCATCACGTTATTTGATTTCAACAACCCAGCCGAACGGATCTTCCAGCGCGCCGCGCTGAATGCCGGTCAAAGTATCGTACAGCTTCGCGGAAAGCTCACCTGTGCTTCCATCGCGGATCGTAAATTTCTCGCCTGCGTACGAAATTTCGCCAACCGGCGAAATAACTGCTGCCGTGCCGGTGCCGAATATTTCTTCCAGCTTGTCGCTTTTTTGCGCTTCAACCAGCTCATCAATCGAAATTTGGCGTTCTTCAACCGTCCAGCCCCAATGCTTCAGCAGCTGAATGATGGAGTTGCGCGTAATGCCATCCAGAATGCTGCCGTTCAGGGCAGGCGTAACGACTTTGCCGTCGATGCGGAAGAAGATGTTCATGCTGCCGACTTCCTCAATATATTTCAGATGAACGCCGTCCAGCCACAGCACTTGCGAGTAGCCCTGCTCATGCGCTTCTTCCTGCGCTTTCAGGCTGGCTGCATAGTTGCCGGCTGTTTTCGCATTGCCGACGCCGCCTCTTACCGCACGGACGTATTTCGATTCCACGAAAATTTTGACCGGATTAATGCCTTCCGCGTAATACGAGCCTACCGGCGACATGATGATCATAAACATATATTTTTCCGAAGGGTTTACGCCAAGCGCAGACTCCGTTGCAATAACAAACGGGCGAATGTACAGCGATGTCCCTTCCTCCGAAGGAACCCAGTCCTGATCAATCAGAAGCAGCTCGCGGAGCGCTTCAAGCGCGAGCTTCTCGTCGATGGCCGGAATGCTCAGCCGTTCGTTGGAACGGTTCAGACGCTCGAAGTTTTTGTTTGGACGGAACGTCACTACGGTGCCGTCGGCTTTTCTGAACGCTTTCAGGCCTTCAAAGATCGTTTGCCCGTAATGGAACACTTTAGCGGCAGGGTCAAGCAAAATCGGCTGATAAGGCACGATGCGAGGACTGTGCCAGCCTTTGCCCGTCTCATAATCCATAATGAACATATGGTCTGTAAAATGTTTGCCGAATACAAGATTGCTGGAGTCCGGTTTTGTTTTAGGGTTTTTCGTCAGTTCCTTGGTGATTTCAAAAGACATTAACGGGTCATCTCCTCACGCGCTTGTCGCGATAGACTTATTTGTATATAAATCGTAACATAAGAGCTATCATATTTAAAATATCGGTTTTATACAATTATCATACCTTTATTGTATAAAGGAGGGCTGCCCATGGATATTCGCCAGCTTCGTTATTTTTTGGAAATTGCCGAGCAAGGCCAAATTACGCGCGCAGCCAAAAAATTGAATATGGAGCAGCCGCCGCTCAGCCGCCAGCTTCGGCTTATCGAAGAGGAGCTGAAGGTGACGCTGTTTGACCGCAACGGCAAACGCCTTCGATTAACGCATGCCGGCGAGCTGCTGCGCGAGCGCGCGGAAAATCTGCTTCACGAACTGAGCGAGACGGTCAAGGCGGTAAAAGAAATGGACGAAGGCATTACCGGCGAGCTGGCGATCGGTTCTGTCGTCTCCTGCATCTCCCTGCTCCCGCCCCATATCAAAACATTCCGTCAGCAGTATCCCCAGCTTACGTTCAAAATTGCCGAAGGCGACCATTTTCTGCTAGGCGAGCAGCTGGAGAAGCGCAGCATCGAACTGATTGTCGCCCGGCTGCCGTTCGAGGCTGCTTCCGAAGGGCAATGTTATGAGGAGCTGCGCCTGCCTTCCGATCCTTACGTCGCCGTCATTCCAAGCGAATGGAAATCCGGCGCGGAGCAATCCTCCATCACGATGGGCGAGCTGTCGTCATTCCCGTTTTTGTCGCTGACGACCGACCGGACAAGAGGCATGCATGAGCGGGTCGTCAAAGAGTTCCGCGAGCACGGGTATACGCCAACCATTATTTGCGAATGCACCAGTGTTGCCGTCATTATTGCGCTTGTGGCGCAAGGCATCGGCGCAACCGTATTTCCTAAGTCCGTCATGGAATCTTTCCCTCTGGATGCCATTGCAATGCTGGAAATATCCGATGCCGATTTTCAGTCCGAGGTCGGCATCATCTGGCTGCAGAACCGCTACCTGTCGCGCAGCGCCCGGCATTTTATCGAGATGTTCCGTACATTGCAGACATAAAAAAAGCAGCATGGCGGGAAACGCCATGCTGCTTTGGTCTTGTGAAGGATAGGCCCTGCGGGGATCGAACCCGCGACCTGATGATTAAGAGTCACCTGCTCTGCCAGCTGAGCTAAGGACCTTCAACATTCGTAAGTATACTACTTTTCGAAAGCCCGAACAAGTCCTTCGATCCAAAAGAGGCGATTATCCATGTAAAACACCGGGAAAATCCGGCTTATAATTCCTAATACTGCGGATTTCCCGGCGTCTGCCATTTGTTAGTAAGCGGTCCAGCCGGCATCCGCCGTAATGACGGTACCGTTCACAAAACTGGATTCATCCGATGCCAGGAACAAGGCAACTTTGGCGATCTCGGAAGGCTCGCCTACGCGAGGATTAACCGCCATGCCCGGCATTGCTTTGCTGATGCCGAATTCGTTAGGCGCGCTGCTGCCTACGCCAATATTGGTGTTGACGCCGCCCGGCGCAATGGCGTTGCAGCGGATGCCAAGCTGCGCGTATTGGTAGCCGACGTTTTTGGTCAGGCCGACAACCGCATGTTTGGATGCGGTATAAGCCGCGCCTGCGCGGGAACCGAACAAACCGCCAACCGAAGCGACGTTTACGATAACGCCGTGATTTTGCTCCATAAAGATCGGAAGCGCCTTGCGAATCGCCCGCATCGGGCCGGTCGTATTTACCGCAATAACCCGTTCCCATAATGCGTCTGTCAGCTCATGGGCCGGCACCATGCCGTCCATAACCCCTGCATTATTGACAAGAATATCAAGCGTTCCATAAGTGCCGACAGCCGTGTCGATCATCTTTTGTACGTCTTCTTCCACGGCCACGTTAGATACAACAACGGTCGAAACGCCTTGCTCCGCTTCGATTTGGGCTGCCGTTTGCTGCGCCGACTGTTCGTTCAGATCGGAGACGACCACCTTCGCACCTTCTTTTGCAAACAGCAAAGCGATTTCTCTGCCCATGCCGGAGCCTGCACCGGTTACGACTGCAACTTTTCCTTCGAGTTTCACCGCAATTCCTCCTCTTGGTATGGCATTGCCACATCGTTTACAATCTTATCGTGTGATAGTTGCCTTGAGACGGCAAAATATCGCAATAAATAGACATTTCGTACAATCGTCGGATAACGTACGCTTGTACAGCCCAAGTATAACGAATCGGTATCCGGCGTACAATCATCAACTTTTACAATGCTGTACGTTAATATACAAACAGTTTCAATCTGTTCGAAAAAAAAGAAAAAATAAAGGGGAATTGGATATGCCAGCCGACAAAAAACCGGACCGCCGGGTTTCCCGGAGCAAGCAGGGCTTAAAAGCCGCCCTGCTGGAACTGATGGAGCAGAAGCCGTTCTCCTCCATTACAACAACAGAAATTGTGCAGCGCGCCGATTTTAACCGCGGCACCTTCTATGCGCATTACGAACATAAAGAAGCGCTGCTGGACGATATTATGAACGACCTGCTGAAAGATTTGGTGATCGCGTTCCGCAAGCCTTACAAGCATGTCGATTCGTTCGAGCTAAGCACGCTTTCGGCTTCGGCAGTTGCTTTGTTCGATCATATTTACGCCCATGCTTCGCTGTACAAGCTGATGATGGACCAGCGGGTGCTTCCCGGCTTCCGCGAAAAAGTGTACCGGACAATGCGGGAGACCGCCAACCATGATTTAACGCCCGGACAAGCTTCGGTGCCGGAACGATTAAATGAAGAACTGTATTATGTGTATCAATACAACGCTTTATTGGGGCTTGCCTTCCACTGGATTCAGGAAGGCTTCCAGCACCCTCCGTCCTATATGGCGGAGCAGCTGGTCTTATTCCTGAACATGCGGCCAAGCAAAATGATCGTGAAGCATTCCGGCTGACTGCCGCCTATATTTCAAAAACGATGCCTTTTTTCCTCCGGCTTGCTGTATAATAGAAGCTTATGTTTGATGCAGTATAACAGATGGGGGAAATCATGTATCACGCGACAAGCTGGAAACAGCGCATTTCTTTGTTTTTTACAATTTTGCTGCCAATTCTCATTACCCAAATCAGCTACAGTCTGATGACGATGTTCGATACAATGATGTCCGGGCATGCCGGGACCGGCGATCTGGCCGGCGTAGCGATCGGGGCAAGCTTATGGATGCCTGTATCCATCGGGCTTAACGGCATTCTGATGGCCATTACGCCAATGATCGCGCAGCTGCTGGGCCGCAAGGAGAAAGGGCAAATTGCCCGCACAGTTACGCAGGCTCTGTATTTGTCCGTGCTGCTGGCCGTTGTGATCACCGGTGTTGGCGTTGTGCTGCTGCAGCCGGTATTGTCCATGATGCACCTGGAAGCGGATGTATACCGCGTCGCCACACGTTACCTCGGCGGGTTATGCATCGGCATTATTCCGCTGTTTGCGTCCAATGTCATCCGGTATTTTTTTGACGCGCAGGGTTATACGAAAATATCAATGTCGATCACTGTCATAGCCGTTCCATTTAATGTACTGCTTAATTATTTGCTTATATTCGGCAACTGGGGTTTTCCGAAGATGGGGGGCGTCGGCGCAGGTTATGCGACCGGCCTCACCTACTGGTTTATATTGCTGCTGAGCGTCGGGGTCGTCTTCCGCGTAGAAGCGACGCGGGGCTACAAGCTGTTCATCCAATGGTATACACCTTCCTGGCGGATGTGGAAGGAGCAGCTGTCCATTGGCGTGCCGATGGGCTTGTCGATTTTTTTTGAAGCAAGCATCTTCTCGATCGTAACGCTGCTGATGGGTTCGATGTACGATACTTCTACGGTAGCCGCGCATCAATCGGCCATCAATTTCACGTCGATGCTGTTTATGATGCCGCTCAGTATCGCTTCTACACTCACCATTCTGGTTGCGTTCGAGGTCGGCTCCGGCCGGCTTGAAGGCGCTAGGGCGTACAGCCGTTTTGGCGTAAGCACGGCAATCGGCCTGCTTGGCATAACCGCCGTTTTTCTTTATTTGTTCCGCGAGCAGGTAGCGATGCTTTATTCGAATGATCCTAAAGTCATTTCATTGATGATGCATTTTCTAGTGTTCGGCGTTTTCTATCAGCTGTCGGATGCGGCGCAAGCTTCACTCCAGGGCGTGCTGCGGGGATACAAGGATACGGCAGTGCCGTTCATGATTGCCCTTGCTGCGTATTGGGGCGTCGGCCTGCCGGCGGGCTATGCGTTTGCAGCATGGACTTCACTTGGCGCATACGGCTTCTGGGTCGGCATTATCGCCGGGCTGACCGGCGCGGCGGCCGGTTTTGCCATGCGGCTTGCCGCCGTGCAGCGCAAGGCGCGCAGGGAGCTGCAGCGCGCGTAGCAACTGCGGGGTCGCGGCGGGCATAGCCGCTGCGCGAACAAGCCGCCTTCACTGAAGGCGGCTTGTTCTATATTTAATTCCCGTACTCTTTCCAATATTTCGCTAAGCGTTCTTGGAGCGCAGCATCCAAATCTTTGCCGCCCTCCGCATCAATTTCAGACCATACGATGGCATCGGATAACGGCCCGCTGAGCCCTCTCCAGCCTCCTGCCATCCCCAGCTCGGGCAGCCATTCCAATTGGGAGTACCAACGCTCTGCATAATCTTTGACGCCTCCCGCATTTTTCACGATATACAAGTGATGCAGAATGCCGGCATCGTCCCGGTAACGGTATAAATAATAGCCTTTTTCCTGCAGGGCGTTCTTAATATTGATTCGGTGCCCGTTGACGCTTAACATCAGGCGTCCCCAAGATTTCTTGACAAGCCAAGGCCCGTCGCCGTCGCCGCCCATCCCCGCCGTACTGCCGTTCTCTTCTACCACGTAATGCAAAGTATCGCCGTTTGCAAACGTAACGGTTTGTCCTTTGCCGTGAAACAGGCTGTCGTACATCTTTTCAATGCTGCCGGATACGGCAGCATAAGCCGTTGCCGAGATGACAAGCGCCAGCGCAATGACAGACAGTGAGACCAGTATTTTGCGATAGAGGGGTTGTCCGTTTAGCTTTCGGGCCGGCTGGCTTACTTGACGGCTCTGCTGCTCAATGGCCAGCCGCATTTTTTCTTTCTGAGCCTCGTCCGGGACCATAATCTCAAAAAGCCGATTAATATGATTCATTGCCATAATAACCTCCTAAGCTTACCTTCATAAGCTTGCGTCCTTTCGCCAGCTGAGTTTGAATGGTGCTCTCCTTGCGCTTGAGCATGCCCGCTATTTCCTTGACTGAATACTCTTCAAAATAATAAAGATAAAGTACAATTTTATATTTGTCAGGCAAGGAAAGCAGCCGCTCAAGCACTTCTCCTGAATGGCCAAAGCTGTCGTCCATACCGGCTTCAGGCAAGTTCGGCAGCTCCGCTTTCCGCGTTCTCCACCAGCTTTTCAGCACATCTTTGCAGTGATTTCTGGCTGTTACAATCAGCCACGCTTTCTCGTGCTCGGTGTCAGCAAAGGCTATATCGGATTTCAACAGCTTCAAAAAAGTGGATTGAACGGCATCCTCCGCATCGGCCGGATTTTTCAAATACATGAAACAAATGCGGTAAATATTTTCTACATTCCGTTTATAAATGTCATCCATGCGTTCACCTCGTCTATATAAACACGATCGCAGAACAAAAAATATCCTTGCCCCTTCTATTTTTTTGCCCCTTATGGGGCTATATGAATCCGCGCAGAAAAAAGGCACCCGTCCGGATGCCTTCGAATGTGCCGATAGATTACATACAATCAAGACGGGTCTGTGCCAAAATGCGATAAGCAAGCTGGCTTCCGCATGCGACGGTGCGGCATACCGCTCAGCGCCTGCCGGCTTCGAGCCGGAGCAGGCGCTCCTTCATCGGCAGCCCGCCGCGGTAGCCGGTAAGCGTGCCGTCTTTGCCGATGATCCGGTGGCACGGCACCGCGATCAAGACGGGATTAGCGCCGATGGCAGACGCCACGGCGCGGACGGCAGACGGCCGGCCGAGCTTGCCGGCCAAGGCCGAATAGGTTTCCGTTGTTCCCGCGCCGACCTCTTGCAGCGCGCGCCACACTTCAAGCTGGAACGCCGTTCCCCGCAAATCCATGGCGCACTCCCACTCCGCGCTTTCACCTTGCAGGTAGCGCCGCAGCTGCGCTTTCGCTTCCTTTAACCGCTCCTCATCATGCACCAGCATCCCCTCCGGCATCCGTTTGGCCGCCCATGCCTCAAGCTCTCTCAAGCCCGCTCCAGGCGAGCCGACATAACAGATTCCTTTGCCGGTTGCGGCTACCACCATCGTCCAATCGCCATGCTCAAACCATCCCCATACGATCTGTTCCGGTTTATTTTGTTTCATGGTCCTGCTCCTTTCGTTCACGCCGGTATTCGGTTGGCGGCATGCCGGTTCTTCTCTGGAACAACGCAGAAAAATGCGCCGGATTCGGCAAGCCGACAGCCTGCCCGACATCCGCGACAGGCAAGCTGCTGTCCGTCAGCAGCTGCTTTGCTTGTTCAATACGGAGGCGGGTCAAATATTCAGCGGGAGTCATCCCGATTATTCGTTTGAATGTACGCTGCAAATGATAAATGCTGCGATGGAGCGCCGCAGACAGCACCTCAAGCGTCACCGGCTCCATATAATGCGCATCCAGCCAGCCTGCCGCCTGCTGAGCCCATTCTTCATCGGGCTGCCGCTGATCGGCGGGACCGCATCTTTTGCAGGGCCGGTATCCGGCGGCCAGCGCTTGGCCGGCCGTTGCAAACAGCTCTACATGGCTCCGGTTGGGCTGCCTGGAGCCGCATGACGGGCGGCAAAAAATGCCCGTTGTCCGGACAGCGTAATAGAAACGGCCGTTATAGCTGGCATCATTGTTGACGATCGCCCGCCACATTTCCTCGTTAAGCGCCATGGTCGGCAGCATAGCCGGTCACCTCCATCAACACTATACCCTAAACGGGCTGCCATCCGGTAGAACCCGCAATGAAAGCGCAAGATTACAAAAGCGGACAGCCGCCGGATATGGTACAACTAAAAGAAAAACGACCAATAAACGAGGTGTATGCGATTGCCGCTCTCCAGCTATCCTCATCCGGAGAACGAGATGGAGCTGGAAGCTCCCGTTCCGTTTGATTTCAATGTCAATTTGGACTACTTGCTCCGTTCGCCCAATGAATGCCTTTATCATATACAAGGCGGCGCCATCCATAAAGCAGCCATGCTGCCGGGCAGCAGCACTCCCGCCGTCTTCTCGCTCCGCTCCGGCGAAAGCGGAAACGCATTATCGGACCGCAAGCCCGGCGGCGGCACAAAACTGCACATCCGTCTGCAGTCCGCGATAGCGGACTGCCCTGCTGCAAAAGCAGCTCCGGCCGTCGGCCCGCAGCAGAGCATCCCCCGCGCGCAGCTTCAAGCCGGGCTGGCCGCTTATGTCCGGGACTGGCTGGATCTGGACCGCGATCTGCTGCCCTTTTATGCCATGGCGGAACAGGACCCGCTGCTCCGCCCGCTCGTCCAGCGTTACTACGGGCTGCGTATAATGGGCATTCCGGATTTATTTGAAGCCTTATGCTGGGGGATTATCGGGCAGCAAATCAATCTCCCGTTTGCGTATACATTAAAAAAAAGGCTGGTTGAGACGTTTGGAAGCAGCGTAAAAAGCGATGCGGGGCGTTTATGGCTGTTCCCGGAGCCGGAAACGATCGCGTCCTTGACGGTCGGTGATTTGACGCCGCTGCAATTGACGACGCGCAAGTCGGAGTATTTGATTGGCGTTGCCCGGCTTATGGCAGACGGGGAACTTTCCAAAGCGATGCTGCTCGAATACGGCGATACGCAAGCAATCGCCCGCAAGCTGACCGGCATACGCGGAATCGGACCATGGACCGCCCATTATGTCATGATGCGGTGCCTGAGGCGTCCGGACGCTTTTCCGATCGACGACGCAGGTTTGCATAATGCGCTTAAGGATGCGCTTGGTTTAGCGGCCAAACCGGACAAAGCACTCATTTCGAAGCTGGCATCCGGCTGGTCAGGCTGGGAAGCTTACGCCGCCTTTTATTTGTGGCGCCGCCTTTATTAATGCCTGCTTCTTCTGGTGCAGTTGTTTACCGCATCAGCGCTTGCGCGCTTCCGGCCCAAATCAATAAAAAAGCGGACAGCCCGGCGTCTTTCGCCTCTGTCCGCCCGCAATCCGCAGCCGTCAAAGCTCGCGTTTGTTAATTTGCTCCTGCGCCAGCCGGATCATTTCGCGGACCATCGTTCCGCCGATTTTGCCGCCTATCCGCCCCGCCGATTCCGTCGACAACCCGCCGTTATCGCCGGGTTCCAGCGGAATGCCCAGCGAGGAAGCTACTTCGTATTTCACATCATCCGGCCGCGAAGCGTCCACTGCATACCCTTCATGGCGCATTACATCGGCTTTAAACTGGTTAAGGCCTTGCCGGGCTTCAGGCACCAGCAGCCTCCTGTTGCTTCTTCTGCTCATGGCAGCCACCCCTTTCTTCTGTGATCTCCGTGCGGTTACGTTCTCATTTTTCCCTTGAACGGTTCAATTATGTTAAGATATCAGTACAACGAATTATGGAAAAGAAAGGGAGTTAAGGCTCATATGAAGAATGAAATCATTGAACGATTTACCGCATATGCGCGGGTGGACACGCAATCCAACGAAGAAAGCGATACTTGCCCTTCCACTCCCGGCCAGCTGGCGCTTGCGCGCATGCTGGTTGATGAGCTGAACCGCATCGGCATGACCGAAGTAACGATGGACAGCAACGGCTACGTTATGGCCACGCTTCCGTCCAACACGGACAAAACCGTGCCGGTGATCGGCTTTTTGGCTCATCTGGATACGGCAACCGACTTTACCGGCAAAGGCGTAAACCCGCAAATTGTAGAGTCGTATGACGGC
This sequence comes from Paenibacillus protaetiae, assembly GCF_004135365.1. Classification (NCBI taxonomy): domain Bacteria; kingdom Bacillati; phylum Bacillota; class Bacilli; order Caryophanales; family Paenibacillaceae; genus Paenibacillus; species Paenibacillus protaetiae. Next base: position 3,403,231 of record NZ_CP035492.1, on the reverse strand, counting down.
GGGGATCTTGTGCTGAACGAGAAGCTTTCCGTCGTGTTATCCAAGCAGGCTTTTCCCGAGCTGGCGAACTACAAAGGGCATACGCTCATTACGACCGACGGCACGACGCTGCTCGGTGCGGACGATAAAGCCGGCATTGCGGAAATTATGACCGCCATGGACTATTTGATCAAACATCCGGAAGTGAAACACGGCAAAATCCGCGTTGCGTTTACGCCGGATGAAGAAATCGGCCGCGGACCGCATAAATTCGACGTGGAGGCGTTTGGCGCCGAGTTTGCCTACACAATGGACGGCGGACCGCTTGGCGAGCTGCAATATGAAAGCTTTAACGCCGCTGCGGCGAAAATTACCATTAAAGGAACTAACGTGCACCCCGGCACCGCCAAAGGCAAGATGGTCAACTCCGCCAAAATCGCCATGGCGCTGAATGCCCGCCTCCCTCAAGAAGAGGCGCCGGAATATACCGAAGGCTTCGACGGATTCTATCATCTGTTGTCCGTGAACGGCGACGTTGAGCTGACCAAAATGTATTACATTATCCGCGATTTCGACCGGGAAGCGTTCGAACACCGCAAGCATAAAATGGTGCAAATCGTAGAGGAACTGAAAGCCGTCTACGGCGAAGAGCGGATCATCCTGGATATGCATGACCAATATTACAACATGCGCGACAAAATCGAGCCGGTAAAACAGGTTGTAGCTATCGCCGAAACCGCGATGCGGAACCTCGGCATCGAGCCGGTCATCGAGCCGATCCGCGGCGGTACAGACGGCTCCCAGCTTTCGTATATGGGCTTGCCTACGCCGAATATTTTTACCGGCGGCGAAAACTACCACGGCAAATTTGAATATGTGTCGGTAGACAATATGGAGAAAGCCGTCCGCACCATTATTGAGATTGCCCGCTTATTCGAGGAGCAGGCTTAACGGCAACGCCGGCGGCGGCTCTGGCGCGGGGCATTGCCGAGCTTGCGCGGCGGCTCCGGCGCAAAAGCAACAACTGCAAAAATGCAGGTTATTTCTCGCGAACCCTCTCATTTCAAGCCAACAAATGCAAAAATGCAGTTGTTTCTTCTGAAAAAGGCCATTTTGGCTTAATTCCGAAAAAAACAACTGCATTTTTGCATTTAAAAACATTATTCACACGAAAACAACCGAAATTACCTGTAAAAATACATTTGAGGCGCTCGTCGCAGACTAAGGTGCTCGTTGCTCACTGAGGCGCTCGTCACAGACTAAGGTACTCGTCGCAGACTGAGGTACTCGCCGCAAATCGAGGCGCGCCGCAGCCCCCTGCCAGCCGTCTACTTCTTAAAGCGGGTTGAACCGTCATACGTGCCGATAATGTCGTACAGGTCCGGGCGGCGGTCGCGGAAGATCCCCATTCAAGCCGCTGGTTTTCCAGCAGGTCCAGGTCAAATTCCGCCACAATGACTTGCTCGTCCGTGCGGCTAGCTTCGACGATTTTGTTGCCTTGCGGACCGGCAATAAAGGACGAGCCGTAGAAGCCGATGCTCAGCTCATCGTCCGATTCCGAGCCAATCCGGTTAGAGGCAATGACCGGGATCAGGTTACAGCCTGCATGCCCAAGCATGCACGCCTGCCAATGATCTTTCGAATCAATGCTGCTGTCCTGCGGCTCCGAGCCGATCGCCGTCGGATAAAACAGCAGCTCTGCGCCCATCAGCGCCATGGCGCGCGCCGCTTCCGGGTACCACTGGTCCCAGCATACGCCTACGCCGATTTTGCCGTAACGCGTGTTCCACACCTGGAAGCCGGTATCGCCGGGATTGAAATAAAACTTCTCTTCATAGCCTGGGCCGTCGGGAATATGGCTTTTCCGGTACAAGCCCAACACCTCGCCGTCGGCGTCAATGACAGCCAGCGAATTGTAGCGGGCGTAATTTTTTTTCTCATAAAAGCTGATCGGCAATACGACCTTCAGCTCTTTGGCCAGCTGTTTGAAATGATTGACCGCTTTATTATCGGCAAGCTCCGTTGCGTACTGATAATAGTCGGCTTTTTCTTTCTGGCAAAAATAAGGCGTTTCAAACAGCTCCTGCAGCAAAATAATTTGCGCGCCGTCCGCCGCCGCCTGGCGAACGAGCCGGTCCGCTTTGCGGATGTTGTCTTCGATATTCCACGAGCAGCTCATTTGCGTAGCCGCCACTTTAACAAGTCTCACTGTAAGTCCTCCTTTAACCTATTCCGATTAAGGCATTTGCTGGGTCGTGCAGTGGACGTTGCCGCCCTCCGGAATAACCGCCATTCCGTCTACCGTACGGATTTGGCGGTCCGGGAACGCCTGCTGCAGCGCCTGAACCGCCTTGCGGTCGGTCTCCTCCGCATCGCCGCCGAATACCGGCAGGATGATCCCGCCGTTTACGAAATAAAAGTTCAAATAGCTGAGCGTCAAGCGGCTGCCTTCATAGCTGCGGTACGGCGGCTGCTCGATCGCTATCACTTCGATTTTGCGCCCTTTCGCATCGGTCGCTTCGCTTAACCGGCGCAAGTTCTCCTGCGTAATCGCATAGTTGTCGTCAGACGGGTCGCTGCATACCTGCATAATGACCTTGCCCGGCGCCGCAAAACAGGCGACATTATCGACATGGCCGTCCGTTTCATCGCCGCTTAAGCCCAGGTTCAGCCAAATCACTTTATCTATATGAAGGTATTGCTTCAACAGCTCTTCAATTTGCTCGCGGGTCAAATCCGGATTGCGGTTCGGATTGAGCAGGCATTCCTCGGTTGTCAGCAGCGTGCCTTCGCCATCGACATGGAGCGAACCGCCTTCCATTACAAGCGGTGCGTCAAATTGGCGTTTGCCGTAGTGGGCCAATATTTGCGGGGCTACCGCATCGTCCAAATCCCATGGCGAATATTTGCCGCCCCAGGCGTTAAACTTCCAATTGATGCCGGCGACATCGCCCTCGCTGTTCACAACAAAGGTCGGACCGTTGTCGCGCAGCCATGCATCGTTATGCTCAATCGCCAGCACTTCGATTCGGTTGTTGTCCGCAAACAGCGCCGACACATGCTCCCGGTCGGCCGCATTCGCGACAACCGCTACCGGCTCGAATTCAGCCATCGCGCGAATAGTCGCTTCGTAGCCGCGGCATACCGTTTCATAATTGTCCGGGTAAACCATCGAAGCTTGTACCGGCCACGAAATAAGCGAACGCGAATGCTTCGCCCATTCCGGCGGCATTGTATAAGATAAGTCTCTAGGATACATGATTTCCCTCACTTAGTTTGAAATAGTCATAAATAAAACTGCCCTTTTCATGCAGCTTTCATCATATAACAAATCAGCCCCCGCCTCAATGGCGGGATTACAGCCTTTCGGGAAGGACGGAAAAGCTGCTGCGCGGCCGGTGCCGACGGCCCCTTTTGGAGGTGCCGTCCTTATGGCAGCAGCACGATTTTGCCTGCATGTTTGCGACTTTCCAGCAGCCGGTGCGCTTCAGCCCCTTCATGAAGCGCAAACGTACGCACTTCGCCAAGGCGAAGGCGCCCCTCCCGCAATAACGCAAACAGCTCGTTCGAGCGGCGGATGCGCTCTTCACGCGTGGTGACGTGATTCCACAAATCGCCGCCGGTCAGCGTTTTGGACGTATCCATCAGCATGCGCGGATCTACCGGCGCAGGGTCGCCGCCGGACATGCCGTAAAATACAACCGCCCCTCTCAGCCGGACCGCTGCAAAGCTGTCCATCAGCGTTGATCCGACAGAATCGTACGCAACGTCTACCCCGCCGCCTTCCTTCGACCATTCCGCCGCTTCGCGCACCCAGTCCGCATCGTACAGCAGCACCTTGTCGGCGCCGGCTTGCAGCGCCGCTTCCCGCTTGGCCTCGCTGGATGTCATGCCAAGCACGCGTGCGCCTTTGTGCTTGGCAAGCTGGACAAGCAGTTGGCCAACCCCGCCTGCCGCAGCATGAACTAGCACATCGCTGCCCTGCCTGACCGGATAGCTGTCATTGACCAAATAATGAGCAGTCAGCCCTTGCAAAAGCAAGGCAGCAGCCTGCTCAAACACGATATCCTCGGGCAGCGGAATAACCCGTTCCGCAGCAACAATTGCCAGTTCCGCATTCGCGAACGGGACATCCGCAAAGGCCACGCGGTCTCCCTCCCGGATGCCATGGACGCCCGGACCAACCCGCTCGACAATGCCCGCTCCTTCATATCCTAATATATAGGGCGCATTTCCGGCCAAATGGTACCGCCCCTGTCTGCGGTATACATCTGCAAAATTAAGGCCTGCCGCCTTTATGCGAACCGTCACTTCCCCAAGCCCCGGCTGCGGGTCCGGCAGCTCCTCTATATGAAGAACGTCCGGACCTCCAAAGTTGTTAAACACTAAAGCTTTCATATAAGCACACGCCCTCTCTTCCTTTATTCGGTATACTTTTAATGGATTTCAACCTTCCTGAAAATCTGCTGCCGCTCTTAAACCAATGCTTCAAACCTTTCTTATTATCCGCATAAAATAGCAGCTTTCATAAAATCAACATAAGCCGACAAATACCTGCTGCGTACGCGATTTTCTTAATTGTTTTTTGCATATAATCAACTTTTTTGTCGAATCACTGACAGGCATACAAATAACCGGATCGCTTCCTTGCAGCGACCGCTTATTGTTTGCGGGACACAACTTACGCCCGAATCGGCTTCCGGCGCAACTTCCTGTGTATGCCGGCAGCCTGCTCATTCTCTTTCCGCCCTTCCCGCCCGCGCACCGCTCGCCCTCCGCCCTCTTGCCCGCTCGCCGCTGCAGCGCCGGCCCAAGCGAACTCAGCACGCTAAAGACCGCTAAAATAACAGCCGCTCCGACAAGTAATGGAGCAGAGAAACATGGAATTTTTGGATTTTTGGTAATATGAGGTCGATTTTTGGCCCGTGAACCCGCATTATACCGTTGAAAGAAGTGAGGGAGCAATTTTCCTTTTGTCATTTTCATCCAAATAATGATGGATAAAATTTACATTTATTTTCCTGATTGGATGACCTTCTCTTCCTCACAGTTGCATCCCATATTCCATAAATATCCAAACTTATAAAAAGCCAGCAATAAAAACGGCCGGGTCTCCGCTGCAGCCAGCAAAGACCCGGCCGCCGAAAGCCGCCGCCTTCATGACCTAGTCGATGTAACCGGCCATGCCTTTGTCCATAAAAAAGTCCATTTCCGCATCCAATACCGATTCCACTTCCAGCTCATTCAGCTTGACATCAGAACGGCTCATAATATAATCAACCAGCTCATCGCTGTCGATCTCCACTTCACCGTGGGCATTTTCCTTCGCCTTGCCCATGAAAGCCTGCTCATGTTTCAGCACAAGACGAATGGCAGCTTCCGCCAGCTCCGTCTCCTTCTTAATATAATCCATCAGTTCCTGCTCGTTCCATTCCTCGCTCATGCTCTTGCATCTCCTATCTGGCTCTGTTTACATGCCATTGTAGCATAATGCGGCGCATCCGTTCCGCCTGCTCGCCGAACTGCCGCTGCCGGTGTCCATTTGCTCCGGACGGATGGGGAAATCCCTTCAGCAGCTGGCCGGCGTTTATGACTCCATGCTGGATAAACAGCTCAAGCACCGATTCGACCCTCTTCCCCAGCGGGATAATAAGCGGCTGCTTCAGCGCTTGCAGATCCTCCAATGTGTAGCGGAAGGCTGCATCCAGCAGCCATGATTCGTTCGTCAGCTTCGGCTGAGAACCCGAATAATTGCGTCCGCCGTAAAATACCGGATACCGCAGCAGCGATGTGGTATGAAGCAGCTCCGCATGCGCTTCAAACAGCTGCTCCGGATCGGCCAGCCCAAATAAGCCGGGAATGCCCAATTCGTGCAGCATTGCATATAAATTCCGTCTCATTGCCCCCGCAAACCGGGCCTGATGTTTGGCTGCTGCGGCAATCTGTTCATCGCTTTCGCCGCGCCGGAACCTTTGCACCGCCGTTTCAAAGGCGATTCGCATCTGCGTCCAGCCCGGCGTAATGCCAACAATGACAAGCTCGGCATGCTCGTTCACCAGCTCGTTATGCGGTGCAAAATACATGCTCAGCTTGCCGTGCCGCCCCATCAAATACGGTTCGGCCATCAGATCTTCCCTGGTCAGCTCCCGATTGGCCGGCAAACCCAGCATTGCAGGCTTATACCGCTCCCAATTGCTTTGCCGGAACATAAGCCTCACCTCTCCGCCCGTTTGCTCTGCGATTCGTGTGCCCAGATGCTTAGCCCCAAACCCGCTGCAGCCGTTTTATCCGTGAATCCATACGTCCTTGTAATTAATTTTGCCCCACGCGTTAATCGAAATACCGCCAAGCGTTCGGTCATGGCCGACAATATTCATATGATGGTGGAGAAACAGCAAGCAGCAATCGCGCTTCAGCTGCTCCTCCAGCTCCTGCAGAAGGGCAAGGCGCGCCTTATCGTCCGGCTGGCGCAGACAGGCCGCAATTTGCGCTTCAGCCGCAGCTTTATGCTGCGGATCAAGGTGGTTTGCAATGTAGCCGCAGCCGGAGCGATACATTTCGATTAACGTAATATCCGGCTGCTCGCCCAGCACTTCGCCGGCTACGATCAGATCCGCCCGGGCGATGACCGCCGGGTCGGCCAGCTGCTCGATCGGCAGCACAACGACCTGCAGCCGTATGCCAAGCTTGGCGCATTCGGCTTGCAGCCAAGCGGCGTTCTCCTCATTGCTGCGCATCGAGTAAGTATACAACTGGAGCTGCTCGCCCGCATAAGCAGATTGCTTAACCAGCGCCATCGCTTTGTCCGGATTGAAACTGGCGGCGTAAGCCGCGCTGGCCCGTTCACTTTCCGGGACGAAACCGCAGGCCGGCAGAACGCGGATGCCTTGCAGCTCCTCGACCATACGGAACCGGTCAAGCCCGTAATGGAAAGCGAAACGGAGCTTCCTGTCCTGAAGCGGACCCGGCTTGGCCAAATTAAACGAGAGATAGGTCGCTCCCTGCTCCAGCTGTTGAAGCACCGCGCCTGCGCTGGCGCCCCGATTGAGCTGTCCTTCCGAATACAGCAGATGCGCATTCCCGCGCATATCGTCCGGCGCCGGCTGTCCTTCATAATCCGGCCAAACCCACATCTCAATGCGGTCCAGATGCGGGCGCCCTTCAAAATAACGCTCGTGCGCTTCCAGCGCAAGCATAGACTCATTGTTTTTGACGATGCGAAACGGCCCGGTACCTACCGGCATGCCCGCTTCCCGGCCGTCCCACCCCTGCGGCACAATCGAAAACCTTTCCGTGCACAGCAGATTAGGAAATGCAGCCGCAGGCTCGGCGAGCTGGAACTTAATGCGATGCTTGCCTGCTGGCTGTACATCTTTAATCAGCTGTTTCATCCAGTCGGAAGGCGAGTGCTGAAGCACCCGCTCAAAGGTATAAACCACATCATCAGGGGTGAACAATCGGCCGTCGTGAAAGTAAACGCCTTTGCGCAGAAAAAACGTCCATTCCTGAAAGGAAGCATCCGCCTCCCAATGATGCGCCAGCTGCGGCATAACGGCTTTATCTTTTCGCGAGTAATCAACAAGCGTGTTCATGATCTGCTTAAGCCAATGGGCTTCTGTCCGGCGCGTCACATAAGCAGGGTCGAGCAGCGGCACCGGGCGGTAAAAGGGGAAACGCAGCACATCCCGTTCCTCTTGGCTCCGCTTTAAGCCAAACTGTCCGCTCACCCATGCGGCCGCTTCATCTCCGGCAATACCCGCCTCTTCCTGCAAGGCGCTGATCAACTGCCAAGCTTCCTGGATATGCTCCCGTTCCACAAGGAGGCGCGCTTTGCGGAGGGCAAGCTCCCGCCGGGTCAGCAGCAGCACAAGCCGGGACTGGCGGCCGCGCCCCCGCCCGGGCAGCCAGCGGATATAGCCTTCATCCGCAAGCCGTCTGAGCACCAGCTGCGCATTTCTGCGCGTACATGCCAGCACGCCGGCAACAGCCTCAATCGGCGCGTCAAAAGGCTCGTTGTCCGGCATTTCAGCATAATGATTAAGCAGCCTTTCATAATAGGCAATAGCTTTCATGCAATTCTCCACCTTCTTTGCGCAAACCGGTAAGCCGGCTAGCCTGCCGCTTCTCCTGAAAAGGCGAAATGCAGCCGCTGTATTCTTTCTCTTTTTGTTCTTCTTTTACAAAATTATAATGGCATCATCCCTGATTCGGAAAGAGGAGACAGCTATGAAAACTGCAATTAAGCCCGGCACGCCCATGCCGGCGGCGGCTGCGACGGAGCAGCCGCTTTGGAGGCATTCCGGATTTCTGATCCTGCTGGCAACCGGGGGCATTCTTGCATTCGGCAGCAAAATTTACGAGTTGGCTTTGCCGCTTATCCTTTATAGCCTGACCCATTCTTCCGTCAACATGGCCGCGATGCGCGGCATTGAGTTTTTGCCCAATTTGCTGTTCGCCATGTTTATCGGGGTAATCGTTGACCGCGTGCGCAAAAAAATATGGTCTTTGTGGATGACCGCTCTCCAGGCAGCGGTCCTGTGCGCATTGTACGCTTGCATAGCCGGAGGGCATCCGCCGATGCCGGCACTGTACGCCGGCGGTTTTTTGCTGATGCTGTTCGGATATGCCGCAAACAACGCCCGGGTCGGGATGGTCAAGCACGCCTTGCCGGAAGAGCTGCTGCTGCCCGCTAACGCCTCGTTTAATTTTGTGTCGACGCTGGCCGGAATTGCCGGCCCTGTGCTGACCGGCTTATTGCTTATGCTGCCCCGGATGGAGGACGCGCTGGTCATAACAGCGGGTTTACTCACATTATCGTTTGTGCTGCTGCTGTTTTTGCGTTCAGAAGAACAAAATCCGTCCCGCCGGAGGCAGGACGGATTTTGGCGGGAACTGAAGGAAGGCTGGATCGAGCTTTGGAGCAACCGCGTATTATGGCAAATGACGATAGCGGTCCTATTCTTAAACGCGGCTTCCGGCATGGCCGACACGACGGTCGTCTTTTACGCCAAAGACTCGCTCCAGCTGAACAACGCCTCGCTTGGCATCGCGATGGCAGCGGCGGGAGCCGGCGGGCTGCTCGGAAGCCTGCTGGTCAGCCGCCTCAGAAGCAGGTTCCGCGTCGGCATGCTTGTGACGGTTTCGGCGCTGCTGGTCGCCGCCTCTTATGGGCTGATGGCGTTCTCCCGCTCCGGCTTTATGTTAGGCTGCAGCCTGTTTATAAACGGGCTGTTTGAGATGATCAGCAACGTATCCATCTGGACATTCCGCCAGGAATCTACTCCGCACCGGCTGATCGGCCGCATCAGCGGCATTACCGGCTCCTTGTTCAAGCTCGCCATGCCGCTGGCCATATACGGTGCCGGCTGGATCTCCCAGCTGGCGGAGCCGTCCCTTGTATTTATCGCGGCAGCGGCTATCAATACGCTCGTATTTGCGGGCTGCCGCTTCAGCGCCTTATGGCGCGCAGCGCGATAGAGATAGAAGCTTGGGAGGTCCACAGCCAAAGCTACGGCTGCATCCGGCCGGCATAAACAGCCATGGCGTCGCGCATGAATGCGGCAAGGCCTTCGCCGTGCTTGTCGATATTTTGCGTAAACCGGACATCATCCACATACATCTGGCCAAGCCCTCTGACCGCTTCCGGCGGATAAACGCCAAATTTGCTGATGAACAAATACCATTCGTGAATTGCCGCTTGCGCTTCCGGCGCATCGGGCGCTCCTCCCCGGAGTGCGGCCAGCCTCGTGAAAATCTCGCCTGCGCCTTCGCTAAGGCGGGATTGTTCCTCTTTCGTTAGGCTGCCGAGCTTCGCTTTCGAGCGTTCAACCGCTTCATCTCCCCAGCGCCGGCGCGCCTCCTGCTCATACGGGCTGCGGCTGAAGTCAAAGCCTGCGAATTTTTCTTCCTGTGTCATTTCGAGTTCCCCTTTCGCCTGTTTCATCGTTTTATCAATGACGGCCAGCATCCGGTCGAGTCGGTTCCGCTTCTCCAGCAATATGCTGCGGTGCAGCTGAAGCGCCTCCTGCCGGTCGAAAGAGGGGTGGCTGACGATTTCTTTAATTTGCTTCAGCGGAAAATCCAGCGCCTTAAAAAACAATATTTGCTGCAGCAGCTCTAAATTGCGTTCCGAATAAAGCCGGTACCCTGCCTCCGTAACTTCGTCCGGCACCAGCAGCCCAATCGCATCATAATGGTGCAGCGTACGAACGCTGATTCCGGCCAGCTCCGCCACTTCTTTCACTTTCATCGCCATCTCATCTCCCCCTTTCATCCACTACTGTAAAGGATCACGAAACGTAAGAGTCAACATTGTATCAGCCTCGTTGAAGAAATAATCCGTCATTTCCTAGGCCCGCTCCGGCACAGTCGACACGCCCGCTGCCGGGGCTATAGCTCTTCCGCTGCCGGCTTATGCCGGTACGTCTCCAGGTCAATGCTGCCGCCATCGCTTACTTCAACGCCTTCACCGTTCAAGTACAACATCTGCAGCATGCGCGACTCGTCGTCCATCACGGCAATATGGCCTTTGGCATTCACAACGCGATGCCATGGCAGCTTATGGGCAGCGCTCATGGCATGCAAGATGCGGACCACCTGCCTTGCTCCCCGCGGGCTTCCGGCTGCTGCCGCAACCTGCCCGTAGGTCATCACTTTCCCTTCGGGAATGCTGCGGATTACCGCAATAACCCGCTCTGTAAAAGGCTGCATCCCTTGTTCCTCCTTCTCGGCCGATTCCTTACAGCTTGTTCAGCCCGTTGTCTTCAAGGACACTTGCCAGCTCGTCATGCTCCTTCAAAATATGAACTTCTCCCCATGCGCATAAGGAGTCCAATATCGGCTTCAAGCTCCAGCCGTATTCCGTCAGCTCATACTCCACCTTTGGCGGAACCTGATTGTATACGATTCTTCTGACAATCCCGTCATCCTCCAGCTCGCGCAGCTGCTGGGTCAGCATCTTTTGCGTAATATGGGGCATCTTACGTTTAAGATCGCTTGTCCGGTGCGTGCCGTGCGTCAGATGGCACAGGATGACGCATTTCCATTTGCCGCCGATGACCTCCAGTGTCGCTTCTACCGATATGTTGTATTTCTTTTGGGTCAACGCCCTTCACCTCCTATAGGCACTTTTTAGTACCTATGGTACCTCAAAGTACGTACTGTTCATTCTGACCGACATCCTTCATACTAGCATCTACCGGCCGGTAATACCATGCTTTAGGAGTGGAAAATGATGACGCTGGATAAAAAGAAAAGCACCTGGGCGCTTCTAGCCTTAGCTATCAGCGCCTTTGCCATTGGTACGACAGAATTCATCAGTGTCGGGCTGCTGCCCTTAATTTCTGATGATTTGCATATATCCGTGACCACAGCCGGATTAACCGTTACCGTGTACGCCCTTGGCGTTACAGTTGGAGCCCCGGTTCTAACTTCCCTGACGTCGAACGTATCACGCAAATCGCTGCTGCTGTGGATTATGATTATTTTTATTGCCGGCAATACGCTGGCCGCGACGGCTTCCGGAATCGGCATGCTGCTCGCCGCCAGAGTGCTGGCCGCGTTCGCCCACGGCATCTTTATGTCGATCGGTTCTACCATTGCCGCCGATCTCGTATCGGAAGACCGCAGGGCAAGCGCCATTTCCATTATGTTCTCAGGCCTCACCGTCGCTACAGTAACGGGTGTGCCGCTGGGCACATATCTCGGCCAGCAATGGGGGTGGCGGGTTGCTTTCTGGGCTATTGTCGCCGTTGGCGTCTTGGCTTTAATTTCCAATCTGCTGCTTGTCCCGTCCAGTCTTCGCAAAGGCGCCAAAACGCCGTTGAGCGAGCAGGTGAAGCTGGTCAAAAACGGAAGGCTGCTGCTCATGTTCGCCATTACGGCGCTGGGCTACGGCGGAACCTTCGTCGTTTTCACTTACTTGTCCCCGCTTTTGCATGAAGTAACCGGCTATTCGGAAAAAGTGGTCGCCGCTTTGCTTCTGCTGTACGGGGTAGCCATTGCGGTCGGCAACGTAGTCGGCGGCAAGCTGGCCAACCGCAATCCGCTGCGGGCGCTGTTCTATATGTTTATCGTCCAGGCGGTTATTTTGCTGGTTCTTTCGTTTACCGCGCCGTTTAAGGTCGCGGGGCTCGCCACTGTATTCTTCATGGGGCTGCTCGCCTTCATGAACGTGCCGGGCCTGCAAGTTTATGTCGTTGTGCTGGCGGAGCGTTACGCTCCTAAAGCAGTTGATGTTGCGTCGGCCGTCAATATTGCGGCATTTAATGCCGGCATTGCGCTTGGCGCTTATATCGGGGGGATCGTCACCGACCATATGGGACTGGTTCATACCGCATGGGTCGGAGCCATTATGGTTGCTGCTGCCGTCATCTTGACCGGCATCAGCCGCACAGCAGAACGCAAAGCAGCTTCGCCGTCCGGGCGCTCCGGCTCTCACAGCGGTTCCGAAGGACGCCAGCCGGCATAACCGGCATTGCTCATAAAGGGATATTCATTTTAGGAGGAGTTATAGTATGACTAAACACATTCAAGACACAACTGTTTTAAGCAACGGAGTCCAAATGCCATGGCTCGGCATCGGCGTATTCCAGGTAGAAGAAGGCCAAGATCTGGTCAATGCATTAAAAGCAGCTGTCCGCCACGGCTACCGCAGCATCGATACAGCTGCGATTTATCAGAATGAAACGAGCGTCGGCCAAGGCATCCGCGAAGCGCTTGCGGAAAGCGGCTTGAAACGCGAAGATTTGTTTATTACGTCGAAGGTATGGAACGCCGACCTTGGCTACGAAGCAACGCTTGCCGCTTATGACGCCAGCCTGGAACGGCTTGGCCTCGACTACCTGGATCTGTATCTGATCCACTGGCCGGTGCAAGGCAAATATAAAGATGCATGGAGAGCGCTCGAGAAATTGTACCGCGACGGCCGTGTCAAAGCGATCGGCGTCAGTAACTTCCAGGTTCATCATTTGGAAGATGTATTGAAAGATGCCGAAGTGAAACCGATGGTCAACCAGGTCGAATTCCATCCTCGGCTTACTCAGCAACAACTGCGCGATTATTGCAAAGCGCAGGGCATTCAGCTGGAAGCCTGGTCGCCGCTTATGCAAGGCCAGCTGCTTGGCCAGCCTGAACTGCAGGCAATTGCGGACAAGCATGGCAAATCCATTGCGCAAGTCATTATCCGCTGGGATTTGCAGCACGGTGTCGTGACGATTCCGAAGTCGATCCGCGAAGCGCGCATTATCGAAAACGGCTCCGTGTTTGACTTCGAACTGACACCGGAAGAAATGGCCCAAATCGACAGCTTGAACCAGGACCTGCGGGTTGGCCCGGATCCGGACAATTTCGACTTTTAATTGCTATGTAAGCAAAAAACGCATCCTCTCACAACAGACGAGGGGATGCGTTTTTGTCATGTGTTCATGCCGGGCCAGCCGGCATAACTTTTAGGGCTGTTGCCGGTTAATCCCGGCACAGCGGTTTTACACGGCGGCGATATCCGCGCCGTCCTGCTTGCGAAGCTGCTTGCTGCGCAGCTGGCCGCAAGCCGCGTCGATGTCCGTGCCGTGCTCCAGCCGGACGCTGCAGCTGATGCCCTGTTTTTTCAGCGTATCGTAAAAAGCGGTAATCGTTTCTTTGGAGCTGCGCTGATATTGGCTGTGCTCGTCAACCGGATTGTAAGGAATGAGATTGACGTTGGCCAGCTGCCTTCTGTCCCCGACAAGGCGGGCCAGCTCCAGTGCATGCTCCGGCTGGTCGTTTACATCTCGCAGCAAAATATATTCCAGCGTAATTCTCCGCTTTGTTTTATCCAAATAATAGTCGATGGCTTCCATCAGCTTCTCGATTGGAATCGCCTTGTTAATTTTCATAATGCGTGTGCGAAGCTCATTATTAGGCGCATGCAGCGAAATCGCCAGATTGACCTGCAGGTCGGTATCGGCAAATTCAACGATTTTTTTCGCGAGGCCGCTGGTGGAAACGGTAATGCGGCGGGAGCCGATCGCCAGCCCTTTATGATCAATGACAATACGCAGGAAATCAATCAGGTTCGTAAAGTTGTCGAACGGCTCACCGATGCCCATCACGACGATATGGCTGACCTTCTCGTCCAGCCCTTTGCTGTCGAGATGCAGCTGTACTTTCATAATTTGCTCCACAATTTCGCCGCTTGTCAAATCCCGGCTTTTGGCCAGCAGTCCGCTGGCACAAAAGCTGCAGCCGATGTTGCAGCCCACCTGCGTCGTCACGCAAACCGACAAGCCGTATTTATGCCGCATCAGCACCGTTTCAATCAAGTTGCCGTCATGCAGGCGGAACAGGAACTTGTTGGTCCCGTCGGACGACTCCTGGCGCGTATGCTCTTCCATCGTCACCATGGCAAAGTGATTGTCCAGCAGCTGCAGGCACTCTTTGTTGACATCCGTCATGTCGGCAAAAGAACGGACCCGCTTCCGGTACAAATAATCCCATACTTGCGTGGCGCGGAACTTTTTATGCCCGTGCTCCTGCAGCCAATCCGTCAGCTGCTCGAATGTTAAACCATATATCGAATCTTTTATCATCGTTACCCTCTTTTCAAAGCTTCCAGGTCCATACCGGCACAGCATGATCGCAAAGCCGGCAGTTTGTTTATTATTTTCCCAGAATTATTTCATTTAAACAAGAGGGCAGCGCATCAGACGGGATTATGCCGGACGCCGTTACCTGTTATCTTCGATAGCGGCCTGGTTGTTGTTCGCGGACAGTTCGGTTAACGGGTCGTAAGGAGGCCCGGTAACCGTTCCGACCAGCAAGGCGATGTCTGTTGCATTTTCCGGGATTCCCCATGAATTGCCGGAGAAGACGAAGATAGCCCTGTCAACAACATAACCGCGGCTGTTATAGGCGACATTGTTCATAATGGTACCGGTAGAGTTCGGGTTCAAATATGCCGGCTGGCGAAGCGAATAGAAAATATTGCCGCGTACGATCAAATTCGTAACGCTGCCTTGCGTTAAAAACCCACGGTTTACAACCCATCCCGTCGACGGTCCAGCTTGCGGCGGGCCAAAAATAACATTATTAGTAAGCCGGTGGTTTGCTCCGGCAAATTGAATGAACTCCACTGCATAAGGGTTGTTGCTTGTAATAGTCAAGCCGTCGATGGTCACGCCGCTGCCGGTTACCAGAAAAGGAATAACAGCCGCCTGCAGCATAATAACCGCATTTGGCGTTCCCTGTATTCGTACGCCGGCTTTGTTGATGGCAATGGACGCAGTAATCGGATATGTTCCGCTCAGCACGTTGACGATGCCGGTCGGAGATACTGCTGTAACCCCTTGCTGAATCGTGCCAAAAGGATTCGCTTGTGTACCGTTGCCCCAACGGCGCCAGCCTGCACATATACATTAAACGGGTTAGGCTCAAACGTACCCGTCGGCCCGGTTGCTCCAGTTACGCCGGTCAGGCCCGTTGCTCCTGTGATGCCGGTCGCGCCGGTCGCTCCCGTGATACCCGTGGCGCCGGTTGCCCCGGTTACGCCCGTTAACCCCGTCGCTCCTGTGGCGCCTATCGCACCGGTTGCGCCTGTGGCTCCTGTTACACCCGTCGCTCCCGTTATACCGGTCGCGCCGGTTGGGCCGGTTGCGCCCGTCGCGCCTGTTACGCCCGTTGCGCCTGTCGGGCCGTCGGGCGGGCCAGTTGGCCCCGTGGCACCGGTTGCTCCGGTTGCGCCAACGGCTCCCGTATCACCGGTTACGCCTGTCGGACCGGTTGCGCCCGTGGCGCCGGTTGATCCTGTCTCGCCGCCACCCGGTCCCGGCGCCCCCGTTATACCTGTTGCTCCCGTAAGACCAACTGCGCCTGTTACGCCCGTTACGCCTGTCGCACCCGTTGCACCCGTTACGCCCGTCTCACCCGTGGCGCCGGTCACGCCCGTTACGCCTGTCACGCCCGTCTCACCCGTGGCGCCCGTTGCACCCGTTACGCCTGTCGCACCCGTTACGCCGGTCACGCCCGTCTCACCCGTGGCGCCGGTCACGCCCGTTACGCCTGTCACGCCCGCCTCACCCGTGGCGCCGGTCACGCCCGTTACGCCTGTCGCACCCGTTGCACCCGTGACGCCTGTCACGCCCGTCTCACCCGTGGCGCCCGTTGCACCCGTTACGCCTGTCGCACCCGTGACGCCTGTCACGCCCGTCTCACCCGTGGCGCCGGTCACGCCCGTTACGCCTGTCGCACCCGTTACGCCTGTCACGCCCGCCTCACCCGTGGCGCCGGTCACGCCCGTTACGCCTGTCGCACCCGTTGCACCCGTGACGCCTGTCACGCCCGTCTCACCCGTGGCGCCCGTTGCACCCGTTACGCCAGGCGCACCGGTTACGCCCGTTACGCCTGGCGCGCCTGTTGGACCTTCCGCTCCTGTTACACCCGTCACGCCCGCTGGGCCTTGTGCACCTGTCAAACCGGTTAAGCCCGTTAGCCCTGTTAGTCCCGTTAGCCCTGTTAGTCCCGTTAACCCCGTTTGACCGGTCAGGCCGGTCAGACCAGTTGGCCCTGTCGGCCCGGTCGGTCCCATAACCATCGCTTCCCTTAGCCCCCTTCTATAAATGGCGGATATTAATAGTTATATGATGGGATGTAATAGGAAGTTCGATAGTTTTACTGCCGTATAAAAAAATGCACCTTTGCCGCCCTGCTCGTTTTTAACGGCAGTTTGCTGGCGGAAAAGATGCATTTTACGGTTATGGTTATTTTTTCAAATGATAGGGAACCGTCGTCACAACAATATCTTTATGCCGCAGCAGGAACGCCCGGATTAACAAACTGGACTGGTTATGGAGCACATTATGCCAGCTTTTTTTCGGAATAAACTGCGGGATAATGACAGTCACCCGGTAGTTCGATTCGCTTGCTTTATGCTGGACCGTATCCAAAAACTTCATAAGCGGCTGAACGATGCTTCGATAATGGGAATGGAGCGTCACAAGACGGACGTCAGGCTGCCACTTGCACCATTTTTCCTCAAACTGCTTCTCCGCTTCCCTCTCGAAAGCAATATATACCGCGTAAATCTGATCCGGCTTTAAGGACTTCGCATAGTTCAGCGAGTTCTCCACAACATGGGTAATCCCGGCTACCGGAACGATGATAATATTGCCTTCGACCGGCACAGCAGGCTCGCTGTTCGCTACACGCAGCTGTTCGCCTACTGCATCGTAATGGCGTTTAATGCTATGGAACATGTACACGATCAGCGGCAGGAAAATAAGCACCGGCCATACATGCACAAACTTCGTGGCAAAAAAGATCATCATCACGCTGAAGCTGATCAGCGCACCGATAAAGTTAATAATCAGCTTTCCAGCCCAGCCGCGCGGCCGGGTACGGTACCACTTCACCATCATCCCGGTTTGCGCAAGCGTAAACGGGATAAATACGCCAACCGCATACAGCGGGATGAGCTGCTCCGTTTTGCCTTCAAAGGCGATAATCAGAATAATGGACAATATCGCCAAAAAGAGAATGCCGTTGGAGTACCCGAGCCGGTCGCCGCGGACCGTAAACATGCGGGCAATATATTTATCTTTGGCCAGATTCACCGCAAGCAGCGGAAACGCGGAATACCCCGTATTCGCCGCCAAAACCAAGATGAGCGCTGTTGTCGCCTGAATGAAGTAATACATCGCATGGCGCCCGAAAGTCATGGACGCGATTTGCGAAACGACGGTTTCTTTTTCGTTTGGCGCGATGCCGTAATAATAAGCCAGGTAAACAATACCGGCAAAAAGCACGGCAAGCAGCAAGCCCATTGCGGCAAGCGTCTTGGCCGCATTGCGCGGCGCCGGCTCCTTAAAGTTCGGAATCGCGTTCGAGATGGCCTCCACGCCGGTCAGCGCCGAACTGCCGGACGCAAACGCCCGGAGCAGAATGAACAGCGAAATGCCCGCTACCGGCGTGCCAAGGGAAGCATGCAGGTCGGGCGATATTTGTCCGGTCGCGATCCGGTACAGGCCATAGCCGATCATAATGAACAGCGCTACCACAAATAAATATACCGGGTAGGCCAAAATGCTGGCCGATTCCGTTAAACCCCGCAAATTCAATATTGTAATAAAAACAACCAATACGCAGCTAATCAGCACGTTGTAATCATGCAGTTCCGGAAAAGCCGATGTTATCGCATCCGTTCCGGCGGAAATGCTGACGGCCACCGTCAAGATATAGTCGACCAGCAGAGATCCGCCCGCCACTAATCCGGCATTGATGCCCAAGTTTTCTTTGGACACGACATAAGCGCCGCCCCTTGAGGATAAGCATGAATCACCTGCCGGTAAGATAAAATCAAAGCCAGCAGCAAGATAAGCACCATGATGCCAATCGGAATGGTATACCAGAAAGCAATGGCACCCACTGTCATTAATACGATTAAAATCTGCTCCGGTCCGTATGCAACCGAAGACAAGGCGTCAGACGATAATATCGCCAGCGCCTTCGTTTTGTTAAGCTTTTGCTCGCCGAGCTCCGCTGATTTCAGCGGCCTGCCAATGAGCCATTTTTTGATGGAAGAAAACATCTCCCGCACCCCGATCTGTTATCTGTTCTGTTTATTTTTTAGCATACTGATGCTATTCTGTTTCTCATCATACACATTTTATTGCGCTTGTATAGATGCAAAGTGATTATCTAGTACAATAGAAGGATAGGACTGAACAGGTGAGGTTATCCCGCATGCGCAACAAAACATCCAAACCGCTATACATGTTGCTGCTGGTTTGTATGGCGGCTGCAATCGGGTACGAACTGTGCAAGCTGTTTGTATTTGACCCGCAGCTCACTCATTTTTTACAGCAAAAACATAAAACGGAGTCCGGCCGGCCGCTGCATGTTCCGTTATGGCTGACGGTCATGAACGTCCACGTCGCCTTTGCCTGTCTGGCCGCAGTGTGCGGCGCGTTAGGCTTCTCCGCCGCACTTCGGCGCAGGAGCCAAAGATTCCACAAGTGGAACGGCTTTGTTTATCTTGCTTCCGTGCTGCTTGTTTCGCTTACTTCCGGCTACATGGCTCCCCATGCTACCGGCGGCGTTCCCGCCAGCATATCCTTTAATTTGCTCAGCGTGTTATGGCCGGCTTTAACTGTCACCGCCCTGATCAAAGCCGTTAAACAGCAGCAGGCGGCACATCGCCGGTGGATGATCCGCAGCTTCGTCTTCTGCTTCACCAATGCGGCCATTCATCTCTTTACACTGCTGCTGGGGCAGGCAACGGCGTTATCTTACGAGGACAGCTACGCCATAAGCGTCTACGCAGCGGCTGCCGTTCTGCTGTTTGCCGCCGAGCTTATTATTCGCTATTTACAGACAGAAAAAAACGCTCCGGCATAAGCCGCAGCGTTTTTTTTCTAGAAATGCAAACCGATTAAGCGTGCCACTCCAATTGGCGTCCGCCAATCAAATGGTAATGCAAATGATGTACCGTCTGCTGGCCGTGCTCACCGGTGTTCGTAATGACACGGAAACCCGACTCATCGACGCCGGTCAGCTTCGCCACTTTCTGCAAAGCAAGATGCAGATGGCCGATCAGCTCTTTGTCTTCTTCCCCAATACCCAGCAGCGAAGGGATATGTTTCTTCGGAATCGTCAAAATATGTACGGGAGCAAGGGGGCTGATGTCTTTGAAAGAGACAACATGCTCGTCCTCGTACACCTTTGTGGACGGAATTTCACCGCTGACGATTTTGCAAAAAATACAGTCCATCGTCCTTCTCCTTTCGTTCTACCGGCTGCTAAGCCATTCCCGCAAATCTTTTTTCTTGATTTTGCCGGAGTGGGTCATCGGCAGCTGCTCCATAAATTCAAGCTTATCCGGGAATTGGAACTTCGCAAGACCACGTTCGCCCAGAAAATCTCTCATTTCTGCCAGTGTAAACGGAGCGGCTCCTTCTTGCAAGACGATACATGCAACCGTCTGCTGGCCCAGCGTCTCATGCGGCGCGCCAACTACGGCGACCATCTGCACCGCTTCATGTCCGGCAATCACATCCTCGACGCCTTTCGGGTCGATTTTCGTGCCGCCGCGGTTAATGACATCGTCTACGCGGGCGATAAAAGCGTAACGGCCGTTGGCATAGCGGCGCAGCAAATCGCCGGAATGGAACCACCCGTCTGCATCCCATTGGCGGCTGGCCGCAGCCGGATTCTCGTAATAACCTGCGCTGAAGTTTGGCCCGCGGGCATACATCTCGCCTTCGGCTTCCGGTTCTGTCAGCTCGTTGCCTTCTTCGTCCACCAGCATCACTTCCAGGCCCGGAATTTGCAGGCCAAGCGTGCTGCTGATTTCCTCCAGCGAATCTTCAGGGCGGGTAGCGACCACCACAAGCCCTTCTGTCCAGCCGAACATGCCGCCGACTTTAAAGCCGCCGTCCGCCTGCAGCTGCTGCAGCACCGTGCTTGGCACCGGCGCGCCTGCATAAATAAACAGCTTAATGCTGGACGTATCCGTCTCTTTCAGCTTCGGCGACTTGGCAATGTGGATAATATGCGGCGGTGCGCCAACGAGGAAATTGGGCTTCTCCTGCTCAATCCAGCTGAGCACGCGGCTTGCCGCAAAGTGGTCGATCAGCAAAATCCGGCCGCCTGTCACCACGGTCATCAGAACGCCGGCCAGCATGCCGGTCTGATGGTAGATCGGCGCCAAATCAAGCACCGTATCACCCGGCTTATAGCCAAAGTTTCGGGCGTAGGCGCGCGCTGCCCATATATAGCTGGCATGCAGATGGACCACGCCTTTCGGCGAGCCTGTCGTGCCGGACGTAAATACCATCAGGAAGCCGTCCAGCGGCTGCGCTTTGTTAGCTTCCAGCACCGATTGTTCCAGCTGCTCGCCGCTGCTGCGCATCGCTTCAAACGAGATCGTGCCTTCCTGCGCCAGCCCTTCATCCCCCCGCAAAATAATATGCTCAAGGCTTGGAACGGAGCGGCGTACATCCAGCGCCAAATCATATAACGTTTGTCCGCGGTAATGGTCGGCTACAATCCAAATCTTCGACTTCGACTGCTCCAGGCTGCGAACGATCGCATCCCGCCCAAGGTCAATTTG
Source organism: Paenibacillus protaetiae (assembly GCF_004135365.1). Taxonomy (NCBI): domain Bacteria; kingdom Bacillati; phylum Bacillota; class Bacilli; order Caryophanales; family Paenibacillaceae; genus Paenibacillus; species Paenibacillus protaetiae. The sequence continues at coordinate 3,382,170 of NZ_CP035492.1, read as the reverse complement.
CAGGCAGACGCTGACCGCGCCGATCCGCGCGATACCAAACACCGCGACGATGTAATCCAGCACGTTCGGCAGCTGCAGCGCCACGCGGTCGCCGCGGCGGATACCCAGCTCATACAGACCGGCAGCGAAAGCTTCAATCTCCGCCCACAGCTCGCGTGAAGTCAAGCTGCGCCCTTCGTCCCGGTGGACCAGGTCCGGAAACCGTTCAACGCTGTTTTTCAGAACATCAACAAACGATTCCTGGGTCCATACACCTTGATCCAAATAAGCTTGCGCTCTTTCTTCCGTTAAGGTTCTTCCTTGAAATTCAAACATTTCCCGTTCTCCCCCCTGCTTGTCCTATTTTTGTTGCTGCAAAATGTAGTTAACGATGGATATGACCGTGTTCATATCTCCCAACTCGGATTCGGGAATGCTAATCCCGAATTCGTCTTCTACCGTAATGACGAGTTCCGTCAGGTCAAGCGAATCCGCGCCGTAATCATCGACAAAATGTTTGTCGTCGGCCAGTTCTGACAGATCAATGCCAAGCTGCTGGTGGACCAGCTCCCTTACTTTGTTCACCAGCTGTCCTTTATCCGTTGTTCCTCCCACTTTATCCAACCTCCAATGTTATAATCAGGTTCGCAAGCAATGCTTTGCCGGCTCTTGTATATTTTCATGCTAATATAATTATGTTAGCATATAACATGTTGTCAGTTTCATTATACAATTAAATTTCCGATTACGATAATACCTTTTCCGTTATAAATCGTTTTCTAAACGCGAATGATGAAACTATTCACAAAGGAGGATCTTTCACACAATGACTGTCCAAACCCGTATCGTCGTCACAGGAATGGGAGCTGTAACACCATTTGGCGTGGGCGTCGCTCCCTTCTGGGAAGGGATTGTTTCCGGCCGATCCGCTGTCACGGAAACACAGGACGAGCTGCTGAAGCAATGGGCTCCCGCAACAGCCGCAGCAATCGGCTTCCAGCCCGAACAGCATTTAACGGCAAAACAAATTCAGCAAACCGACCGTTTTGCCCAAATGGCGCTTGTTGCCGCAATGGAGGCGTTCAAAGACGCCGGTTTCGCCAATGCGGAGGAGCTGACCGCCCGCTATGCGCCGGACCGGATCGGCATCGCCGTGGGCAATTCGCTGGGCGGAATTCAAACTGTCGAAGAAGGCGCAACCCGCCTTGCAGCGGGCAAATCATCCAAAGTAAGCGCAAGGCTGGTGCCCAAAGCGCTGCCGAACGCGGCAGCGGCTGCGCTTGCGAAGGAATACGGCATTCACGGCCCTGTCATGACCTATTCCGCCGCCTGCGCTTCATCGGCCAACTCCATCGGCGAAGCCGGCTATTGGCTGCGCCTCGGCGAAGCCGATATCGTGCTTGCCGGCGGCACGGAATGCCTGTTTAGCCCGCCGATAATGTCCAGCCTCCGCTCTGCGGGCGCGCTGGCGCATGAAGGCGCGGACTATGCGGCATGGAGCCGGCCGTTCGACAAGAGCAGAACCGGTATGGTCATGGGCGAAGGGGCTGCGTTTGTGGTACTGGAGACGCTGGAAAGCGCCAAAGCCCGCAATGCCGTTATTTATGCCGAACTGGCCGGCTATGGCACCTCCAACGACGCTTATCACGAAACATCCCCGGACCCGTCCGGACAAAGCGCCAAGCTTGCGATGCAGAAGGCGCTGCGGAGCGCCCGGCTTGAACCGCAGGATATCGACTACATCAACGCCCACGCCACGGCAACGCCGGCGGGCGACCGCGCCGAGTCGGCCGCCCTGCTCAGCTTGTTCGGCGAGCATCTGGACCGCATCCCGGTCAGCTCCATTAAAGGGGCGATCGGGCATTTGCTCGGCACCGCGGGGGCGATCGAAAGCATCGCCTGCATTAAAGCGCTGTGCGACGGCGTATTGCCGCCAACCATCAATTGTGACGATAAGGAAGAATGGGCCCCCGCAGACATTATTCCCCATAAAGGCCGCGCTCAACAAATCAAACGCGCGCTCAGCAATTCCTTTGGTTTCGGCGGGCAAAACGGCGTGCTCGTCTGGCAGCATGCCGGTCTTGCGGAATAACGGCTGCCCGCATCGTTGTAACAACATAAAGGCGTCCCTTCCCGGAGTGGAAGGGACGCCTTTATTTGAGATGCTGCTCCGGTGGACAGACTCCTTCAGCCGCAGCGCTGCCTCAGGGGCATTCAGCCCCTCAGCTGCGCACGGCCAGCCGCCGTGCGCCGGCGTTTGCCTCCGCTGCCGATACTGCATGCAATGAGCAGCTGGGCTGCGAAGTAAGTGAGCATAATGCAGAAGCCTGCAGCCGAAAAAGCATGTACAAACTTGTTCCAGGCGAGTATCGAGTCCGAAGCGACAAACAATACCGCTCCAGCCGCCGCATAACCGTTTCCGGTCATCAGCGCCAGCCAGCACATAAGCGATAAAACGATAACGTAAACAAGCACCGGAAGCCACAAGCCGGACTGCGTGCTGTCGTTCATCAGGCTTTCATGAAACCGGACTGCCATCCACGAGGAGTAAGCGGCAATCGGCACAACCGACAGCGCCAGCAGCCATGAACGTTTCAGACGCGGCAGCATAGCCGCCGCATACAGCACATGGCCTGTCAGGAAGGAGCCAAGCCCCGCCGTAAACCAGCTGTCGCCATCCATAAGCAGGCAGGCATCTCCGGCTATGCCGAATACAAGGCCGGCTACGATGAGCGTTGCATATAAGCGGCTGCCGCCGCTTTTGCCCGCAGCGAAAGCAATAATAAGCAGCATCGGTGCCAGCTTAAACACCCAATGCAGCGGCTCGCTGTCGGCGGATAAGGTAACCAGATGGATTAGTCCTGTTGCGATAATAAGCGCAAACAGCCACTTACGAAACAATAATGCCACAACCTTCCGACATTTTTATTTTACCGTCGCTTTTCCCGCCGAAATGCCGCTCTCTGCCGGCCCAAGCCGATTCGTTCCCATGCGCCGCCTGTCACAGCTGCCGCCGATCCGCTCCGATTTGCCGCATTTTAGCGGCTGATGCCCGCCTCGCTCCAAGGCTGCCGTACGGACCGGATGGTTTCTCCCGTACGAACGGCTTCTTCAATCAGCCACCCGATATAACAATCCTGTGAAGCTTCCGCCAAACTGTAGAAGCTGCTTCCCCCTGCCGCGTATTGCCCCATTTTCAACAAGCAGGCGGCAATGGCAATCTCATCGTCGTACAATCTGCCGGGCGCAAACGGATTCTCATACACCCATTGGTCGCCTGCCATAATGCCCTGCAGGAAATAACCTTCCTGATTTTCGTATTCGCCTTTGTTAATCCGTTTGAGATCTATCCGGACTTGCCGGCATGCCTGATCCTGCGCTGTAATCCGGTTGTCGGATATTTCGCCCCGCTCGCCCCGGACGTTCAAATGGTTGAAGCGTGTCCATGAGCGATGCTGGTCTTTTGTAAAATCGTAAATGCCCAGCTTGTTGCCTTCAAACGTCAGCCAAGCCAGCACGCGCTCCGACTTGGCGAGCTTATCCTCCTTCGGAGGGCCGCTCCGGTCCGGTCCGGCAACCCATTCCGAATCAAACTGCATCGCCTGAACGCGCACATCTTCGAAACGGACGCCAAGCATTTGACGGATGAGGCTGACCGCATGGTAATAATGCGAGATGGACACGGTCGTTTGGCTGACCGCCCCAATCCGGCCGGACTCCATAACGGCCAGCCGCGCCTGCTGGATCGGGTGAAACTGGTATTGCTCGGCGATTTGGATTTTGGCGCCAAGCCGCGCCATTGTCTCATTCAGCGCCAGCAGCTCCTCCAGCGTCCCCGCCGGCGGCGTTTCTGCCAAAATCGGCACGCCCCGCTCCGCCAGCTGCTCCATATAGCCGGCTGCAACAGAAGGACTGACCGCCAGCACGGCAAAATCAGAATGCTCCCGCTCGAGCAGCTCCTCCAGCGAAGCGTATACCGGTACGCGCCACCGTTCCTTCATCGCCTGCCCTTTGACGCTGTCCCGCACCACAAGGCCGCTTACGCGAAACCACTCCGGCAGCGCTTCGGCAATCCGTAAAAAATATTGCGCGCGGAAGCCCGCTCCACCCACAATGCTGAATGCAATAGGTTTATTCATGCCGGCCGCTTATCCTTTAACAGCCTGCACGGCCGTCTGCAAAGCGTCGATGACACGGTCGCACCATACATCAAATTCCGGGTCTTCAACCTGATGCTCGGGGTGCTCCAATATATAGCGGATGGTTTGCTTCACGCCTTGATCGAAACGGGTATCCGCCACAAAGCCGGGGACCAGCCGCTTCAGCTTGCTGTTGTCGAATACAACGGAGTTGGCTTTGTCGCCAAGCAGGCCGCCCCTGTAATCTTCTGTGCTGCAGGCGTCCAGAAACTCCGAAGCGACATGAACAGCGTTCAGCTTCACGCCAAGCGCGTCCGCGATCGCTTCATAAATCTGGTTCCACGTCACCGTCTCATCGGACGTAATTTGCACCGCTTCGCCGATCGCATGCAGGTTGCCCATCAGTCCGATAAAACCTTTGGCAAAATCGCTGTTATGCGTCATCGTCCAAAGCGATGTCCCGTCCCCGTGAATAATAACCGGCTTGTTCTCCAGCATCCGCTTTGCGACCTGCCAGGTGCCTTTGCTGCCGTGTACGCCAAGCGGAATGGAGCGTTCGTCGTATGTATGGCTCGGGCGCACAATCGTAACCGGGAACCCTTCTTCGCGGTACAGCTTCATCAAATAATCTTCGCAGGCGATTTTGTTGCGCGAATATTGCCAATACGGATTCGATAACGGCGTTCCTTCCGTAATACGGTAATCGGATAATGGCGTTTGATAGGCCGAAGCCGAGCTTATAAAAATAAACTGCTTTGTTTTGCCGTTGAACAGACGGTAATCGCGCTCCAGCTGCGCCGGCTCAAAAGCGATAAAGTCTGCAACAACGTCGAAAGCCATGCCTTCTATCAGCTTGGCAACCTGCTCCTCGTCGCGGATATCCGCTGTAATGACTTTGGCTCCGGCCGGCAAACCCGCATTCCGGCTCCCTCTGTTGAGCAGATAAAGCTCACAGCCTTGCTCCAGGAGCTGCCTCGTAATAGCAGAGCTGATCGTTCCTGTTCCTCCAATAAAAAGCGCTTTCATTTTTTCCACCTCCGGCATATTTTCAAACAATACGGTCCCGCTTTTCACAGTTTAAGATAGCATGCGTTTACCGTCAAAACAACCTTTTCCTTTCCTTCCAGCCCTTAAATAGACACGGATGTCCGCCATATCTTTCTTTTTTATTTACAAAATTTAAACGCCGCCGAAACAAACCCTTAACATTCGGTTGTTAATCTAGCTCGGACTCATTATCAAACTTAGATTAACAAAGGAGACTGACATGAAACAAAAATATGTAAAACCATTTGCTGTTCTGCTTACTCCGGCCCTTGCTCTCGGCATGCTGAATGCGGTGCCGCCGCATCATGCAGCAGCTGCAGCAAGCAGTGAGCCTGTCGTACTGTTAGCCGGCGACACTACATGGCAATTCAATGATCTTGGCAACAATCTCGATGGGCAAAACTGGAAAGATGCATCGGACGGCTCCGCTTGGAATAGCGGGCAAGCTCCGCTTGGTTTTAAAGATTCCGGCGCAGGCGTTTCCTCGGACTTGTTCGGCTCGTTAAAAACGAATGTGAGCTACGGCAGCGATAAAAGCAATAAATACATAACGACCTATTTCCATACTACTTTAACGATTGACGATATGGACAAGGTGAACAACTATTGGCAAATTCTTGGCAACTTTGCTGTTGACGACGGTGCCGTGCTGTATGTGAACGGCGTTGAAGTGAAGCGGTTCAGCATGCCGGAGACCGGTGACATTACGTATTCAACTGTGGCAACAACCAATTTAGATAAACCCAGCAATTTTGCAAATGTTGATCTGACAAGTGCGCTCAAAGCTGTTCTGCGGCAGGGCGATAACGATATTGCCGTTGAAGTGCATCAATCGACCAAAGGCAGCTCGGACCTGTACTTCGACATGTCCCTTACTGCAATCCCGGATGCTCCGCCAGTAGACGTAAGCAAGGTAACGGTGACGTTTAACGGCGACCCTACCACCTCCAAAGGTTTTACCTGGTATACGCCGCTTTCTTCCAAAGACAGCACGCTGCAAGTCGTGGAGAAAACAAGCGACACGCCTGACTTTACGAATGCCTTGGAATTCGAAGGCGCTGAACAGGTGTCCGGAAACGATGCTTCGCAGTATTCGCATAAAGCAAAAGCTGACGGCTTGCAGCCGGATACCGCTTATTACTTCCGGGTAGGCGACAAAACACTGAATGCATGGAGCGAGGCCGGAACGTTTGAGACTGCCCCTACAGGCGGCGCTTTCTCCTTCATCGACCTGACGGATACACAAGCACAGGACTTGGAAGAAGCTGAGATTTCCGCGCATACGATCAAAACCGCCCTGGAGACCGTACCTAATGCAGAATTCGTCATGCATAACGGAGATGTGGTCGAGCATGGCACAACGGAACAGGAATGGGAGTGGCTGCTTGGCAGTTCGGAAGAAAGCCTGATGCATACGACGATCGTTCCGGCTTCGGGCAATCATGATGTCAAAAACTCTGCTTTTTATCAGCACTTTAATGTAGCGGCTCCTGCGGGCTCACAAACGGTAGACGGCGCTTATTATTCGTATGATTACAGCAATGCGCATTTTATCGTATTGGATTCCAACGAAAACTCTACCGATTACAAAAACTTCTCGCCGGAGCAAATCCAATGGCTGAAAGATGATATCGCAGCAGCCAAAGCAAAAGGCATCCAGTGGATTATCGTCAACATTCATAAAGGCCCTTACACAACGGCTAATCATTCGACAGACAGCGATATTGCCGGAACCAACGGCGAAAGAACGACCATTGCGCCGCTGATGAACGAGCTTGGCGTAGACCTCGTGCTGCAGGGCCATGACCATATTTACGCCCGCACGAAACCAATCAAACAAGATGGTACAGCAGAAACCCCGGCTGTCATTACCGAGACCGTAAACGGACAGTCCATCAATTACTCGGTGAATCCGGACGGCACCATCTACTTGATTCCGGAAACGGCAGGGGCAAAGGTCTACTTCAAAAATACGGGTCTTTCAGACGAATACTTGAGCCTGTTTGACCGCAACGAAGAAAACCATTCAAGAGTTTACGGCGATACAACAAGCGAAGCCCGCGGCCAAGTGCAAAATTTTGTAGGCATTACGATCGACGGAGACAAGCTGACAGCCGTTTCCTATGAAATCGATGCGCACAAGAGCAGTGAGCCATTTGTAATAGATACATTTGGCATCAGCAAAGCAGCTGACAACGGCTCCGGCGACGGTTCCGGCAATGGCTCGGACAACGGCTCCGGCGACGGTTCCGGCAATGGCTCGGACAACGGCTCCGATAACGGTTCCGGCAATGGCTCCGGCAATGGCTCCGGCAACGGCTCCGATAACGGTTCCGGCAACGGCTCCGGCAATGGCTCCGGCAATGGCTCCGGCAACGACACGCCAACGGTTCCTTCTGAGCCTTCTCAACCGACCCAGCCGGTCCCATCTGTCAATCTGCATGATATTACCGGCCACTGGGCGCAATCGGCTATCGAACAAGCGATCCAAACCGGATATATTAACGGTTATGAAGACGGCTCCTTCCGTCCGAACCAAATCGTCAACCGTGCCGAGTTTATTACGATGATTGCACGGGCGATGAAGCTTACCGCATCGAGCAGCAGCCTGAGCTTTACAGACGCTGGCCAGATTCCGGATTGGGCTGCCCAGTACGTTGCAGCTGCTGCACAAGCTGGCGTGATCAGCGGTTATGAAGACGGCTCCTTTGGCGCTGCCAATCCGCTGAGCCGTGCAGAACTGGTAGCTATGATCGTCCGCGCGAGCGGCATTGCCGTTGATCCGAATGCTACGCTTGCCTTTGCCGATGCGAAAGACATCCCTGCCTGGGCCGTCCCTTACATTGCAGCGGCCGTTAAAGCGAATCTGGTACACGGCGTCGGCCAAAACCTGTTTGCGCCAACACAAACCGCAACAAGAGCAGAAGCTGTTACCCTCATTAACGGGCTTCTCGGCAGCTTGAATTAGATCGTTTTATTTCAGAACAAACCCGTTCCTTCTGGACGGGTTTGTTCATTTTCCCAAAAGTTGAGGTTGATTATACTTGTCAAAAAATAAATAATAGGAAGCGAATCTTTTTTCGTTTCATTTTGTATAGATGTGATAACGCTTGTCGAAAGCTTATCGATATCAGAAAGGTTGAAACAGGCATCATGGAAATTTCTCATGCAACAACCGGGCTTAAACAACAGCCGGCGAAAGAAAAGTTCCCGGTCTCGCTGCTGTCGCTTACGGTCGGCGCCTTCGCCATCGGAATGACCGAGTTTGTTATTATGGGCATTTTGCCTAATGTGGCGGAGGATTTGAAAGTTTCGATCGCCTCGGCCGGCCAGCTGATTACAATGTACGCGCTTGGGGTAGCGGTTGGCGCGCCTGTCTTAACCGTCCTCACGCAGCGCATTCCGCAAAAAAAACTGCTGTGCCTGCTCATGCTGCTGTTTATTTTCGGCAACGGCATTTCGGTATTTGCGCCGAATTACGCCGTGCTGATGGCCGCCCGTATCGTTACTGCCTTGACGCACGGGACTTTTTTTGGCGTGGGGGCCGTTATCGCCTCCAACCTGGTGCGCCCCGACAAACGCGCCGGCGCCGTCTCCATTATGATGGCCGGCTTGACGATCGCCAACATTCTTGGCGTGCCGCTTGGCACCTACATCGGGCAAAACTTGGGCTGGCGCGCTTCATTTGCTTCCATTGCCATCATGGGCGTTATTGCGCTGCTGGGCATTATCGCTCTTATCCCTAAGCTCCCGCAGGAGAAACCAATGGGAATCAAGCAGCAAATTGCGGCGCTGGCGAACCGGAAGCTGGCGATGTTTCTGCTCATTTGCGCGCTGGGCAACGCCGGGCTGTTCGCCGTCTTTACGTATGTAACACCGCTTCTTGTAGAAGTAACCGGCTTCGCCGAGCATAATGTCACGTGGATCCTTGTGCTGTTCGGCATCGGCGTAACGGTAGGCAACATCATTGGCGGCAAACTGGCGGATTGGCGGCTTATGCCGTCGATACTCGGCACATACGCCTTCATCGTACTTGCGCTGACCGCGCTGACATTTACGATTCATAATGAAGCGGCTGCGGTGGTCACGATCTTTTTGTGGGGGGCAGGCTCGTTTGCCGTCATGCCGGGCTTGCAGGTCCGCATCATGAGCGTTGCCAAAGGGGCTCCGGCGCTCGCTTCCACCTCCAGCCACTCTGCCGGCAATTTGGGCAATGCGGCCGGCGCTTTCGTCGGCGGCTGGGTCATTACGAACATGTCCCTTTCCTCCCTGCCATGGACCGGAGCTATCCTTGTCGCACTTGCGCTGGCCGTTGGCGCAGCCGGCTTTATAGCGGAACGCAGAGCGGCTAATGAAAAAGCCTAAATAGCTGACCGGTGTTTTTCGTAAAGCAGAGATCCCGCTTATTGCCGGGTCTCTGCTTTTTGTATAGACTCTTGCCTCATGTTTGCAGCCGCCGCTCTAACTGCCTGCTCCGGCTATCCATATTTCATACATAATTACGGCAGGCTCCAATTGCATACTTAAATAGTGGGGCGGCTGAGCAATCAGCCGTTTGTTGTGTTCCTATCGGCCGTATAATTGGAGGCGCAATTCGCAACCCTACGAGTTGTTCTGTACTCTGTCCTCAAAATAGCTTACTATAGTTGAGAAACCATAAATTATTGAGTAATTACTCATACAATAGCCAATCAAAAGGAGATCAGCACTTATGACCAATAAAGCTCCCGCTATGGAAATCGGCATCAGCACGTTTCTGGAGGCTACGCCTGATCCGGTTACGGGACAGCCGTACAACCATGCCGAACGGCTGCGCAATGCCGTTGAAGAAATAGTATTAGCCGACCAGGTTGGACTGGATGTATACGGCATCGGCGAACATCACCGCGCAGACTATGCGGGAACGGCTCCCGCAGTCGTGCTGGCAGCCGCAGCCGGACTGACCAAACGGATTCGCTTGACCAGCGCCGTCACCGTCTTGTCCTCGGATGACCCGGTCCGTGTTTATGAATCATTTTCGACACTGGACGGCATCTCGAACGGCCGTGCGGAAATTATGGCGGGACGCGGCTCCTTTATCGAATCATTCCCGCTGTTCGGCTATGACCTTCAAGATTATGACGAACTGTTTGAAGAGAAATTGGACCTTCTGCTCGCCATCCGCCAATCGGAGAAGGTGACGTGGCAGGGCAAGCATCGACCGGCTATTCACAATCTTGGCGTCTACCCCCGTTCCGTGCAGGACCCGCTTCCCGTATGGATTGCAAGCGGCGGCAACCCGGAATCGGCGATCCGCGCGGGCGTACTGGGCTTGCCGATTGCGTTCGCCATCATTGGCGGCATGCCGGAGAAGTTCGCTCCGTTGGTTAACCTGTACAAGCAAGCGGCGGCGCGCGCCGGCCATGATCCAAGCAAGCTGCAGATTGCTACCCATTCGCATGGCTTCATTGCGGATACGACGGAGCAGGCGGCCGACTTATTTTTCCCGTCCACACAGGCGCAAATGACCGTTCTTGGACGTGAGCGGGGATGGCCGGCTTATACCCGCGAAGCGTTTGATGCTGCACGGAGCATGCGCGGCGCGCTTTATGTCGGCGATCCGGAATATGTGGCGGAGAAGATTGTGCTGCTTCGCCAAAACCTGGGCGTGGACCGCTTTTTCCTTCATGTTAATGTAGGCACAATGCCGCATAAAGAAGTGCTGCATGCCATTGAGCTGCTTGGAACAAAAGTAGCTCCGCTTGTACGCAAAGCGTTAGCGTAAATAAAAGCATATCCGCCTTTACAGCCTGCCGGCCTGTCCGGCGGGCTTGTTTGCTGTCTATTTAAACTGAGTTTATAAAGTTGTCGTAAGCTTAACGCAACTTACAGAACTGAGGTGACTTCCCATTTCACTGCAAAAGAAACAAAACAACAAACTGCTCGTCATGATCGGCCTGGCTCTTGGCCTTATATTCTCCGAGCTGGACGAAACGGTCGTTTCTACCGCCATGCCAACCATTATACGCGAGCTTCACGGCCTTGCTTTGTACGGCTGGGTAGCCGGCATTTATATGCTTGCCGTCACGATGTTTATGCCGATTATCGGCAAACTCGCCGATATATACGGCCGCAAGCGGGTGTACTTGACTTGTATGGGCTTGTTTATGGCCGGCTCCATCATCAGCGGTCTGGCTGGCTCGATGACCTGGCTGCTGATCGGCCGGGGCGTTCAGGGCATCGGCGCCGGCGGGCTTATGCCGCTTGCGCTGGTCATTATCGGCGAATCGTTCCCGCTGGAGCAGCGGGCCAAAATTCAAAGCTTGATGGGGCCGCTTATGATTTTGCCCCAACTGCTTGGACCAACGGTCGGCGGCTATCTGGTCGGGCATGTCAATTGGCACTGGGTATTCCTGATTAACATCCCGATCGGCCTGATCTCAGCAGCCGTGATGGCTGGCGGCATGCGCGAATCCATCGCCGAAGAGAAACGCTCCATCGACTGGCTTGGCGCGGCGACCCTTATGCTGGCGTTATTCTCGCTGCTGATGGCTCCGGTGCTGGTCGATAACCAAGGTTATTCATGGGGATCTCCGGTCATCGTCGGCCTGCTGGCTCTATTTGTGATCATGACCATCCTGCTGATCATCATCGAATCGAAAGCGAAGGAACCGATTATTCCGCTGCATTTGTTCAAAAACCGGAACGTTGTCGTATTGTCCTTACTAGTATTTGTCCTGATGCTGGGTCTGATGGGCGGCATCTCCTTGTTCCCGTTTTTCGCGCAAAACGTAATGGGGCTTACCCCTACTGGGGCCGGTTATTTAATGCTGGCATTTATGGGCGGGGCGATTCCATCGAGTATCGTTAACGGCTTCCTTATTACAAAGATCGCCTACCGGAACCTGTTTATCGTATCGTTCCTGCTGCCGATTGTCGGATTTTTCATGCTGATGAATCTGTCGGTCAGCGTTACCGTCTTGTACGTCATCATCAGCTTCTTTGTGCTTGGCGTCGGGCTTGGCGCTTTGTTTGGCGGCGACAATCTGATCGTGCAGGAATCGGTTGCAGCCAAAGACAGCGGCATCGCCTTGTCGACCGTGCAGCTGGTCCAGTCGCTTGGCGCTACCATCGGGCTCAGCGTATTCGGCAGCCTGCTGTCCCGCCATATTAAGGAAGGCATTGCAGGCATAAGCAGCCAGCTGCCTGAAGGGGCAGAGCATATTGAGACCGGCGGCATTCCGCAGGATATCGCGCCCGATCTGCTGCTGCAAATCCGGACCGTGTTCACGGAGTCCTTCCATAACATGTTTGCGATCTCCTTTGTATTTGTAATTGCCGCCTTCTTTATTTGCTGGTTTTTGCGCAAAGAAATATTGTCCAAAAAAGAAGAAACCGTCAGCGCATCCTAATGCGCGGCGGTTTCTTCTTTTTATCATTCGGGCCTGCCTGCCCCATTCCGGGGCCCTTCCAGCCGCCCGAAATAATCCATCACAAACTGCCGGAACCGCTGCGCGGCGACGGACATGTAATGCTTATTTTGACCAAGGCGATGGCAGACAGGCTCATGAAGAGCCGCATAAAATTAACCCTAAGCGCGGTTCAAATAACGGCGAATGCCTTCTGCCGCCAAATAATGATCTTCTTCGCCCGTTAAGCCGGTAACCGTCACCGTGCCGATCTTGCCGGCGCCGCGGACGATAATCGGGAACGACCCTCCTTCGCCTTGGTAATCCGATTCCGGCAGGCCGGCGCTTTCCTTGAAGGTTGTCCCTTTGGCTTTATAGCTTTCGCCTACGTACAGGGAGCTGTGGCCAAAATGGTTCACCACGTTTTTCTTCGTTTTAATCCAATAGCTGTTGCCTTCGTTTGTTCCCGCCATATAGTGCGTAAACAGCGGATGCTGGTCGTTTTCGATATGTACCGCAATTCCCTTCTGAAACTCCGCTTTCGCAAGTTCGATGATGGTTAAGCCTAACTGAAGTGCGTCCTCATTCAAAAAAGCATCAAATTGCAGATCCTCTTCCTGTTCAAGCAGCGTATTCAATAATTCGCTCATCGGGCTCCCCTTCTCCACCATATTGATATCCTGTTTACTTCACCATTTTAGCACGAAAACAGGTCTCAGAGCGCTTGCTACATCGGGTCGAAAATCGAATATACGTAAAATAGTGCAAGGAAAATGTATGATGGTGCAAATATTCGGTTTTTCGTATATAATTACAAAGAAGTGACTAGAAGAGCTTCCCGAAATGTTTAAAAGATTGCATTTTTATTCAAATAAATGCGGTTTTTTGTTCGGGAAAGACTTTTTGCGTCGTCCTAATGCGTGACACTAAAGCATTGATGCAGTGAAGGAATGAACAACAAATTTAAAAGAAAAGGAAGACAGTGGCAAACATGAGTACTGTTCAAGAATTGAAACAAGAATCTTTGCAAGCTGCCCGCGAGTATGTCCATGAAGTGTATGAGACCGTCAAAAAGCGCAATCCGGGCGAATATGAATTTCATCAAGCTGTAAAAGAAATTTTTGACTCTCTTGTTCCTGTTTTCGCCAAACACCCGAAGTACAAAGAAAATGCGATACTCGAACGGATCTCCGAACCGGAAAGACTGATATCGTTCCGTGTGCCTTGGGTCGATGATCAAGGCAAAGTGCAAGTAAACCGCGGCTTCCGCGTGCAGTTCAACAGCGCCATCGGGCCTTACAAAGGCGGTCTCCGCTTCCACCCGTCTGTTAATGCCAGCATTATCAAATTCCTCGGCTTCGAGCAAATTTTCAAAAACTCTTTGACCGGCCAGCCGATCGGCGGCGGCAAAGGCGGTTCCGACTTTGATCCAAAAGGCAAATCCGACAATGAAGTCATGCGCTTCACACAAAGCTTCATGACCGAACTGTCCAAATATATCGGCCCGGACGTTGACGTTCCGGCCGGCGACATCGGCGTCGGCGGCCGTGAAATCGGTTATATGTATGGGCAATACAAACGGATGCGCGGCGGTTCTGAAGCCGGCGTGCTGACAGGCAAAGGCATTGGCTACGGCGGAAGCCTGGCCCGTACCGAAGCTACCGGCTACGGCTGCGTTTATTTCGTGAAAGAGATGCTGAGCGACAAAGGTTTGTCGTTTAACGGCAGCACGGTTATTGTGTCCGGCTCCGGCAATGTGTCGATCTACGCGATGAAAAAAGCGATGGAGCTTGGCGCTAAAGTGGTTGCTTGCAGCGACTCCAACGGTTATGTTTATGATCCGAACGGCATTGACCTCGAAACGGTTATCCAGCTGAAAGAAGTAGAGCGGAAACGGATTTCCGAATATGCAAAAGCCCGTCCAACAGCCGAATACTATGAAGGCTGCACCGGCATCTGGACGATCCCTTGCGATATCGCTTTGCCCTGTGCAACGCAAAATGAAATTGACGATCAATCGGCCAAAATTTTGATCGCGAACGGCGTTAAAGCGATTGGCGAAGGCGCAAACATGCCGTCTACGCTGGAAGCGATTGACCTGTTCCTGGCAAACGGCGTTTTGTTTGGACCTGCCAAAGCGGCTAACGCAGGCGGCGTATCCGTCTCCGCGCTGGAAATGGCACAAAACAGCATGCGTCTGGCATGGACTTTCGAAGAGGTGGATGCCAAGCTGCATGACATTATGACCAACATCTACCAGAGCAGCATGAAAGCGGCGGAAGAATACGGCCATCCCGGCAATCTTGTCGTAGGCGCCAACATTGCCGGCTTCCTTAAAGTAGCCGACGCTATGCTTGCGCAAGGCGTTATTTAACCGCTTATTGCCCTTCTGTATTCGTTGATTCCTTTCACAACCAATCGTCCCCGGCGGCCTGCTTGGCAGCCCGGGGGCGATTTTTTTTTGCCTGAAACGCAGCTGCAAAATAATGCGTTCCGCTACGTTTTTGGATCATAACGTAAATTTGTTCTCATTTTTTTCAAACTTAACGTTGACGTTAAGATTAATGATGTGCTATTTTACACTACAGGGCACAATTGTAAATTAGAAGAAAGGTGGGATACTCATCTATAGAATTGAGGACGTAGCTAACATGGTCGGATTAACGAAGCGGACCCTTCGTTATTATGAAGAAATCGGGCTGCTTCCTCCACCGGAACGGAGTGTAGGCGGATTCCGGCTCTATACCGACAAGCATGTGGAACACCTCAATCGGCTGATCAACGCCCGCGATGTGCTTGGCTTCTCCTTGCAGGAGCTTCAGCAGTTTGTAGCCATTGGGGAACAGTTCAACAATCAAAGAGCCGAGATCAGGCAGACGGAAGACAACGCAACCCGATTAAACAAAATCGCAGAGATGGAGCAGACCATCAGCGAGCAGCTGCATCTGCTCGATCAGAAGCTGGAAAAGATCAATGCGGTACGAGCGGACTTGAATCAACTCAATGAAAAGCTGTTGGCAGCAAAAACTAAACTTTTAAACGATATGGAGTGACATTTTCCGTGGCAACCACAAATGCAAAAACCGCACCGGCCTCTATTCCCGCCCAAGGCGGAATGTTAAGCCAGCCGCGTGCCGTATGGGCTGTATTTTTTGCCGGTATCATCGCCTTTATGGGTCTGGGTCTCGTAGATCCGATCCTGAAAGAAATTGCTGTGAAACTGGAAGCTACCCCAAGCCAGGTCAGCTTGCTTTTTACAAGCTATAATGCCGTCATGGCCGTAGCCATGCTCATTACCGGCACCGTAACTTCCCGTATCGGCATAAAAAAAACGCTGCTGCTTGGCGTTGTTATTATCGCGATCTTCTCTTTCCTCGGCGGCATGTCGAACAATATTTGGGTGCTCGTCGGCCTTCGCGCCGGCTGGGGTCTAGGCAATGCCTTTTTCGTAGCAACGGCTTTGACGGCAATCGTATCGCTGTCCACAAGCGGCGTTGCGAAAGCGATTATTTTATATGAAGCGGCAATCGGCCTTGGCATTTCCGTTGGCCCGCTTGCCGGCGGCGAGCTTGGTTCGATCTCGTGGAGAGGCCCATTCATGGGTGTCGCTACATTGATGGTCATTGCTTTCATCGCCATTCTGGTCATGATGCCTAGAAACGCCGGAGCGCCTGCAGCAGGCGTGAAAGCGCCGGTGAAAAAAACTTCGCTGCTTGATCCGTTCCGCGCGATGAAACACCGTTCCCTTGTTGTTTTTGGTTTGACAGCTTGTTTCTACAACTTCGGCTTCTTTACCCTGCTTGCCTTTGGGCCATTTGTATTGGAAGGCCTGAACATCCATCAGCTTGGCTATGTATTTCTTGGCTGGGGCCTTCTGCTGGCGATTACGTCGGTATTTATGGCGCCTTGGCTGCAGCGGAAATTCGGCACCGTCAAATCAATGGCAGCGATGCTGACTTTATTTGGTTTGACGCTGCTTGCTATGGCCATCTGGACCGACAAGCAATGGGTTATCATCGCTGCCATTATTTTTGCCGGCGCTTTGCTTGGCAATAACAACACGCTGATTACAACAGGCGTTATGAACGCGGCGCCGGTTGAACGCTCCACCGCTTCGGCAGCGTACAGCTTCCTTCGTTTTGTAGGCGGCGCAATCGCTCCTTATTTCGCAGGCAAACTTGCCGAATGGTTCAACCCGCATGTACCGTTTTACGTTGGCGCAGGGTTCGTGATCCTGTCGGTGCTGTTCATTTTGGCTAACCACAAGCATGTGAAGCATGTCGACCATGCCGGCGGCCATTAATATAAAAAGCATACCTGGATAAAAACAAATGGTGCGGCACGGTTAATTCCTGCCGCACCATTTGTTTGCGTCTGTCCGAGCCGAACCCCGGGCGTTGCTCTAGCGTCGAATGCCCGGTTTTGAGCGCAAGGCCAAGCTGTGCAGCCGGCTTCGGGAACAAAGCCGGAGACCGGTGGAAGCAACAACTGCAAAAATGCAGGTGATTTCAGCTATTTTTCGCTGAAATTGGACTTTACATGCAAATATGCAGCTAATGATAGCTGAAACCGCACAACATGTGATTTTTCAAAGGAATTACCTGCATATTTGCAGTTGTTCGTCTCAAACGTCCTTTTTAGAGCAAAATCAAATGCCTATTTACATCTTGAGCAGCAATCAACAACATTCATCCTATTGCTTGTCTATTGCTGTGCAAAAACAAAAGGCTTGCGGCAGCCTATGCCGAAGCCTTGCCAGGTTCATGATGTTTTATAAATTTTACCGGCAAGCCATGGGCGCGGGGTGTGGCATAAACTACGGTGCGGCGCGGCTGGCGGCTGACGCTCTTCTTCTTTGCAGCCAGCTTCTTCCGCTCAAGGCGTGCGCCGGGTACAAGCCTTTGCTTAAGCTTCCCTTTCGGTTTCCGTTTCGTTTTGGCAACTGGTTTCCGTGTCAGCTTTGGTTTCGGCTTTTTTCCCGCCTTTTTCTTCAGCAATAAAGGCCTCGTCGTTATCCCTGTATGGCGAAGATGCGGCCATATCGGAATGGGGAAGTTAAAATTAACTTCCGCCTCTTCAAACTTGGCCGCTGCAGCCTGAGATGCGGCGGCTACGGTCACCGCAGCTTTTGCTTGCAAAGGCTGAATCGTGTCGGCTTTCAGCTCCGTTGTGCTGGAGATCGTGCTGCCCGGCCTTTCATCTTTGGCGATCATATACGGCCAGCTCAGCCACAAGCTTGCACCGGCTGCAAGCCGGTCAAACCATTCGATGGTGCCGCGCAGCGAATCAGTGAGCCGGACTCCGGTCAGATCGGCGCCGCTTTCATTGCGCACCTCCAAATTAAACCAGACCGTCTCGCCCGGCCGTGCTTGGGCAGGAGAAACAAATTTGTCGATCATAACGGGCGGCCCTTCAATCCGCGAATGCGCCGTTCTATCGGCATCCTCGCCGGTATGGCTGCCCCACGGCGTAAACTCGCGGTAATGGCTGTATAAAGGGAAACCCGGCGACTGAGGGTCCCAACATTTTAATTCTCCGGCGAAATGAAGAATTTTATCTTCGTATGATATATTTTCATCCGGATCGACAAATGTATTAAAGCGTTCCGGCATCGGAAGGTATTGCTTGCCGAATACGGAATTGAGAATATCCTGATCCGGCAATGTGGTTTTGGGGTAAGTGCGCAGGAACGTTAAAATATCCTCGTACCAGCCTTCTTTTTTGCGGATATTGTCCAGATCAAATAATATGACGCCGGAATTAAAGTATACGGCAGGGTCAAGCCCAAATACGGCAACTTCATCCGCTACTTGCAAAATGCCCTGATCCCATGTCGCCGCCAAATAATGTCGGCCAAGGTCGGTTTTCCACAAGTCGGTAATATCCATCGTAACCAATAAGTCGCAATCCAGATATAATGTTTTATCTTTCATAATAAGCTTAGGAAGCATCAGCCTGTAAATGCTGGCGAGCGACCAGGTATGAACTTTCTCCGCCGCCTCCGCCGCTGCAAGCAAATCGTCCGGCAACGTCACGGAGTAGAAATAAATATCATGCTTGTAACGCCTGGCCAGTTCAACGAGCCGGAATTTGTTCACTTCATTCAAGGATTCGTCATGCAAAATATGAACATTTATTGGCGACTTTGTATTTTTAAATACAGATGCAAGAACGACACCGGCGTGCTCTGTATATTTGCCGTTTCGGTCGTGGAACGTCATTGCGAGCTCAATCATCCCGTGTGCTCACCTCACCATGATGGATATCTCGATCAACTAATAACCAGACGATTCATTTATATGGAAAGCTGCGCCATTTGGTAAAGGCAGCTGCCTGAGGGTCCGCAAAATGGACCCGCCTATTTTACTCATCCTGCCATACATGTTTGCCTGAAAAAAAAGCTGCCTTGCGGCAGCAGCTCCCCAACCGTTAGCACGCAGCTAACAATTAAGGCGCCGTTTACACAAGGCAGCTTTTCTATATAGGCGTTATGTACCGCAAAAGGTACGGTAGCCCGGGTCCGGTTCTGCCGGCGGTTTCGCATATTCCGCTTGCTCCGGCCGGTGCGCATAAGGCTCCGCCAGAACCTCAAGCAGCCGGTGCATGACGCTGTAATCATCCCGCTCCACAGCGGCATCAAGCGCCGCTTCTACCAGATGGTTGCGCGGAATAACAGCGGGATTGCTGCGTCGCATCCGTTCGCGGGCTTCCGCGAGCGGCTGCGGCTGACGCCCAAGCCTTTCCTGCCAAAGCTGGTACCACTGCTTGCCGTCCGGATCGTCGGCGAATAGGCCGTCCTCCGCCTCCGGCTTGCCCAAGGTAAGCGTCAGGAAAGTGCCGGTATAATCTGCACGATGTTTTTTCATCAGGATGAGCAGGCTTTCGATGATGGCTTCGTCTTCCGGCTCCTCGCCGAACATTCCCAGCTTCGCGCGCATGCCGGCCAGCCATTCGTGCCGGAACCGGTCGGCGAAACCGTCCAGCGCAGCTTGCGCCAGAGAAATCGCCTGCTCCTCGTCCCGATGCAGCAAAGGCAGCAGCGTCTCGGCAAAACGCGCCAAGTTCCAGGCCGCAATCCGCGGCTGGTTGCCGTAGGCGTAACGGCCTTCCGAATCAATGGAGCTGAATACCGTTGCCGGATCGTATGCATCTATAAACGCGCATGGGCCGTAGTCGATCGCTTCCCCGCTAACCGCCATATTATCGGTATTCATGACGCCGTGAATAAAGCCGGCCAGCTGCCATTTCGCGATCAGCAAAGCCTGACGGCTGGCGATCTCTTCAAACAGGCCCAAATAACGATCCGCCCGCTGCTCCAGCTCCGGATAATGCCGGCGGATCGTATAATCGGCCAGCGCCTTCACGTCTTCTTCCGTCCCCCATGCAGCCGCATACTGGAACGTGCCGACACGGATATGGCTTGCAGCAATACGGGTCAATACCGCGCCAGGCAGCACGGTCTCCCGGTATACCGGCTCGCCGGTAGCCGCAACCGCCAGGCTGCGCGTTGTCGGAATGCCCAGCGCATGCATCGCTTCGCTCATGATGTACTCGCGCAGCATCGGCCCAAGCGCCGACCGGCCGTCGCCGCCCCGCGAATAAGGAGTGCGGCCGGAGCCTTTCAGCTGAATGTCGACCCTTGCGCCTGCCGGCGTTAGATGCTCGCCGAGCAGCAGCGCCCGCCCGTCGCCCAGCCGGTTGAAATGGCCGAACTGATGGCCGGCATAAGCTTGCGCAAGCGGTTCCGCTCCATCCGGCACCCGGTTTCCGGCCAGCTCCGCCGCCCCTTCCGTGCTGCGAAGCGCTTCGCTGTCCAAACCAAGCGATGCCGCCAGCGCTTCATTCACGACTACCAGCTGCGGCGCCTGCACCGGTGTTGCGTTATGCCGCGTAAACAATAGCTCCGGCAGCCGGGTGTAGCTGTTGTCGAACCGCCATCCGATCGTTGTTGCCATTCGTTCATTCCGCCCCTTTATGAATTGATCAACCATTCCTGCTCCTGCCCTCCAATGTTCCTTCTTCTAGCAAACGGGGGATACCGTCTTTGCGGGCTGTCTTTAAGAGCTGTCTGCTCTAGCCGGCCTGTGCCGGTTGTGCTTTCACTGCGCCGTTTCGCTTGCCGGCCATATACCAGACGAGCAGCAGAAACGAGCCTCCACATACCGCCGTCAGCAGCTGATACACATGCTCATAAGCATGCGCCGGCCGAAGCGAGCTCATATGCTCCAGCATCAGGCCGCATACCGCCACCGAAGCCGATCCGCCAAAAAACTGGATCAGCTGCTGCAGCCCCATGCCCGAGCCGATATAAGTTTTGGGCAGCAGCTGTGTCGATTCATTGTTCAACGCCGCCGTCGTAAACGAATACGCCGAGGAGAACAGCATGTAACCGCCAACGATAACGTACGGCGAAGGTGACAGCACCAGTGAAAATACAATCAGCACAACGCCGATCAACCCGTGGCCAAGCATGAGAAACTTCCAATTGCCGTACCGGTCAATCCATTTGCCAAACGACCGGGACAAGGCGGCGGACAAAATCGCGCCCGGCGCGATCATAAAGCCAATTACCATCGCGTCTTTGCTAAACAGCTGGGCAAGCGCAAGTGGCATTAGGAACAGGTTGCCCATATTCACGACACCTGTGCAAAAAGCGATCGCCACCAGCTTGCCGTAACCCGGCTGCCGCAGCAGCTTCGGATTAATAAACGGCTCCTTCCGGATGCGCATATGCCACGCATGCGCGGCAAGAGACAGCAGACTGACCGCGAGCCAAACGAAAGACAGCTTCATGACCGCAAGCAGCAGCGTAGTTGTGTTCACCACAATCAGCAGCGCCCCGATGCTGTCGAAAGAAGCGGACTGCGGCTGCTCCTTAGGCAGAAACCGCAGCAGGACGGGAATCATAATCAGGACAAGGCAGGTTACGCCAAACAAGCCGTTCCAGCCCCAATATTTGCTGATCAGGCCGCCCGCTATCGGCCCGAAGCCAAACGCCATCGCGCTGCCCGCCGTAATCATCGTAATCGCCCGGCCCCGCCGGCTGGACGGAATATACCGGCTGACCAGCACCAGCCCGAGGCCTGCCATAACGCCCGCTCCGGCCGACTGCAAAATCCGGGCGGCAAGCAGCAGGCTAAAGCTGTGCGCAAACAAACCAAGCACCGAAGACAAGCCTAATATCGATAAGCCTACGGCCACCAGCTTGCGTACGGGAACACTGTCCGACAGCCGGCTGTAAATCACCGTTGTCAGCGCGTATCCAATCGAATACCCGGATACGATCCACGATCCGAGGTCCGCCGAAATATGAAGATCCCGAATAATATCGGGAATCGACACGTTAAACATCGTTGTGTTCATAACAACAATAAACAAACCAAACATCCATAAAGGCATGACCACTTTATCGTTCATAGCTGCACCACTCTTAAGCTGTATTCTGGCCGGACATAAAATCCGTTCTTAGTGTACTCCTTTTCAACCGGAGGTTCAATTTGTCCGCTCCGAACGGCTGGCCTCTGCCCTCCGCTAGTTTCGGCCAGCACGCACAAAATAAACAGCGTTCCGGAGTAATCCGGAACGCTGTTTATTTTATACCTGCTCACGCTGCAATTTCCTGCAGCTTGACCATTCCATTTGGCGTTATGCAGCATAACTGTAAACTTATCCTTTCACCCCGCCAAGCGTCATGCCTTTAACAAAATATTTTTGCAGGAACGGATAGACGATAATCATCGGCACGCTCGCCACAATCGTCATCGTTGCCCGGATCGAGGTTGGCGTAACATAGTTGGCGTTGCCGTTGCCGCTGTTGGCGAAAGCCGATCCTGCCGTCATCGAGGAGTTGGAGTTCGAGTTGGCCAGCATGCGCATCAGCTCGTATTGCAGCGTGCTCAGGTCCGGCTTCTGGGAGTTGTACAGGAATACGTCAAACCAGGAGTTCCACTGGTAGACGCCCGTAAACAGCGCAACCGTTGCCAGCGCCGGCAGCGCAAGCGGAAGCACGATTTGCATGAAGGTGCGGAAATCGCCTGCTCCGTCCATCCGGGCCGACTCGATAATGCCTTCCGGCAGCCCTTCGATAAAGGAGCGGATGACGATCATATTAAAGACGCCGATAATGCCCGGAACGATATACACCCAGAAGCTGCCGATCATGTCCAGATCGCGGATTAGCAAGTAGTTCGGAATTAAGCCGCCGTTCAAATACATCGTCAGCACGAACATCACGGTCACGAATTTGCGAAGCACGAACTCCGGCCGGCTGATCGTATAGGCCACCATGGCCGAAGCAAATACCGTAACCACCGTGCCGATGACGGTACGAAGGATAGAAATCATTGTCGCATGGATAATGGTCGCTTCTTTAAATACGTAATGATAGTTTCCCCAGCTGAACTGGCGCGGCCACAAATAAATGCCGCCTCGGATCGAGTCGCTGGCGTCATTAAGCGATACCATCAGCGTATTGACGAATGGATACAGCGTAACGATGGCCAGGCATACAAGGAATAGGACGTTTAACGTATCGAATATACGGTCGCTGGGCGAACCAAACCGTTTGTGCACTTTTTTCACCGGTGTCGTGGTTTGCATCGTTTTCTCCTCTCTTTCTAAAACAGTCTCTCTTCGCCCATTCGCTTCGCGATGGCGTTTGACGAGAACAACAGAATAAAGCTGACCACCGTTTTAAAAATGCCGGCTGCGGTCGCAAGTGAGAAGTTGCCCATCGATATCCCGTATTTCAGCACGAATATTTCGAGGTTTTCGGAGAAGTCCGCATTCATCCCGTTGCCCATCAAATATTGCGGTTCAAAGCCCGTCTCCAAAATATTGCCGAGATTCATAATCAGCAAAATAATAATGACCGGCTTCAGCCCTGGCAGCGTAATGCGCAATATCCGCTGGAACCGGCTGGCGCCGTCTATTTCAGCCGCTTCGTATTGAGCAGGATCTATCATCGTCATAGCCGCTAAATATACAATTGTATTCCAACCGACATCCTTCCAAACTTCGGAGATGCCGAGAATTCCCCAAAAGTAGTGACCAACCCCAAGCCACAGGACCGGTTCGTTAATAATATGAAGCCACATCAGCACTTTATTGATAATACCGTCCTCATCAATGGATAAAGCCGTCGAAATCAGGTTGGCCGCCACAACCCATGATATAAAGTGCGGCAAGTAACTGATCGTTTGTACGAAACGCTTAAATACGATAATACGAATCTCATTCAGCAAAATAGCCAGCACGATGGCGGTAACGAAACCAAGCACCAGCTTGATGACAGCCATCGCAATCGTATTGCGCAGCACGCGGATAAAGGAATCGTCTGCAAACAAAAAGCGGAACTGGTCGAGGCCAATCCACTCCTGTTGGAACATGCCCAGATTCGGGCGATAATGCTGGAACGCAATCGTCCATCCCCAGAGCGGAACATACTTGAATACAAATACCCAAATGACAAAAGGCAAAGACATGGCAAGCAGCGCCTTCTGCCTCATCATCAGTTTAAAAAAACGTTTAATCCCGGTTGGCTGCAGCACGGCCTGCGGGCTTGCTTCTGTCGTGACTGTTTCATTACGCATCGCTATTTCCTCCTCAAGTAACGGTTCCCCAACTAGCCGGTACGATGTAGGAAAGCCGGGCCTTGCTTTCAAGGCCCGACCTCTTACGTGATCGCCGCGCGGTTAGTTGCTGCTGCCCGTCACCTTTGCGATTTTGTCGGCGATTAATCCATCCATCGTCGTTTCGAAGCCTTTCACGTCAAGCTTGCTGAATTCCTTGATGTATTCGTCCCAGATGCCGTCGAATTGATCCGGCTTCGCCAGAACGAGTTTAGGGAAGTATTTCAGCTTCACGTCTTTCGATTTTTGCTGGAAGATTTGAGCAGGCGAACCTTGCTCAATGGCAATGCTCCATGCCGGGTACCAAGGACGGTCATCCGGTTTCGCAAACAGGTCGGAGAACGTTTGTACGCCGTATTTGGACAAAATGTTTTTGTCGCCTTCCGTAAACGAGGCTTGCGCCACTTCCGGCTGGCGGTTTACAGCAAGCGAGTTGCCGTCGCTGAGCGTCGAGCCCAGACCGTACATCGGCCAGCTGTAGTTGAAGTAAGTAAAGCCAACCTTTTGGTTCGTTGCATTGTCTTTGCGCGCTTCAATTTCTTCCGGCGTTTGATAGAAGCGGCCTTTGTCGTCCACTTCATAATTTTCGCCTTTGAAGCCCCATTGGATCATCACTTGGTTTTCTTCCTTCAACATGTTGTCGAAGTATTTGATAATCCGCACCGGATCTTTTGCGCTGGTCGTGATGCCTACGCCGCGGTTGTCAACAAACGAGTTCGGATCAAGGTATTGGTCTTTAATATCTTGGTCAAATACGACCGGCAGCGCCAAATAATCAAGATCATCATTGCCGGTTTTGCGGATGTTCTGAATCGCTTGGTCCACTTCCCACTCGTAGTCGAAAAATCCGAGCACTTTGCCGGAAGAGATTTTCGCCAGGTACTGGTCATAGTTGTTTACGAAAGAGGACTTGTCGTACAGCCCTTCGTTGTTAATTTCGTTCAGCTTTTTCAGCCAGCGCTTCGTGCTGTCATCATCCGAATAAATGTCGGATTTATGCGTTTGCATATCGACAATGACGTCGCCATCGTTCGGATAACCGGCCAGATGCATCGGCGCGTTAAAGATGCCCATCGTGCGCCAGTCATACGTCAGCGACGTAAAGCCTGTCAGGTCGTCGCCTTTATGCGCGTCGTTGTATTTTTTGATCAGGTCAAAATATTCGTCCAGCGTTTTGATTTTCGGATAGCCAAATTCCTTCAGCACGCGGCGTTGAATAAAGAACGCGCCTTGTTCAATCGTCGGAGCCGGCTGATAGTCGCCGACAACTGCAGAGAACGGAAGGAAATAAATGTTGCCGTCCGCTTGTTTCATTTGATTGTAATAAGGACCATACACCTTTTTAATGTTCGGCCCGTATTGATCAATCAGGTCGTTCAGCGGGATAAACGCTTTGGCGTCCAAAATTTTGTCGATAGCGGTATCCGGCGCAAGCACGTCCGGGTAGTCGCCGCTGGCGATCATCGTACCGATCTTCGTATTCACGTCGCCGACCGGGAACTGCAGCTTGAAGTTAACGC
This sequence comes from Paenibacillus protaetiae, assembly GCF_004135365.1. Classification (NCBI taxonomy): domain Bacteria; kingdom Bacillati; phylum Bacillota; class Bacilli; order Caryophanales; family Paenibacillaceae; genus Paenibacillus; species Paenibacillus protaetiae. The sequence continues at coordinate 3,356,467 of NZ_CP035492.1, read as the reverse complement.
CGGTTTGCTCTTCCAGCTTTTTGCCGATTTCGGTCTGGTTCGAGTCAATATCCGGCACTTGGGAGTTCGCGTTAAAATACGTAAAGGTGACGGGCGTCAAGTCCTCTTTCGGCTCTGCGCTTGCCGAGCTGGACGGGCTCGCATCGCTGGAAGGCGCTGTTGATGCCGGAGTGGTGCTGCTGGAGCTGTTGCCGTTATTATTGCTGCTGCAGGCAGCAAGCGTAGCGGTCAAGGCAATGGTCAAGCTTAGTATCGAAAGCTTTTTACCGACCATGTCGTCTGAATCCCCTCTCATTTATTTTTTTGTAAGCACTTTCATTTTAATAAGAGAGCGGCTGCTCCGAAACCCGGTAAACTTTATACCCTACTTTGAAAATCATAGTTGTTGATCTGGTTCCCTGTACCGATGGCAAGGTAGTTCGATGGTCACAATCGTCCCCTGGTCTCTGGAACTGTCCAGCTCAAACTTGAATTGCTCGCGGTAGTTCAGCTTTAAACGGTAATACGCGTTGCGGATGCCGACATGATCGCCAATCGACTCTTCGGTTTCGAGCGAGCGGCGGATTTCGTTCAGATGCTCCTCTTCGATGCCCAGCCCGTTATCCTTGATTGTTGTAATAAGCTTGTCGCCGCATACCCGGATGGAGAGGTCGATGAGACCCTGCTCCTTGAGCGGCTCGATGCCGTGAATGCTGGCGTTTTCGACAAACGGCAGCACCGCCATCTTCGGAATGATACAACCATAGGCTTCTTCATCAATGTGCAGCTTGTACTCCAGCTTATCGCCGAACCGGTACTTTTGAATTTCCAGGAAGCAGTTGATCAGCTCCAGCTCTTCCCGCACATACACCCAGTCATGGTCCCAGGACAGCGATTTGCGGAAAATTTTTGCCATATTGTGAATGATTTTGGCAGTTTCCTGCTCCTTCTTCAGCAGGCTTCTCATCCGGATCGTCTCCAGCGCGTTAAACAGGAAGTGGGGGTTAATCTGGCTTTGCAGCGCGTGGAGCTGCGCCTGGTTACGCTTAATTTCCAGATCCTTGCGCTCGATGTCAGCCAAGTACACATCATCGATCAGGCTGCCGATCTGCAGCGTCATCCGGTTGAATTCATTCGTCAGCTGCCCGATTTCGTCCCGGTATTGGTCCTGATTAATCGTCTCGAAATGATGATTGCGCACTTTTTTCATATGCTTCAATATCCGCACAATCCGGACGTTGAGCGAACTCGTGAACCAAATGATGACAAGCGTAGGAACAACCAGAATCGGAATAGCCAAATACAGCACGAAGTTGCGGGAACGGTGAACGTCCTTCAGCACCTCGTCCTCGGGAAACAGGCCTTCAATACGCCAGCCCCGCAAATAATCGACATTATTAAAATATTGATTGAACACCAGCGTGCCGGAAGGAATCGCAATGCTGTCGAACGAAACGTCCTTGCTTTTCCAGCCGAGATCGGGATCATTGGTAAAATCGATCCGGCCGGCCGGATTAATCAAGTACAGATGGCCTTGCAGCGTCGTATTTTGGAACAAGCTGCTGACTGTGTCGAGGCTGATGTCGATTTTCAGCACTTTGTTTCTAAAGTTTTGATATTTGTTATAGTTCAAACGGCGGGCGACCGTATACGTAATTTCCGGACCTTTGTACGTCTCGGTTTCGTTGCGGATCACAATCGGCTGCGAGCCGGGCATGCTCATCGCTTCCTGGTACCACAGCTGATTCCGGACCTCGCTCGTAATCGGAAGCATGCCTCCGCCGCCGATGATCGAATTATTGCTCGTATAGATCGAAATATTTTGGATGGCTTTATAAATGGGGGTGTAACGATATAAGGTCGGGCTGATTTCCGAATAATAGGCGTCGACATATTCCGTAGCCGACTCATATGTTTTTTCCATGGCGTCATTCAGCAGATTATCCGTATACAAAACGGAAGAAATGCCGACCGCCACATCGATTTGCGCCAGAAAATCGTTGCGGATCTGTTCCATCGCCTTGGACATGTCGTTTGTTTTCTGCTGCTTGACGTGATGGGTTGTCACCTGGTAGAACACGATGTTGGTTACGACAATCGGGATAAATACGGAAAGGGTATAGACGATGAGCATCTTGCCCCGGAGGCGGATATTGTTAAAGCTAAATAACATAGATGACCCCCGCACACTTATTTGGGAAGCAGCTTATTGCGGTAGGCGGTAGGCGTTTTTCCTTCCACCTTCTCAAACTTGCTTACAAAGTAATCGGCATTATCGAAGCCTACGCAGCGCGCGATTTCATACACCCGCATCTCCGTCTGGCGGAGCAGCCGCTTGGCGTTATCGATCCGAATCTGCAGCAGGAAATCGTTAAAATAGAGGCCAAACGTCTTCCTGAACAGCTGCCCGAGATAAGCCGGGTTCATATAAAAGCTGGCGGCGATGCTCTTCAAGCTGATATCTTCGCTGTAATGCTGCTCAATATAGCTTTTGATGCGCATCATGTCGCTTCTTGTGTTTTTCTTGCGCAAGCCGGCGGCCATAAGCGCGCTTTCTTCCATAAAGGCGCTGAGCCGCTCCTTTAAGCCTTGCAGCGTAACCGGCTGGTTCGGCCATTGCATCACAGGCTCCAGCGACTGAAGCTCGTTCTCGTCGCCTTGCATCGCCCGGATCGAGCCGATCACGGCAAATACAAACCGGGCAACCGCATTTTGAACCGCTTCAGGCGCAAACGCTTTTTGCTGGATGACCTCGAATATCCAGTCCACGCTTGCATGCATCGCTTCCAGGTTTCCCTCTTCCAGCTGTTCCATCAGCCTCGCATAATCAGCCGCCTCAAACTCGATATAACGGAGCCCGCCGGCGCCGATCTGGTCATAGGAAAGCAGCTGCCGCCCGGCATAAGCATACTTGTAGTCCATCAGCTCCATAGCCGCGGCGTAACTATTGTTAATGTCCGCAAGCCGATCCACTTCAGTCCCCAAATAAGCAAGAACAGGGAAGGCTAATTGCCCGGACAGCCGTTCCGCCAGCTTCCTTGCTTTATCCTCCCGCTCGCTTTTGCCGGTATGGAACGAAATTTTGAACGGGAAGCCGTATACGCCGTACCGGTGTTCGTGAAGATGCAGCTGCTGATCCGCGGCAAAACCAAGCTCTGCAGCCGTCTGGGCGATCAGCTGGCGGAATTGCTGGATTTGGTCCTTTGCTGCATTAGCGCCTGCGCCGGGTTTAGGAAGATCGTTAATTTCGACGATCAGATAGCCGTAACGGCCGGACAGCTGCAAGTCAAGCAAATCGGCAATGCCGCGCAGCTCCTCCTCCGCAGCTTCTCCCCGCAGCAGCCTGGCAAGCGCCTTGAGGCTGTAGCCGGCGCGCTCTTCCAGCTTCATCTTGTCCTTATTAATTTGGACGGCCAGACGGGTTAAGGAATCCATCAGCTCGTCTTCGTCAATCGGCTTTAATATAAAATCTTTGACCCCAAACTTAATTGCCTGCTGGGCGTATTTAAAGTCGCCGTAGCCGCTTATAATAATAAACTTGGTTTCATGATTGCCGGAATCCCGCACGGTCCGGATCAGCTCCAGGCCGTCCAGCACCGGCATCCGGATATCGGTGATGACCAAGTCCGGCTTCGTGTCTGCAATGATCCGAAGCGCTTCCTCCCCGTCTCCCGCTTCCTCTGCCACCTCGTAGCCTAAGCGTTCCCAATTGATTAAATCGCGGAGCCCTTGTCTTGCATAAATCTCGTCTTCCACCAAGATTACTTTATACATGAATGGACCTCCTTTTTGGGGCCGCGCCTGCGTCTCGCGCACAGGCGCGGGCTGCTTTCATTCCTGCCGGCTTATATGGCCTGCGCCGCCAAGCTACGGCATATAAATCCGGTAACGGCCGCTTAAAGCAAGCACAGCGAATAGATACAGACAGTTGTCGTAATACCTTCTTACGCCGGTCCGGACCGGCGTATTCCACAACAGCCTTACCGCCGCTTCGGCATTCGGTCCGCCGGCTGCCAGCGAAGCCGCCGCATTGGTCGCCAGAAGGCCGACCGGATGGAGCGATTTTTCCTCCAGCGGCTCGCCGCTGATTGTGTACCGCCGATAATCTTCAGGCGGGATACCGGCAAAAAACGCCTGGATCCGGCCGGCTTCCTCAGGCTGCCATTCATCCGCGCGGAACCATTCATAGTCGAGCCCGACGTTCGCCGCTACCCGGTAAGAGTCGCTGAAAAATTTGCCGTAGCCGCGCGAGTCGTTAGGCGTTCCGTCATAATGCGCATATTCCGGCGCCAGCCCTGTTTCCGGATGGCACGCCAGGCGCAGGTAAGCGCGGCTTGCTTCTGCCGCTTCCTTCCAGAATGTGCGGTCCTCCGGATATGCCCACAGCGCAAACAGCTCGTAAAAATGCGGCAAATGATAGGACGGATCGGAATAATCGCAGTTCGGAATAAATTTGATCAGCTTATGGTGCGGATCCCACATCGGATAGCCGACGCCGTCTTCTCCTTTATGCAGGCAGGTCCGCAGCAGATCGCGCGCCTGCTTGCCATAATCGAACGGCGCTTCCCGGTCGCCCCAGCGATGGGAGGCGAACAGCAGCGCCATGGCGAAAAACTCCTCGCCGTCCGGCGCCGGGCCGTTCGAGCGGCGGGTGCCGTCGGTATTGCAGGACCATGCAAAATAACCGGCATTCTCCCCCTCCGTCATGTACATGTATGTATGCGTCCATTTCCATATGCGGTCAAATACATCCTGGCGGTCCAGCTGAACCGCAGCCATCATGCCGTAAGACATCCCTTCGGTCCGAACATCCAGATTGCCCGTGTCAAGCAAATACCCCATGTCCCCGCCTGCTTCGTAATAAATGCGGGTTTCCTCCGGGCCTTCAAACAGCTTGGCCCAAGTGTCCTGTACTCTTGCTTCAATTTCCCGTTCCGAATATCCCAGCTCCTGAAATACATTGCGGTACAAACCGGTTGCATACGCGCCTTGTGCTTGTGCCATTGCCGCTTCCTCCTTAACTGTATTTGATCAGTTTTTGTAATCGCTTTCATAAAATATAGGCAAGAAGACCCTGAATTTCAGGCACATTATAGCACACTGTTTAAACAGGACTCTTATCAAATATAGGCATAAACGGATCACAATTTCGCAAAAAGTGAGAAAAAGGCAGCCGTATTTGAAAAGCTGCATGTACGCTGCCTTTTTCCATGTGCGGGTTACTTTTGGTTAGCTGTAGAGAACTGGATTGGCGTTCCGCTGACGGAGCTCCGCAGCACATCCCGGAATACGAATGCCGCTACGTTGTTGTAATTGCTGTAGTAATCGGACAAATCATCATTAAAGAACTGGACAACGCTTACTTTAAACACCGGATAAACAAAAGTGGAACCAAACAAAGCCCTTGCAGCCGCAAAGCTAAACAGCTTATTCGTGCGGAAGGCGATCGTATACAGCTTAACGATTTGTTCCGGCGCAAATTTCCGTACAAGCGGACGGACCGCTTTGCCGGTGACGGCGTTCGCCACGTTTACTTGAAATTGTAAGTTGCCTATCCGTTTGCGGAGTACCATCAGCGTTGCAAGCGCAACCGCTTTGCTTTGCCCCTTAACGCTTAACGTTACGCTGTAAATGCCGCCCGGCTGCTGCTGCAGCGGACCTACGCGTACAAGCGGGTCTTGGCCGATGGAATATTTGATTTCATTGTAATACGTCACCTCAGGCGGTGACAATCCTACTCTTCGATTCGACTTGCTAGATTCAGCCATTCTACTGCCCCTCTCTGAGGCTCCAATAAGGACCGCCGGAGCCAGCTCCATACATCGTATGGCGGCAGCATACGGCCTGGCACTGCCATCACCTATCATTTTCGATCCCAAAAGATAGAAAAAAAAGACGCTCGCTTGAGCGTCTATCCGTTGCGGAGCATCTGCTTCCTTTATCCGGCCATGTCCGGCTGTTCCCGCTTCGCCGCAGCCGTCTTCGGCCATCTCGCCGCAATCAGCTCCGCTGCATATAGAAGCGCCGTCAAGCCTGCCAGCGACACGAGTACGGAGACCGGAACAAGAACATGATAAGGAGAATGAGAGAAAAACGGGATGATGGCAACGGCCACTATCGGAGGCGCATTCCATTTCATCCGCTTGATCAGCCAGATCGCAAAAAGCACATTAATAAACAATGTAACCGTACCGGGATAAATCAAATACAGCAGCGTGCCGGCCAACGATGAAACGACTGCGCCCAGCGTAATTTTACAATATTCGGCCAAATGGAACGAACGTGCCGCAAACAAGAAGCCAAACGCGCCAAGCGCCGGGAAAAACAAGGTGTCCAGAAACGAAACATGCAGCGACAGCCAATAAATAAAAGCAATATAAATGCCAACAGCAATAACTTTGATATTCATGTTGAACTACCAGTCCCTGCTTACTAGTTTTAGATCATTTGAGAAGCCTTCTAATGACGGCCTGCTATATTCTATAAAACTTACAGGAACGGTGTCAACGATTCTCCCACCATTAGGACGAAGTTCCAGCAGTCTGCTTGCCGCTCTCCAGCGGCTTAAATACTTGGAAATAAACCCACACCGCATTCATGAGCAGCAAAGCCCCGGTTACATAGAACACATCCCTTACGCCAAGCCAAGCCGACACTTCTCCGCCCATAGCCGCTCCGGCAAATACACCCAAATAAGCAGCCGACATATTCAAGCCGAATATCCGGCCTGTCAGTGCAGACGGGGTAATTTTCTTCATCAATATATTCACGGAAGGCGACAAGCCTCCAACGGTTAAGCCAAGCAGGAAGCGAAGCGCCATCAGCTGCCATACATTATGCACAAACGCTTGCGGGATAAATAACAGGCCGGCCGCCGCAAGCGAAACGAGCATCACTTTGTGCGCCCCGATCCGGTCGGACAGCTTCCCGAGACGCGGCGCGGCAAAAATGTTCGCCAGCCCCGAGGCGGAGAACGTAATGCCTGCGATCAGCGCCACATGGCCCAAGCTGCGGGATAACCCGTCTACATAGACGGTAATGACCGGCTCCACCGAATACATCGCCACCGTAATAACCAAAAAGGTAATAAACAGCATCACCGTCAGTTTTTTTTCCGGAATACGGCTCCATGTTTCTGACATGCTCAACACTTTTTTATCCGATCGGACAAATGTTTCTTTCACGAAAAACAGCGTTGTCAGGAAAGCGATCAGCATAAACCCGCCTGTAATAAAAAAGACGTTCTGCATGCCGAAGTTTTCCTCAATAAAGCCGCCAATCAGCGGTCCGAGCAGGGAGCCGGCAATATTGGCCGTCGACAGCGTGCCCAGCGCGTACCCGGAATGCGCCTTGTCGGTCTGCGTAGCAATCAGTGTCGTGCATGCCGTGCCGTAGCCGGTAATGACGCCTTGCAGCAGGCGCAGCCCGATCAGCACATAGACGTTATGCGCAAAACCCATACAGCCGACAACAAGCGCCATGCCGAGGCTTGCCCGCAGCAGCATCGGCTTGCGGCCGATTTTATCGGCGGCATAACCCCAGATCGGCGAGAATACAGCCGAGACGATATAAGTGATGCCAAACGCAATTCCGGAATATTGCGATACCGCGGAGGCATGGTCAACCCCAAGCTGTCTAATAAAAAGCGGCAGCACCGGCGCAATTTGGCTCATGCCGACGCCCGTCACAAACATGCCAAACCAGCATACGATCAAATTCCGTCTCCATATCGGCATATGCAGCCCTCCAGCAAAGGAACGCCTCACCAGTCTAATCCTGGCGAGGCGTCCGCATCGTTCATTCCTGTTCCAATGTTATTGCAGCGAGCCTGCCCACTCTCCAACGGTCATGACTTCAGCCTGGCGGGGGAATACTTTCTCCACCAGCACGCGATGCACTTCCGGGTCGCCGTCCAGGCATGCATCCGACAATACGGTCAGCGCAAAGTCTTTATCCGCTGCTTCTCTGAGCGTGGACAATACAACGCCGCTTGTAGCAATTCCGGTAAGAATCAGCGTATCCACTTGCATAGCGCGCAAAATCACTTCCAAATCGCTGCCGGCAAAGGCGCTGACGCGGCGTTTGACCACAACCAGCTCGCCTGGCTGCGGCTTAACAGACGCATGAATCTGGGTAGCTTCCTCCAGCTCGGTCATGCCGCCGTATTGCGCAATGCGGGAAAATGCTTTATTCCGGAGCGACGTCTCCGGGTATCCTTCACGGAAAGCCACCCGGACGTAAATAACCGGAATATCATGCTGGCGCGCCGCTTCAATCGCTTTTTGAAAAGGCTGCAGATTGTTGTCCGCAAACCGCGATACAATCCCGTTTTGCAAATCCATGACCAGCAGTGCTGCTTTATGCAGATGAGACATTCATGTTCACTCCTTATTCATTATGGTATTATTAAACGGAGACCTCTCCACTTGATATTAAGCGGAGATATCTCCGCTTGTCAAGCAATCCGCCAAGCCAAGGATAGAAGGAAGGGATACCCGTGAATGACATCCAACTAACGAATACTCGCACGGAGCGGCGGGATGCCGCCGCCAACCGCCAGCGAATTTTGAACGCGGCTTTGAAGCTGTTCGACCAGCATGGCGTGGAGCAGGTCAGCATGAACCAGATCGCAACGGAAGCCAAGATCGGCCCGGGAACGCTGTACCGCCGGTATAAAAATAAAAGCGAGCTGTGCCTCGATTTAATTAAAGATCATTTGGATCTGCTTTTTGATGATTTGGAAGCCTATTTAGCGGATAACGAATCGCTCCCGCCGAGCGAACGTTTAAGAGGGCTGATCGCGCTGTTCCTCCGTTTCCGCGAAAAAAAGGCGCAGCTGCTCGCCGGAGTCGAAGAAGCCGGCAGCTCCCGGCCGAAAAACCGCGGGAGGGGGCCGGTCTACGAAGAGCTGCATCAGCTCATTGTGCAGCTGTTTGACGAAATGGCGCTCGCCGCCCCGCCTGCCGAACCGCGCGCCAACAGCGTCTTCCGCGCCGATATGCTGCTGAGTGCGCTAAGCAGCGATTCATACCTGTTCCAGCGGGACGGGCGCGGCTATACGCCGGAGCAGATTTGGGAGCAGCTGTGCTTAACCTTCTTCCCTCAGCAGCTCCGTTAAGGAACGATTACGCCAAGCTTAAGCAGCGATCAACAAACAATCGGACAGACAGCGCCAATCCCGGCATTCGACAAAGGGGGCGCTGTTTTTGTCTTTCCGCTGGAAACGGCACCAGGCAGAAATTTAACGGCCGGGTGCGGCCGGCGGCACATTCCAGCAGCTGCGGGGTGATTGACAACAGGATTGACAAACCGCTGCCGTTGTTATATCTTCAATTCAAGATAAATGAAACAAAGATAATTGAACTGAAGATATATAAGGGGGCGTTTCCGTTGCCGAACCATTCATCTGTCCCGTCAGAAGGAACCGAAGAAGAAGAGCTGTCGCTCAAGCTGCTCGTCGTGATGTCGAAGGCTTACAAAAGCGTAATGGACAAAGCCGCCAAAGATATTAAAAGCTACGGCATCTCCGTAACCGAATTCGGCATTCTCGAAGTGCTGTACAACAAAGGCGAAATACCGATTCAGCAAATTGGCGGCAAAGTGCTTATTACAAGCGGGACGATGACCTACAACATCGACAAGCTGGCCGGCAAAGGGCTTGTGAGGCGGATGCCTTGCGCCGAGGACCGAAGAGTCATTAATGCGGCATTGACCGATGAAGGCCGCCGGCTGTTTGACCGTATTTTTCCCCAGCACAGGTCGCAATTAACCGCCATTATGCAAAGCCTGTCCAGCGCGCAAAAACAGCAGGCCATTGAGCTGCTGAAACAATTAGGCAAAGGAGCGAATGAACAATGACTACCACATATCGCAGCATTGAAGGAACGTTTAGAGGAGCGCCTGTCCATATGGTAGGCGACGGATTCCGGGTGTCGAACTATTTTCCGGGCGGCAGCAACTTGGGGCAGCGCTTCAGCCCGTTTATTTTATTGGATTACAATGCACCGTACGAGTTTCCGCCAAGCGAGCGCGTACGAGGGGTCGGAGCGCATCCGCACCGCGGCTTCGAGACGGTCACGATCGCTTATGACGGCTATATTGAGCATCATGACAGCAAAGGCAATCACGGCATTATCGGTCCCGGGGATGTACAGTGGATGACCGCGGGCTCCGGCCTGCTGCACAAAGAATACCATGAACGCGAGTTTTCCCGCCGAGGCGGGCTGTTCCATATGATTCAGCTATGGGTTAATTTGCCCCGCGCCCACAAAATGCATGCTCCGCGCTACCAGGAATTGCTGAAAAGCGGCATGGGCCGCGAAGAGCTGCCGGATAACGGCGGCGAAGTGCGGGTCATCGCCGGCGAATATAACGGCGTGCGTGGTCCGGCCGAAACCTTCACGCCGGTGAACCTGTTCGACATTGCCTTCCGGCAGGGGGGCAAAGCAGAATTTACACTTCCGGCATCGTACAACACGGCTGCGCTTGTGCTGAGAGGCAGCGCGGTTATTAACGGCAGCCAGCAGGCGGCAGAAGGAGATTTCATTCTGTTCGCCAACACCGAAGGGGCGATTGCCATTGAAGGGCAAACCGACGATACGCTCGTCATCGTGCTTAGCGGCGAACCGATCGACGAGCCGGTATTCCAGCACGGTCCGTTCGTCATGAACAGCCGCGAAGAGCTGATCGAAGCGTTCCAGGACTTTCAGCAAGGCAAAATGGGCCACCCGGATTTCTAAGCAACTTTGAGCGGATGCGGCGCGGCACAGTGCAAGGCGCGGCATAGTGCAAAGCGCGGCACAGTGCAGGGAGCAGCTTGGAAAAATGCCGCACTCCGCGCCGCTTCCTCCCATGCAGCTGCGCCATCTGCGTGTTCCGCGCCCGTGCTATCAACCACGCCCGCGTTTACTGCGCGCAGCGCAAAACAAGTTGCTCCACGCTTCCGGTTTCAGCGTGTTCCGCGCATTCTGCAAAACACGGTAAAAGGCGTTCCCGCTTCGCAGGAACGCCTTTTTTTGTCCGCCTGCACTCGCCTGTTCCCGCCGCTGCGCCGCTTTAAGCGTATAAGTACGACTTCACATCGCTGCCGATAAACATTCTCCAGACGATCAGATTGTAAGGGTACGACCAATCTATCGTCGGTTCCGGCTCGTTAAACATCTGATGCAGCCGGTTGCTGTTAAAAATAATCGAACCCCGCTGATCGAATGCAAGGCCATCCACCCACATCATCCGGTCATCGGATACGATCCGGTAAAAGCCGCCCGTTCCCGGTTGGTACAAGCCAACCCCCTTTTCTTCCAGCATCGTAAAATAAATATTGCCTTTGTTATCCGCATTCATGCCGTCGGTTGTCGTCCCTTTGCTGCCAATCGCCCGGACCGCGCGGCCGACAGCCTCGAGCGGCGTATGAAAATCCATAAGAAGCGCCGTGTCCACCGCATACAAATTCCGCCCGGAAATCGGGCAATAATAAAGCGTTGAACGGTCTGCGGACAATGCGATGCCGTCACAGCCGATGCGGAGCGGCTTGCCCGTATAGACGGGCTGCAGATCAATCGCAAACCGGAAGCCGGGAAAATCCTGCGTGCTGTAATGGCCGCCCAGTACACGCCGGAATGTGCCGGTTCGCATGTTAAACACAATAATGGCGGCATCAACCGGATGGTCCGGCCACCCGTTTCCCGAGTCGGTTATATAAACGAAGCCATGTTTATGATCGACGGCAAGATCGTTCAGAAACGATGTGCGGTAAGGCGCAATGTCATTCGGAATAACAAACGACGCCAGCTGTTCATTGCGGTCCAAATCCCAGACGATCAGCTTCTGCGAGCCTTCCGGCGAAGGCGCATAGTTGATTTTGCCCTGATCGAGTATCCACATCCGGTTATGCTCGTCTATTTCATACCCAAGTACCGATTGGAGGGCATGAACATGCCCGGCCTGGTTCCATTCCCAGCTCGGAAAGGCGTCCAGCACCGGCTTGCCTTGCTTCAACACAATCCGGTTCAGCGTAGCCGGAATGCCTTCCGCCCAGCGCGGTACAGACACATAATAATTACCCTGCCGGTCCGTCTTTACTCCCCCCGGCATGCATTTGCGCCAATACTGATGAGAATGGAATTCCCGCTCCATCCGTTCATTGGGGAAATGCCAATCGAGATGGTTCCAATAAAACAGCATCTCGTAGCTGCCGGCTTCCCTGTTCTCCGTCCGCATCCTGTATCCCCCGCCCCGTTTGCATCATTCCATCCACTATATGCGCCAAGCGGCGGGTTCAGCCCATTACAAGAAAGGATGCGCCTAGCGGGGTCCTAACAGGCAACCTAAAACGGCCTTTGCTCCGATCATCCGGAGCAAAGGCCGTTACTGTTGTCATGTTATTGGACAAGATGAAGCTCGCCGCTAATGCCAAGCGTGCGGGAAGTCGTCGTCTGAATTTCGCGGATCAGCTCCGGATGCTCCAGCAGCTTGACGCCGTACGAAGGAATCATTTCTTTAATTTTCGGCTCCCATTCTTTCATGTGCTGCGGGAAACATCTTTCCATTACTTCCAGCATAACCGATACGGCGGTCGAAGCGCCCGGCGATGCGCCAAGCAACGCGGCGATGGAACCGTCGCCCGCGCTGATCACTTCCGTGCCGAACTGCAGCGTGCCTTTGCCGGCTGCCGTATCTTTAATAATTTGCACGCGCTGGCCGGCAACGAGCAAATCCCAGTCTTCGCTGTTAGCGTCCGGAATGAATTGGCGCAGCTCCTGCATGCGCTGTTCTTTGGACAACATCACCTGCTTGATCAGATACGTGGTCAAGGAAGCGTTCTTGACGCCGGCCGCCAGCATCGTAAACAGGTTATGCGGCTTGACGGACGTAATAAGATCCATCATGGAGCCGGTTTTCAGGAACTTCGGCGAGAAGCCTGCAAACGGGCCAAACAGCAGCGATTCTTTGCCTTCGATCAGCCGCGTATCCAAGTGAGGCACCGACATTGGCGGAGCGCCTACCGGAGCCTGGCCGTATACTTTGGCATGATGCTTCGATACGATCTCCGGCTTCTGGCATACCATGAACAAGCCGCTGACCGGGAAACCGCCGATGCCTTTTCCTTCCGGAATGCCGGATTTTTGCAGCAGATGAAGGCTTCCGCCGCCGCCGCCGATAAATACAAATTTGGCGGTATGGCGTTCGGTTCCGCCGCCGGCAAGATCCTTCACTTTAACTTCCCACAGGCCGCCGCTTGTCCGCTTCAAATCTTCAACATGGTGCTTATATTTCAATTCAACGTTTTTGCTCTTCAAATGGTTAAACAGCATACGCGTCAGAGCGCCAAAGTTGACGTCTGTACCGGCAGTGCTCCTTGTCGCCGCAATCGGCTTGTTCACGTCGCGGTCCTTCATCATAAGCGGAATCCATTCCGCCAGCTTCGCAGGGTCGTCGGAATATTCCATGCCTGCAAACAGCGGGTTGCGGGAAAGCGCTTCAAAACGTTTTTTCAAAAAGGTGACGTCTTTCTCCCCTTGAACAAAACTCATATGCGGTACCGGCACAATAAAATCGCGGGGATTGCGGATCAAATTGCTATTGACGAGATAAGACCAAAACTGTTTGGACACCTGAAATTCTTCATTGACCTTAATGGCTTTGTTAATATCCATCGTGCCGTCCGGTTTCTCGACGGTGTAGTTCAGCTCGCACAGCGAAGAATGGCCCGTTCCGGCATTGTTCCATTCGTTGGAGCTTTCCTCACCTGCGCTTGCAAGGCTTTCAAACACTGTAATTTTCCAGTCCGGTACTAATTCCTTCAGCAGCGACCCCAAAGTCGCACTCATGATTCCGGCACCAATTAAGATAACGTCTGCATTGGTTTGTCTGTCGCTCATTTTACCGTCCGTCCTTACATGCTAATATTTGAACAAAATAAACAACCGCTGCTGCCATCCATCCCCGGCAGCTCAACGCGGTTTCATCATACAACCTCTTAATCCAATATAACCTGATTCTAGTATAGCACTTTTTATATCGTTTAAGGTATCCATAATTCATGCTGGAAATCTTACCCTAAGTCTACATCAGCGGGCGGACATATTCAAACAGCGCTCCCGGGCGCAGCCGCATGATTGAAGCTGCCGGCCGCTCCGTTCAATAGAATGGAACGAATGGATTCAGCTCGTTTCATTATACAAATGACATCTTCTTTTATACAATAAATGTATGCTGCGGCAAACGAAAGGAGCGGAAGATGATGGATTTTGTGAACAAAGTGGCTCTCGTAACGGGCGGGGGCACAGGAATCGGACGGGCGGCCAGCCTCGCGCTGGCAAAACAAGGGGCGGTCGTCATCGTCAATTACTCGCGTTCCAAGAACGAGGCAGACGAGACGGTCCGGCTGATCACCAGCGACGGAGGCACCGCGGCGGCCATGAAAGCGGATGTATCCCGCGATGAAGAGGTCCGGCTTATGGTGGATACGATTGTCCGGCAGTTCGGCACCATTGACTTGCTTGTCAATAATGCAAGCATTACCCGCCATATTCCGCTGAATGACTTGGAGGCAGCGACGGAAGCTGTATGGGATGACCTGTTTGACGTTAATGTGAAAGGCATGTTTTATTGCGCGCGGGCGGTCGCCCCTTATATGAGAAAAAACAGCAGAGGCGCGATCGTCAATCTGGGCAGCATTGCCGGAACGACCGGCGTCGGCTCCTCGCTGCCTTATGCGGTGTCCAAAGCAGCCGTTCACGGGCTGACCAAATCGCTGGCGCATGCGCTCGCTCCGGAAATCCGCGTCAACTGCATTGTGCCGGGCGCCGTCGCAACCCGGTGGTGGGCCGGCAAAGAAGAGCAAATGAACCGGCTCGCTCCCCGACTGCCGCTGCAGCGGATCTCAACGCCGGAGGATATCGCGGCTATGATCTGCGCCGCGCTGGGCCAGGACGCGATGACCGGCCAGATCATTACGGTAGACAGCGGCCAAACGTTATAACGGCCCATCCGGGCTGCAGCATCATACCGCTCTGCGGAACCGGACGGGCTGTTATTCGCTCGCCAATCGCCAGCCGGCGATCGTTATTGTCCTTTTGCTGCAGACGAAGCGGCGCCGCTGTTATTTCCCTGCGCTTCGATTGCAGCTTTGCGCGGCTTGAAAGCCGCGGCCAGCACAAGCGCCGCGCCAATGCCCGACATCGACCACAACACCTTCAGGCTGATGCCGGGTACGTCCACGCCGCTGAAGTACAACGAGTTCCGGAGCGCGGAAGCGACGAACCGGAACGGCGTCCACGAGTACAACCAGTCTTGCGTCGTTTGCGGCAAAAATTCAGGCGCCATATTGACGACGGGCAGCGAGAAAAACATCAGCAAAATAAGGAGCGGCATCGCCGGCATGCCAAGCCAGTTCAGCAGCGTTGACTGCACTGCAAAAAATGCGATGCCTGCCAGCATTAAGATCAGCCATGTATGAGAGGCATCGGCAAAGTCCATGCCGTACCAGGAATGCGCCATCCAGACCAGGTATCCGGAAACGCCGGCAATAAACACCGCCCCGGCAACAAGCTGAACGGCCTGCACGCCTAAACGGCGCACGGGCGCCGCGTTAACCTTCTTCGCGGCAAACATCAGAATGATGCTCACTACCAGACTGCCGATCCACATAATTTGCGTCAGCATGCCCGGCGCATTGCCGCTTGCGTTGTTAGCGCCCACCGGATGCACCGTCTCTTGGGTGACGGCAAAAGGATTCATCATCGCTTGAGCCGTGCTGACCGGAATTACAGCCGAGGAAGCCCCGGCCTGGCCAAGCAGCTGCTGGGTCAAGCCCGCGCTAATGCCCTGCGCCACTTGTCCAAGCACCTGCTTTACCGTCGCAGATGCCTGCGCATTCGCCCCGTCGCTGCCAATAATCGTAATCGTTGCCGGCTGCGGCGTCCCGGTTGCAAGCGAAAGCACACCGGCGCTTAAATCGGGCGGAATAAGGAGCGCGCCGTAATAATCCTGCCGGTCGAGCCCCGCGCGCGCCTCCGATTCCGTGGATACGACATGCCATTCAAAAGGCAGCGCCGTATTCGAAAGCAGATTTTTTTTCACCTCTTCCCCGACATTTAAGGCGCTGCCGTCAGGCCGTGCAGCCGCCTTGTCCTCTACGACAAGCGCAACCGGCAAATGCTGCGGCTTCGCGCCAAGCACCGAGCCCATCATGGCCAGGCCGAATACCATCATGACAACAAAAACGGCAACAAGCCCTATCCATAATAACTTCTGTTTAAATATAGCCACTCCGCTCTCTCCTTCTTCTCACTTAATGAACATCGTGTTGATTATTGGTCACACCGTTAATTATAATAGGTGTAAGCTGCAGTTCAATCGTCAATGTAAAAGAACATTGTCAAGTAGTGAGCACACATGGCGGATATGTTCATTAACGCCGCCGTTTTCTCCAGGAAGCCAGGAGGTTATCATGTCCGACAAAATCGACCGGCGACAAGCCAGAACGAAACAGCTGCTCCGCCAGGCGCTGCTGGAGCTGATTACAGAGAAAGGCGTCGACAAGCTGACTGTCACCGACATTACAACACGAGCCGACGTTAACCGCGGCACGTTCTATTTGCATTACCGGGATGCGCCCGACATGCTGAAGCAGATTCAGGATGAAGTTTTTGAAACGATCCGTTCGCTGATCCAGGAAATGAATATGCTTGATCTGATGAATTATGCGGAAAGGGATGAACCTTATCCCAAAACGGTTGCACTGCTGGAGGAGTTCGCCCGTCACGGCCGTTTTTTGCGGGTGACGCTGGGGACGAAAGGCGATCCGGTGTATGCGACAAGGTTCCATGATACGATGCGTGAGCTGTTTACTGCCAAGCTGGCATTCTGGCAGCCGAAGGATGAAGACATGCTTGTTCCGCGCGAGTATTTGATTACGTATATGGCCTCCGCCAACATCGGCGTCGTAACCCGCTGGCTTGAGACCGGCATGAAGGAATCGCCGCGGGAAATCGCGCTTATCTTAATGCGGCTGATCAATCACGGTCCGTTGACGGCTACGGGGCTGCGCAATAAAACATTCGCCTGAACCGGCGGCTTAAGCAGGCATACCGCCGCAAACAAAAACCCTTCCGCCTAATAGGCAGAAGGGTTCGCAGCCCGATAGGGCGCTTCCGAATTGACCGGAACGGTAAAGCTTCACCCGGCGAGCAGCCGGTAGACAGCCGCCGCCCCGTTATCCTCACTTCGGCCGGTACCTCCAAGCGGCAGCAAAGCCGGCCCCGACTTATTCCAAAAATCCCGGCCACCAGGAGTGGTACATCTCTATGTACAGCCGGTTTGCCGCATCGTTCACTTCTTTTGGCGTGGAGAAGTTGCTGTTATATACCGCAAGCGCGGCATCGTAGGCTTCTCCCTTGAATTGGGCTGCCGCCGCGTCATCAATGAGCGCTTTCAGACGGTCTTTCACAGCCATTCCGGGAGCTATCCGGGCATGCGTCGCTTGTTCGAAGGCGTAGCCCATCTCGATCAGCTTCTCTTCTGTAAAAGCATCCCCTGTAATTTGCAGGTTAATGGATTCGCCGTTGCCGCCTTCGGCTGTCCGGTATCCCGCCGGAACGGTAATGCTCGGATAACCCGCTTTGGCCGCAATACCTGTTGTCGCCCCGTTTAACCCGATCAGCCCGTCAAGCTTGTACTTGTCCAGCAAATAGTTAATGCCGTTCTTTCTCGCGTATGCGATATCGGCCGCCCGCTGCTCCTGCTGCGCTTTATAGTCGGCGGAACCCGGCGTCATATCGTATCCTTCGCTTTCCAGTAATATGCTTTGACCGTAATTTAATACATCCGGATGTTTGCTGTTATAGTCGATAATATCCTGCAATGATGTGATGACGGTTTGATTATCGCTGGCTAACGGCGGATTAGACTGCCCCTTCAAATAACGGTTAATGTCTTCTTTGAAATCGTAGTACAGCACCTTCGACGCAGGAGCGCTTGGCAGTTCATCCGCCATGTCGCCGCCTTTATCCGCGTAAACGATTGTAGCGCCCTGCTCCTGCAGCACTTGGATCGTCTTCTGGAACGTCTCGTATACGTCCGGCTGCGTCTCTTTGTTCGGAGTGCGGTAAACGCCGAGAACTTTGCCCTTTAAGCCGTCCGTCTTCAAATAATCGGTGTAGTTCTCCATATGCGATTGAAGATAAGGTTCATCGACCTTAATTTCGTTGTCCAGCCCCATATTAATATGTACATCATCAGGGTCGTAGCCTTGTATGGCCGTCAGCAGTTCCGCAACGTCAGCGACATCCCGCCCCATCGGGCCGGCCGTGTCCTGGCTATGCGCCAAAGGAATAATGCCGTTCCGGCTGACAAGCCCAACCGTCGGCTTCAAGCCGACCAAGGAGTTCCGCTGAGACGGCGACAGGATCGAGCCGGATGTTTCGGTGCCGATGGTAATGGCGGCCAGCGCAGCGGCCCCGCCGGCGCCGGATCCGGAGGATGAACCGGATACGTCAATGACGCCGGGCTTGTACGGATTAAGCACCTGGCCATGCAGCGTAGAATAACCGCTTCGCATGCCGCTTGCGATAAAATTGGCAAATTCGGACAAGTTCGTTTTTCCTAATATAATAGCGCCGGATTTTTTCAGCTGGCCCGCCAGGAATGAATCGTTCTCGGGGAAGTTATTGGCCAGCGCAATGGAACCGGCCGTCGTCGGCATCCCGTCCGCTTTTGCCGTCCCGATGTTATCCTTGATCAATACAGGAATGCCGAACATGCCGGCCGCTTTGGAAGGATCGGCTTTAACAGCCGCGTCACATGCCCGGGCCAGCGCAAGCGCGTTCGGATTCAGGCTTGCAATCGCATCTAATTGAACCGTGTAGTTGTTATACAGGTCGATGCGGGTCAAATACATGCCGACCAGCTTCTCGTAAGTCAGCTTGCCCGCTTTCACCGCAGCTTGCATATCGGCAATGGAAGCTGCCTGCAAATCAATCGTTAACGCATCCAGCGCGACCTGTAAAGTAAGCCGGGCCTCATTGATTTTATAAACTGTGCTGTTCGGCGTCAGATTACTTACCATGCTAAGCGCATACGCTACGTTATCTCTATAGGCGGCCGGGTATTGGCCGAGCGGAATGCCTTTTGCCTTTTGGACAACTGCCTTCAATTCGTTCAGCGCCTTTGTAGTGGTTGACGCATCGCTAATTAAATCAGACGGATTCATGCCGGCATAAACAGGAGTGCTGCTCAACAACGCGATACTTAAGACCGGAGCAACCATCATGTTGATCATCTTCCGCTTCTTCGTTCTGCTCATTGTGATCCTCTCCTTTTTTATGTTATGTATCCTTACACAAAAATAAAGTACCACAGTTATTGTTATTGTTCAAAGCTTTTATTGTAAATATATATAACATAAATATTACGTAATGAGGATTGGCCATACACCTGAACCATGGCCAGGTATATCGTACTGCATCAAAAGAACCGCCAAGCGTATACTTGGCGGTTCTCTCCTGACAAATCTATTGAAATGCAACAAACGTTAAATGCTGATCCTGCAAATATTGAATGATAGCGGGAAGCGCTTTGACTGTGTTGTTATCCTCGTGCAGAACATATACTCCGCCGGAAGCTTTCACTTGATGGAAATAACGGATAATATCCTCCGGCTTCTTCGCATTCCAGTCTTCCGGATCCCGGTTCCATAAAAGAACCTTCAGATTCTGTTTCTTGGCAGCGGACATAAGCGAATCATCCACCGCGCCATATGGCGGCCGGAACAGCGTAACCGCCTGATGCGTCAGCGATTCCAGCACCTGATTCGTATCCGACAGCTCATCCTGCTGATCTTGCAGCGTCACTTTCGTTAATTCGCGGTGATCCCAGGAGTGGTTGCCAACCGACATGCCTTGTTCGCTTGCATAAATCACTGCATCGGGATTGCGCTTTGCATTTTTCCCGACAAACAAGAATGTCCCTACGACCTGATGTTCGGTCAAAATGTCCACGATCTGTTTCGTCCGCGGGGAAGGACCGTCGTCAAAGGTTAAAGCGACATAATGCTCCGGCAGCCCAAAAAATTTTTCGCTGCCGCTAATGTCGATTATTTTGTAGCCTTCCGGCTGATCATCCGGCGCCCGGGCCGCCACGGCCGCCTTCGCATACGCCGCGCCGTCCTCGTACAGCCGGTGAATAAGGGGCGGAACAGCAACCGGCATATTCAGGTCCGCCGCATCCGCTTTGCCCCCGCCAAGCAGGCTTACCGATTCGCCCCTGCCTTCGGAGGTGTTCGACAACAACGCCATCAGGCCGACCAGCACCAGAAGCGGAATTGCCATTTTCGGCAAACGCACGTACCAGGCGCGGGATCGCCGCCTTCCAGCTGTTTCCGTCTGATTCGCCGCTTCCGAGGCGCAGTCCGGCTTCATCCGGCTATCCTCCGGCGGAGCAGGCGGAAGCTGCCTGAGCTGCTTAATTTGATGGATATACGATTCACTGCATGCAAAATACAGCGTATCCCGGGACGTGTCCGTTGTTCTGACAATCGAACTGTAATAGGCGTTCCGGAAAGGATCCCACTTGGAGTAGGGAGAGAGCCGAATCCTGCCTCCGCTTAATGGCTTTAATGCTTCAAGCTCAAAATACGTAAACTCGTCTAATGCGATGACGTGTGTGGATTGCCGATCGTCTTGCGTAACAGCCACCTTCATCCGGCCTTTACCGTCGGACGTTACCCCAAGCGACAGCAGCTCCATCACCTGTATGCTGTATGTCTCCATCCCCATGTCCGTCCTTCTCATCCCGATCCCGCCGCAGCTTTATTCGGTGAATTCCCCGTCATTCCGGCTTCCGCCCGATGTAAACGGGGTAGTGAGCCTGCTAGTAAAATCATTTACAATCGACAGAAGATGCGTTTTCTCCTGGCGGAGGGCGTCAAATTTCTGTTTCATTTGGGAGAGCTCGGCTTCAAGCCTTGTATTTTTTTCTTCCAGTTCATTTATTTTTTTATTTTTATCGGCAGCGGTTTCATTATGTTTCTGGAGCAAGCCCGCATAATTACGGCGTTCCAGTTCCACAACGCCCTTCAGCTCCTCGATTTCGCCGGATAAAGCGGCATGAAGCTCACGGTAGTCTTCCATCATCTGATCGACCTTCATGTTTTTATCGCTTAACCGCTGCTCAAGCTCCAGGATGCTTTTCTCGCGTTCCTCGATCACTTTGCCCAAGTTTTTAATATCCCGATTCAAACGGTCGATTTGGCCATTCGCATGGCCAAGACGGTCCTGCAAGTCGTTATGGCTCATCTCGACATGCTGCTTGTCCTTAATCATTTGCTCAACCGCAAATAAAAGATCGAGCGACCTTTTGTCCATATTCGCCTTGTTAATCAGGATAGAGCCTGCCGGCTCGCCTTCCTCCAATAGGGCCGCACCGACCGCTACTTCCTCTTGTGACGGTTCCACGTCCCCCCTTATGCCAAGATCCTCACGCGATTGCGGCTGTTCAAGACCGCTCTTCTTCTTTTGGAAAGGAGAAAACATAGACCAACTCACCTTTTCTGAGAAAATATGTCGATAAATATCGAAAAATGTTTCTTTCATTATAGATTAATTTTCCAATATTATATGCGGGGCTTAAGAACCGATTTGCTTGCCGAAATTAGGATGAAGGGCTTGGATCATCTAGGTCTAATGAAGTGAAAAACGGAGACCCGGGACATATTTTCCCGGGTCTCCGTCGTATGCGCTCCTTGCGGGAGAACAGCGTTTCGCATTGCTTTTCCGCCATCTATTCCAGCTTCTGCGGCACGGAACCAATGCCTGTCATTCCTGCAATATTATCAAACAAATGGCGTTATTCCGTATACACCGTCGATTTCGTTAATTCCTCATATTTCAAGTCCGATTCGGCCAGCCGTTTTGCGCCGCTCTGCGCGATTTGCCACGCGCTTGTCCCCATTAACAAATGTACGGGAGGCTCCTCCATCTCCGTCAGCTTCCATACGGCTTCCGCTATTTTGGCCGGGTCGCTTACGATTCCGATGCGCGCTTCAGGCGGGGAATCGTTTAGCGCCCGCAAATGCGACGCTACCGGTCCGATAACCGGCACATAAGGTTCGCTTATCGGCGGAATATGCATGGATGAACCCGCCCAGTCCGTTGCGATGCCGCCAGGCTCCACGGTCGTCACCTTAATTCCGAAAGAAGCCGCCTCTTGCGCCAGCACTTCCGTAAAGCCGTTGACGGCAAACTTCGAGCTTTGGTAGGCGCCAAGCCCCGGGTTGCCGAAACGTCCTCCTATAGAAGAGATATTAATAATCGATCCCCGCCTGCGCTCCCGCATTATCGGCAGAACAGCTTTGGCCATATAGACGACGCCAAAAAAATTCGTTGCCACCTGATGATGAAAATCCGCCATATCGATATCTTCAATTGAAGAAAGATTGGCATAACCCGCATTGTTGACAAGCACATCAATAGTGCCGAAACGGCTTATGCCTGCTTGTACGGCAGCCTGCACGTCCTCCACATTCGTTACATCCAGCTTAAGTGTCAGCACCCGGTCTCCGTATGCCGCCGGCAAGTCATCCAAAGAAACCGGATTCCGTGCGGTAGCAATGACACGATCCCCTTTCCGCAGCGCCGCCAGCACAATCTCGCGGCCCAACCCCCGGGAACTCCCGGTTACCAGCCATACTTTGTTTCCCATTTCATTCACCCCTCATGGATTTGTCGAGATGAAGTATAATAAATTCGAGTAACTCGAAGTCAACAACATTTTTGAAAGGTTGCCAGACATGAATTATTCCGTGAAAGAAGTTGCCGAGCAATTCCGCATTTCTCCCCATACAGTACGTTATTACACCGATCAGGAGCTGATTCCCGGCGTCACGCGGGACCAGAACGGGCGCCGGATGTTTGACGAAACCGCACTCGGCTGGCTGCGCACCATTATTGCGTTCCGAACAGCCGGTATGCCGATCGACCAGATCCGCCGTTACCTCGAGCTGTACGATCAGGGTGAAGACACCATTCCCGAAAGGTACCGGCTGCTTGTGCAGCAGCAAGAGCTTACCCGGCGCAAGCTGGACGACCTCGCCCATCAGCTGGAAATCATTAATGAAAAAGTCCGCTCCTACTCGGAATGGGCGCACCGGTCCCATCATGATCCGCCAGTCTGATTAGCCGCTTGTAACCGCTGTTTCTTTCCGCTTACATCAGGCTGTTGACTTAAACTATGGTTTAAGTTGTATCCTAGTCCTGTCGACAAGCGGGCAACCGATATGGAGGTCTCCAAATGATTTATTATTCCATCAGCGAAGCTGCCGCTGAGCTTCAAATTCCGGAGTCAACCTTGCGTTACTACGAGAAAAAAGGGCTTCTGCCCCTTATCGAACGCGACGATGCGGGCAGGCGGTTATTTTCAGAAAAGCAAATGGCGCTCCTTCAGACCGTCATTTGCTTAAAAAATACGCATATGCCCATAAGCAGCATCAAGCAGTATATGGACTGGGTCGTCGAAGGGGACAGCACGATGGAACAGCGGCTGCGCATGATGACGAAGCATAAGCAGGAAGTGTTAGAGGAAATAGCGCTGATGACCGAATCCTTAAAAGGGATCGACTACAAAATTACACGTTATACAAACAAAGGAGAAGTGAAACTGATATGAAACTTTCCGGAAATACGATTCTGATTACAGGCGGAAGCACCGGAATCGGACTGGCTTTTGCAGAACGTTTTATAAAAGCAGGCAATACCGTCATTGCGACCGGCCGCCGGGAGCAAGCGCTTCAGCAGGCGAAGGAGAAACATCCCGCCCTTATTACACATGCCGGCGATTTAAACGACGAATCCGGGCGACTAGCTTTATTTGATTGGGTAACCGCAAACTATCCCGAAGTGAATGTGCTCGTCAACAACGCGGGCATTCAGCAGCGGTTTAATGTGCTAAAAGCAGACGCTAAGGAGAACTGGAGCTACTTTAAGCAGGAAATCGCTACGAACATTGAGGCGCCGTTCCATCTCGCGATGCTGTTCGCTCCTTATTTCGCCGCCAAGGACCAAGCGGCTATCGTTAACGTAACATCCGGGCTAGCATTTACGCCGTTTGCGATCGCTCCGATTTATTCCGCGACCAAAGCGGCGCTCCATTCCTTCACGATGAGCCTGCGGCACCAGCTGTCGGGAACGAATGTAGAAGTCATCGAGATTGCCCCTCCGGCAGTAAACACCGATCTAGGCGGCGCAGGGCTTCATACGACCGGAGAACCGCTGGATGCGTTCGCAGACGGCATCTTCCAAGGCTTAGCCGAAGGCAAGCCGGAAATCGGATATGGCACTTCTGTAAACCGGCTGCGCATGTCACGGGACGACATTGATACGTATACCGCAAACATGTATGAGGCGACCAAAAATCTGGTGGAATAACATCAGCCGAGCGGTCACTGCAGCCAAGTCCGGGATGGTGGTTTGGTTTGTCTCCTTGCTTCCGTTACCATCCCGTATTGGCTTTGCCTTTTTGCACTTCAAAATTTGCACCTGCATCATTCAGTATTCCGCCCAAGGCTGCTCCGGAAACGTTCACCTTCTCAAAAGCGGCATTGCCTGCAGCATCTTTCGTAATCCAGATGCCGTAGCCGCCCGCTCCCTCTATGGTGTTATTCGAGATTGTGGTGTTACCAAGAGCCTTGGGTCCTTCTATCGAAATGCCCGATTGCGTTGCATCCTGGATCGTATTGCCCGTAACAGCAAGGGTCATGTCTGTCATGTCCGAATCATAAGCGTTAATCCATATCGCACCAGGCGCATAACCGAGGTAAGTCTCATTGGAACCGCAACGGATTAACGTATTTCCGCTAACCGTCAGCTTGCCCGAATAAGGAACCGGCTTAAAGTTAGAGCTGATGTAGATTCCTGCTCCGCCCGTTACCGTATCATAGACCAGATTATTGGTGACGCTATGGTTCGAACCGCCATAAAGCGCAATGCCATTGGCCAGCCACGGCAATTGAATGGTGTTGGAATCAAACACATTGCCATCGCCGCCCGGTCCATCGCCAGGCGACCAGGTCGCTAGCGCATCGTCTCCGGAATAACGAATTTGCGTGTTGGTCACGGAGGAATTTGAAGTGCCGTTGCAGAAATTGACCCCGTCAGCCATCAAATTTCGGAAACGGCATTTTGTAATTTGGAGGCCATCGGTATTGCCGGCCATCCACACCGCACATTTCTTATGCTCCACCCATACCCCTTCGATATAAGAACCTTTTCCGCCTGACCCGGCGAATGCGTTGTCTGCAGCGGAATGATCGTTTCGCACCGTAGTGGTTCCGATAATCGCAAAATTGTAAAACCTGCAGTTATCTCCGCTTAAATTAAACCCGGCTTTGGAGCCTGTCAGCTTGGAATACCACATGCCGGCGCCTCGGATGGTGACATCATTCACGTTTATTTGCGCAAAATTGACATTAAACTCGCCAGGCGGAATCCAGACCGTTTTGCCTTGCTCCTTGGCTGCATTAATGGTGTCGATAATCGCTTTTCTGTCATCCGTCCCGTCGCCCGATGTAGCGCCAAAGCTTGTAATCGAAAGGGCGTCTGCAGGGGGCTTCAGCTCGCTGACCTGCTCCAGGTCGATCAAGTCAATCAAATAATAAGGCGCCGTATCGTCCGCGTCTATTTGCAGCTTCACCTCAGCGCCGGCGGGAATATCACGAGCCGTAAAAAAGTCAGCTTCATCAAACACCTTATGCCCGTTCCCTGCGGACGGAATTTTCGTCCAAGGGTAATCGCCGTATACCCAGGCATATTTGGATGTCAAAGATACTTTCTGCCAGAACTCCCCATTCACATAAAGGCTTAGTGTGCCCGTAATCCCTTGGCCCGCATCCGAGTCCGGCAGGCTGTACCGGATGACCATCGTGTTGGCCGCCTTCTTCGCTTTCCACTGCACATAATGACCGGCTGAATCAAGACATACATATTTCCTGCCGGAAGCTTCCGCTTCCCAGGACAGATACTTTGTAGACGGCCCGTGAACAACTGCGTTGGTCACCCCGTCTTCCGCTTCATATTCGAGGTAGGGCAGCGTTGCGCCGGCAGCATGAGATTTGTGGTTAAAGCTAAAATTAAAAATGACTATGGCCAATGCGATAAAGCAGATCAGCAGTGATTTGGTTGTGTATCCTGATTTTTTGTTCATCGTTCACGTTCCTTCCGATTCCGGCATGAATGATAAGCCCATTGGCATTATTGTATCGGTGATGAAGAGCAGGAATATAGCGTTATTCCGACTTCCTGTTGTACTATGTAGACTACAACGGGAATGGAAATGATTGGCAATCCTATTCAAGTAAGCCTGTCCTCTATCCGCTCGCCATATTTCCGAGGCACCTTCCCCCCGCATTCATCAAATCACGGAATGAATCCGCCTCTGCAGACACTGCATATGATCTTTACAATGAATAAAGTCATATGCAGCGCATCAGCCCATAAACATATATTTGTATATGTTTACTTGGAGCCAAAGATGCAAGTGACAGGAGGGATATGTTTGCCAGCGAATCAAACGAAAGACCCATCACCCTTCAAGAGCTACTGGAGCACTCCGTTAACTTTTGTACAAAACGCCGGGCAAGTGCGGGAAGCCGTCCATTATCTGTCTAACAAGCCCGGATGCCAAATCGGATTTTCATCCGACGAAGTCCTGCTTCTTTTCACCAGACGCAAGCCGGACCTGCAGGAGGGGCTCGCTCTCTCCCTGCATTTTCGCGGCGCAAACAAAGATGTCCGGCTGGAAGCACAACATCCGGCGGCAGAGAAAGTCAATTATTTTATCGGGAACGATCCGGCCAAATGGCATGCCGGGCTTCCGACGTATCAGGAGATCGCTTATCGGGAGCTTTGGCCCGGAATCGATCTCGTTTTCTATGGGGACAACGGCGTTTTAAAATACGATGTCATCGTTAAGCCCGGCGCTAACCCCGGAAATATCCGGTTTGTATACCAGGGCGCTGACCGGCTGTCTCTGAATGGCGAAGGGGATCTTCATATTCATACGCTGCATGGCGTTCTGGCGGAGAAGAAGCCTGTCAGCTATCAATGGATCAATGGCCGCAAAGTTCCGGTGGACACCCGGTTTCTCCTGCATGGCGAGCAAGAAGGCTGTGAATACGGCTTTGAAATCGGGGACGGGTATCAGCAGGAGCATGAATTAATTATTGATCCGACACTGCTCGTTTACTCTACTTACCTGGGCGGCAACGATACGGATATTGGTTATGGCATAGCTGTCGACAACCAGGACAACGCCTATGTGACGGGGCAAACGTTATCCATTGATTTCCCGGTTACGCCGGGGTTTTCCAGCCCTTTAAAGATGGATCTTCCAGTGCTTTTGTTGCCAAAGTGAATGCCGAAGGAACCGCCCTTCTATACTCGACTTTCCTTGGCGGCAGCAGCTTTGATTTGGGCCGGGGCATTGCGGTTGATGGAGCCGGCAGCGCCTATGTGACAGGGCAGACTTTGTCACCGGATTTTCCGGTAACGCCGGGGGCGTTTCAAATGTCCATTGGCGGAGCTCAAGATGCGTTCGTAACCAAATTAAGCCCGGACGGCGGGTTTCTCGAATACTCAACATTTCTTGGCGGAGAAGGAACGGATACCGGATATGCCATTACCGTCGATAACTTCGGAAACGCCTATATTACGGGAGCCACCACCAGCACGGGCCCTGTCATCAACACGTTCAGCTTTCCCGCCACCAACTCTTTTGGTCCTCGCGGCAATGAGGATGTTTTCATTACGAAACTGGATTCCGGCGGCAGCGCACTTCTATATTCGGTACTCCTTGGCGGTCAAGGAATTGATGAAGGGCGCGGCATCGCGCTGGACAGCTTCGGCAACGCCTATGTCACGGGGCTGACCACCTCCGCGGACTTTCCTACAACACCGGGAGCGTTTCAAATCAGCTTGTCCGGCGTCATATCCGCCTTCGTAACGAAATTAGACGAGACGGGGTCCGTGCTTCTGTACTCGACCTACCTTGAAGGCAGCGGAGATGATGAGGGACATGGCATCGCCGTCGATGAGCTCAATCAGGCTTATGTAACAGGAAGCACCACTTCGTTCGATTTTCCGGTTACGCCAGGTTCATTCCAGCCGTTTTACGGCGGCGGGTCCTCTGACGCCTTTGTAACGAAGCTAAGTTTCGATGGCAATTACCTGGTATATTCTACCTTTCTCGGCGGGAGTGAATCCGATGCCGGCAATGGCATCGCGCTGCGCTCCGACTTTGCTTATGTGACGGGAAGCACCGGTTCCTTTAACTTCCCGGTTACTCCTGACGCATTTCAGCCTTTTTACAGCGGGAGCGGCGATGGTTTCATCGCACAATTGAACATAACGGGCAATGAGCTGGTGTTCTCGACTTTTATTGGAGGCAGCTCGAATGACACCGGTAATGCTGTTGCGGTTGATCATACCGGCTGTGTGTTCATCACCGGGCAAACCTTCTCTTTCGATCTACCGGTCACCCCTGGCGCCGTACAGCCTTTTCTGCATGGCGGCAGTGATGCCTTTATCGTCAGAATCTGCCTCAGCCTGGGAACTACGGTTAAAAAGTTCCCGGACCGGTTCGAGGTCAACCGCGGCGAACAAGTAACCTATACCATTGACATTCATAACCCTAGCGCCATCACACTCACGAATGTGACAGTAAATGATCCGCTGCTCGGTATTTTTGAAATCATTCCGTTCATTCCTCCCTTTTCGACCCATATCGTCCAATTCACCTATATCGTTCCTTTCGAGCAGCCGCTTGGAATCCTTAGAAATATAGTATTTGTCACCTCCGATCAAATCACCGGTCCGCCGCTTGAAGCAGATTCGGAAATTCTTGTCACAGGAACACCTATTTTAGAGGCTGTCAAAACTGTAAATCCGCCGGCTGCCTTTCCGGGCGATACAGTCATATTTACGATAAGGCTCGGCAACAATGGCGATGCCGATCTGGCCCATATCCATCTGTTTGACCCGCTGCTTGGGCTGAATGAATTCATCGACAGTATTCCGCCCGGAGCGGAGTTCGTCATCGAGTGGGCATTCCAAATTCCTCCGGACGCGCAGGCGGGGCTGTCCATTGCCAATACCGTAACGATTATCGCCGACAATTTGCCGCCGGAAGAAATCGGAACGGTGGTCGAGGTACTGCCTGTCCCTAGACTGGATATCTTTAAGACAGCGGATCGGAATATCGTTTTTCCGGGAGAAACGGTCCATTTTACGATCGAAGTGATCAACACCGGAAATTCGGACCTTTTCAATGTCCATGTGACAGATGATCTTACCGGATTTGATGTTGTAATTCCTTCTCTCTTCCCTGGAGAAGCGCAATTTTTTGTGGTGCCGTTCGTCGTTCCGCTGGAAGTAAACCCTCAAACGTATACCAACACAGCGATAGCCTCCAGCGAGCCGACGGGCGATGTCTCCGCCAGTACGGAAATAACGGTGCCGGACGATCCGCGTCTAGGGATCGCCAAATTTCCGGAGACATTCAGCGTCGTACCCGGGCAAACGATCCGGTATATCGTTCTGCTTCAAAACATCGGCAATGTGCCTTTGACCGGCATTCGGATTATTGATCCGGTTCTCGGTATTGATGAAGCCGTGCCCGATCTGGCGGTCGGAGAAGTCCGCGAGCATCTGTTTACATTTACGGTTCCGCGAGACGTTCTTCTTGGGTCGGACATCGTGAACATTCTTAAGGTTGAAACGGGCGAGACCGGACCTCAGGATGTTGAAGCTGTCGTGACAGTAACCGGGTTCGGGCTGTCGCTGCTGAAGCAGCCTGATCGTGCGGCGGCGCTTCCCGGCGAAGAAATTGTCTATACCTTAACCGTAACGAATTTGCTGGACGTTCCACAGACGAATGTCGTTCTGATCGACGAATTGCTGGGATTTAACGAGACGATCCCGTTATTGCAGCCCAACGAAACCATTACGTTATCATTAACGTTCAACACTCCTCTGGATGCAGAAATCGGCAGTGTTATTCACAATACATTCATCGTGGAATCGGATCAGACCCCGCCGCAGGTGACAGATGCGGACGTTACCGTAGTGGCGCCTCCGGGGCCGCTGCTGCTTATCCTTAAGCTTCCGGACCGCAATGCGGCTGCGCCAGGCGAAACCGTCACCTATACGCTGTCCGTAACGAATTTGTTAAGCACTTCTCAAACGAACGTCCTCCTCGTCGACGATCTGCTGGGGCTAAGCCAGACGATTCCTGTTCTGCTGCCCAATGAAACTATTAACTTGACGTTAACGTTTACCGTTCCTGCAGATGCAGAACCCGGCAGCCTCATCCGGAATGTGCTCACAGCCTCATCGGATCAGTCGCCGGAGGCGGAAACCGCAGCAGAGGTTACGGTGCAGGAACCTCCCGGCCCGTCGCTGCTCATTCATAAAATTCCGGACCGCAATGCAGCGAAGCCGGGAGAGACGGTCACCTATACGCTGACCGTGACGAATTTGCTGGGCGTCCCTCAGACGAATATTGTATTGACCGATGCGCTGCTTGGGCTGAACGAGACGATTCCTCTTTTGCCCGCAAATGATACGATTACGTTAACGTTCACCTTCACCATTCCAGCAGACGCGGAGGCCGGCAGTATGATCCGGAACGTTCTCACCGCCTCCTCGGATCAATCGCCGGAAGTAGAAACCACAGCAGAGATTACCGTTCAGGAGCCTTCGCCGGAAACAACCCTTACCGTGCGGAAACTTCCGGACCGGAGCGCTGTCTTGCCGGGCAATACGATCCGGTATACGATCGAAGTCACGAACACCGGCGAGAACCCGGCCACCAACGTCAACATACAAGACTCGTTGACCGGACAGCAGTTTACCATTGAAGCCATCGCGCCAGGCCGGACAGCAACCGTCCATGTGGAGTATTCAGTGCCTTCGGACGCTGCTCAAGGAACCGTTATCGCCAACCGCGTCACGGTCACTTGGCCGGAACAGCCCCCTGGCTCGCTCCCTGCAGAGGACGAAGCAAGAGTGACGGTTGCCAAGCCGGCCGAACTGCCTGAACTGGAAGTCGAAGCGGCTCCGGAGTCTCCGGCGCCCGGAGAGACGGTAATCAAAACAATTACGGTCACGAACGTTACAAATGCCGCACTAACTAATGTGCATGTCTTCGATCAGACGCTTGGCTTCCGTACGGTTATTCCATCGTTAGCGCCGGGAGAAGTACGCGTATTCACTTTGCAGTTAGCTATACCGGCCGGAACACAGGGCGGAACACAGATCCGCAACATTGTCTCGAAATTTTCCGACCAGACGCCTCTTCAGCAAGAGGATGTTATCATTGAGATACAGTCTTTGCCGAACGCATCGCTGACCGAAACGGTTGACCGCCCGTCCGGAAGGCCCGGAGAAACGGTGATTTTCACTATCCAAGCTTGTAATACGGGGAATGTGCCGTTATTGAACACGCGGATAACCGGCACGCTGTTTAACCTACAAGTGCATATTGAACAATTTGCGGTTGGAGCATGCCATATTATACGCGTTCCGTTCGTGCTTCCGGATGTAGACGAAGATACTTTAATTGCAAGCCCTGTCACACTTGTATCCGATAATGGCCCGGCTCGGGAAGCAACCGCTTCGGTGAGGGTCATCGCCGAGGAAGAAGAATAAAGACATAATCGCCCGGTCCTCCGAAGTTCAGGACCGGGCGATTTGGCATGCCGCCTTCAGCAGATGGAGCCGGCTGTGCGGCATGGGGAGAAGCGGTGCAGCAGCCGGTCTTGGACGCGGCTACTAACCCCGTTCGCCCGGCTTCATCCTTATGATTCGACCTTGCAGCCAATCAAAGACAATAATGCATCCTGCAGCTTCGGGTTGGATGCCGCAAGCGTCCGGTCGCTTAATGCAAATGGCTCTCCTGAAGCATTCGTTACGGCTCCGCCCGCCTCCCGGACGATCAGAACGCCGGCTGCAACATCCCATGGATAAAGCCCGTCATGCCAGAAGCCGGTCAGCCGGCCGGACGCAACCAGGCACAGGTCCAGGCTGGCAGATCCCAATATCCGAATGTTGCGGGCCGTACCGGCAACGCCTTTAATGCGCGCTGCATTCAAGGAATCGCTGCACCAGTCCGCTGCAGGAAAGCCGGTCGCCAGAACCGCGTTGCCGATCTGCCGTTCCCCGCTTGCCTGAAGGCGCGTTCCGTTGCAGTAAGCGCCTTCTCCCCTCGTGGCGTGATACAGCTCTTGTGTGCACGGATTATAAACGACCCCGTGAAGCAATTGCCCGTCCTCGATCACCCCGATGGAAATGGCAAAATGCGGAATGCCGTGGACAAAGTTAATAGTGCCGTCAATAGGGTCTACAATCCAGCCGTAACCCGGGGCCGGCTGTTTCATCAAATCAAATACATCGCGGCTCCCGTCCGACTCCTCGGATACAATCCAATGCTCCGGGTAATCTCTGCCGATGCTGCTGCGGATAATCGACTCGGACTGCAAGTCGACGGCCGTCACTAAGTCGGACAAATTGACTTTGTCGTGCATATCGTAAGGCTGTGTCATGCTGTGCAAAATATGTTCTCCGGCATCCCGTGCATAACGAATGGCGGATTCCAGTATAGACCTGCTGTATGTATGCTCTTCGCTCATGGACTCTCCTCCATTATGTAAAAAATAAGCTGCTTGTCTTCTATCCGCCGGCAGCGGGCAGCCTGATCAGCCGCCGATCCATGTCCCGATCGGCCCGTCCGTCAGCGGGACCCGCTCCCCTGCTTTCACGCTGCCTGTCAAATGGATAGCTGCGCCCGATTCAGCGTGCAGCTTATCCCACCGCTCCTGCTGCGGCATTGCCCGCTCCTTGCAAACCGTTATTACACAGATCTCCGGACGGATCTCAGACAGCTGAGCAGCTTGAAATCCGTCCTCCAAGCCATGGTGCGGCACTTTCCATACCCGGCTTCTCAATTCCGTCCGCTTCGCGATGCGTTCCCATCCGGGGATCAGCTGATCGCCTCCGAGCAATATGCCGCCGGACGGATCCTCCGCATGGACAAGACGGTAAACGGAGCTGTCGTCATTGGACAAGCTGAAAAATCGCTCCAGCGCAGCGGATGCCGCTTCCGGCTCAGCAGCGGCATTCTGTGCCGCGTCATGCAATAAGCCAAGTCCCGGCAACGGGTCTTCCTGCCACGGATACAGATGGGCGAGCGTGTATCCGTCTTCTGCCCAGACAGCCTGGCCGGACGGCCCTCCATATTCGCTGCGCCAATGAACATCCGTCCCTTGCTCATGCAATAAACGGATCAGCTCCGAATAAGCTTCCAGCAGCCCGTACACCCTTGCTGCCAAATGCCGGCCCTCCGCCATGATCCATGCCTTTAGGCTTTGCGGCAGCATCGGCAGCGCATAAGGAAGAACGGCCCGCTTTACTTCGCAGCGGCGCGCAATGTCAAGCAGCCCGTTCAAATGATCTTCATGGATGTGCGTCAGAATCATCCAATCGAGACGGCTCACGCCGTGGCGGTCCATCCATGTCAGCGGATGGTCGCGTTCCGGGCCGATGGCGCCGTCCCCGCCGTCAATCAGCGTCGCTGCTCCCGACGGCAGCCGGATCAGCTGCGCGTCGCCCCATCCGACATTGATAAAATTTACAGTGGCCTGCAAGGTGATCACCGCTTTCTTTCCTATGCTAAATTACAGCTTCCGCTCTTCCGGCAGCACGTGGATTTTACCGGGATCGGGATGCAGGCTGACCGTGCCGCTAAGTGCGCCTCCAGCGCCCGGATTCGCGTCATCTACGATAAAGGTTAACGAACCGCACTGGACACGGTAACGAATCATCCGCCCGAGAAAACTGCTGCTTATAATATCGCCGATCAGCCCGTCAGCCCCCTCTGTCTCCGCCGATATCGAGATGCATTCCGGCCGGATGACCATTGTAATCGCGTCCCCGGAGCGGAATGAGCCGGCGTCATCCCGATTCACCCGGAACACGGAAATTTCGCTCCGCACAATCAGCTCCTGCGCTTCGGCTGCGACGACTACCCCCGGGATGAAGTTGGCTGTACCTACAAAATCGGCCACGAAGCGGTCACGGGGCTTAAAATAGACGTCCAAAGGCGTGCCTGCCTGGCGGATGCGCCCTTTGTCAAACACGGCGATATGGTCCGAAAGCGACAATGCTTCGTCCTGATCATGGGTTACAAACACGGCGGTTATGCCGGCACGGCGCTGCAGCTCCCGCAGCTCGCTGCGGACTTCGACCCGCATTTTGGCATCGAGGTTGCTTAGCGGCTCATCCATCAGCAGGACGCGGTGCCCTGTAGCGAGCGCACGGGCAAAAGCTACACGCTGCTGCTGCCCGCCGCTTAGCTGCTGGGGCAGCCTTCCCTCCATGCCTGCAAGGCCAAACATGCCAAGCATCTCGTCCACTTTTTGCCGGACAGCTTCTCGCGGCTTTTTTTGCAATTTCAGCCCGTAAGCGATATTGTCAAATACGGTCATATGCGGGAACAGCGCATATTCCTGGAACACGAGCGGCGTATTGCGCCGGAAAGGGGGAAGCCCGTTTACTTTAGCCCCTTCGATCCAAATATCCCCGCTGTCGGGCTCGTCGAAGCCCGCAATCAGCCGCAGCAGTGTTGTTTTGCCGCAGCCGCTTGGCCCAAGCAATGTTGTGAAGCTCCCGGACGGAATGTCCAGCGAAATTCCGTGCAGCGCGGCGAAGGAGCCAAAGCTCTTGGAAACGTTTGTAATCCGGATATGCGGTTCGGCTATGTTCATGATGGCTTCCTCCGATTCAATATAGCTGGAATCCAGCGGGACGCGGCGAGCACCGCAAACGCCAGGCTGATCAGCACAGCCGTAAACGCGGAAGCCCCTCCCCAGATGCCGCTTTGCACAAGGCTTAAGATCGATACCGTTCCGACCGCTGTATGAACGGAATAAATAAAAATGATGACGCTAAGGCATGTGACCGAACGGAGAAACGATACGGAAAGCGCAGACAGCAGCGGCCCTCTTAACAAAGGCAGCAGCACAAAGCGGAAGGTGCCGAAGCTGCCGGCTCCCATATTCAGCGATGCTTCATCCAGCGACTTGCCGATCTGCTGAAGGCCGGCCAGGCATGCGCTGTAACAAGCCGGCAAGTTCCAGAACAGGAGCGCAAGCACCATAATGGCGGAAGTCCCGCTCAGTTCGACCGGAGGCTGGTTGAATGCAAGCGCAAAGCCAAGGCCTAGAAAGACGCCGGGCACTGCGCCGGGCAATATTGCAAGCAGATCGATAAGGCGGTTTACGCCGGTCTGCCTGCGCTGCACCAGGTAAGCCAATACCATCCCGAAAGCAACCGCGGCGAGCGAGGCGAACAGCGCATACCGGATGCTGTTGTACAGCTCCGGCCCTTTGGCCGACACATATTTCAGATTGTGCAGCGTAAAGCTCCAATCGTAGCCCCATGTTTTCGTAAAAGCGCCGTAAAACAACACCCCGTATACCGTGAGCACAAACAGCGAAATCAGCAGGCAGCAGGCGAACAGCCCCCACTTCACCGCAAACGGCACCGGGTAAGGCCGGAGCCCGGAAGCTTTGCCGGTTACCGTGACGTAAGAGCGTTTGCCCACCCAAACCCGGTTCACGAAAAATATCGTAACCGCCGGCAGCAGTAAAGCCGTCGACAGCACCGACGCCGACGACAAGTCGAACCAGCTGGACATCTGCATATAAGCTTCAGTTGGCAGCAGCGTGAAGTTTCCCCCGATAATCATCGGGTTGCCAAAGTCGGCAAGCACGTTCATCGCTGCAATGAGCGCTCCCCCGGCAATGCCCGGCCGGCACAGCGGAAGGAAGATATGCCGGAACGCCTGCCAGCGTGTCGCTCCGAGATTGCAGGCTGCATACTCCAGCTGCACGGAAGCGAACTTCATCACGCCATAAATGACAGCATAAGCATATGGAAAAAAAGTAATCGTCTGGACAAGCCACAGTCCCTGCCAGCCGTAGATGTCGATGTTAAGATGAAGCAGCCGCTGCGAGATAAGGCCCTGTCTGCCAAACAAAAGGATATAGGACAACGCCACGATGAATGGCGGCGAGACGATAGGCAGCAGCGTAATGAAACGGAACAGGCCTTTCAGCGGCACGTCCAGTCTGGCAACGGCATAAGCGAATAAGAAGGCCACTGCGGTACAAGACAGCGTAGAAATCACCGTCATAAATAAACTGTTGAGCGCTGCCTGAAACCATCTGGCATTTGTCAGCAGCTGCAAATAATCGGCCGCCTTCGGGTAGCCGACAACCTTGGCGATCGGCCAGACTACGAAATAGCTGGTCGAGAGAATAACGGCAGCAATCATAATCGCCAATACAGGCTCGTGCTTAAGCTTCTTGATGTCCGTCCAGGCATTCCTAAAAGCGGATGAGATCAAGTTGTCCCGCCTCTTTCTTGTACAAAGTTTCGGCCCGAAATGCCGGAACGCCTCCCGCTCCTTTAGGCGATGAAGCGTTCCGGCGGTCGTGCCGGCTTATTTGGTGCCGATCATGTCGGTGAATTTCTTCACAACATCAGCTTTCATTGCGGATGCTTTCGTACGGTCATAGTCGGCCAGATGAACGTCCTCCAGCTTGATCATGCCTTCCGGCGGCGCAACGTCGCTTCGCACCGAATAACGGTTCGAGCTGTTCGTGTTCATCTCTTGAATCGGCTTCGTTAACAGCCAATCGACGAACTTTTTGGCGTTTTCCGTATTCGGCCCGCCTTTTACGATGCCTACTCCGCCGATTTCGGCCGCCGTTTGATCCGGCACGATAACTTTGATCGGGTATCCTTGCTTGGCCGTTTTGACGATGTCATGCGCCCAAGCCATGCCGGCTGCGAACTCGCCCGTTGCGACCAGATTGATCGGGTCCCCGGCTTTTTGCGTGTAATGGTGTACGTTGCCGTTCAGCGTCTTCAGGTAATCCCAGCCCTTCTCGTCACCCAGGCGGAACAGCTGGTCAGCGGCAAAAATATAAGCTCCGCCGGCTGTTGCCGGATTGGATGTCACAAACAGGCCCTTGTAGTGGGAATCAAGCAGATCATCCCATGTTTGAGGCTCCTGGACGCCTTTGGAAGCCAGTTCTTTCTCGAAGCGGTCCTTGTTCAGCACGATGCCGAGGACGCCCATATACCAGCCCTGCCAAAATCCGCTTGGATCGTTGAACTTCGCGTCCAGGCCGCTGGCGTTAGGCGATGTGTACTTCTCCAGCAAACCTTGATCAGCCAGCGGCTGGTAAAACTCGACCGATCCCCCCACCAAAATATCCGCTTTCGGCGAATCTTTTTCCGCTTGAACCCGGGTGCTGGCTTCACCGGCGCTTCCGATGCTGAGATATTCAATGTCAATGCCGGTGTCTTCTTTGAATTTCTTCTGAATTTGAATGATGTCGTCTTCATTCAGCGCGGAATAAACAACAAGCTTCGTTGATTGCGGCGCACTTGAAGGCGCTGCCGTGCTGCCCTCAGACGCTGCCGGGGTGCCGGACGACGGATTAGCCGCCTGAACGTTGTTATTGTTCGATTGGCCGCAAGCTCCCAGGATGGTCACCATCGAGAGCAGCACAACTGCCAGCACACCTTTTGTTCCCTTACTCCATCTCCCCTGCATCCCTAATCCTCCTCATTTATGTTGAAGCTGTCTGACATCTACAATGTAGAGGACAAGTGTTATCGCAACGTCAACAGCTGGTTAAAATTTCATGAATATGCCAGTTAGCCGCCTGCAGGCAAAAAAAAAGAACGCCCGGCCCCTTGTAGCCAATGCGTTCTGGTAATGGCGGAACGGGTTAATCCCGTCTGACAAACAATTGGAAGCTGCTGCTCTTCAAATAATCCAGCGAGTAAAACACAGGACGGTCGTTCTCGTCAAAATGAAGCTGTTTCAGCAGCAGAAGGCCCTCCCCCAGCACTTCCGCCGCTCTGCGGTCTCTTGCGCCGCCGGCTCCGACCGCGCAAATTTCCGTTATCGCATAGGAAACGGTAATGCCCAGCCGTTCGCGAAGGAAATCGAAGATCGCTCCGCTGAACCCTTCCGTAAAATGATCTGCCGCAATTTCCATAGGGATAATATTATAATAAAAGGCAACCTTCATCTCGTCTGCCGTGCGGACCCGCTCCAAAATAACGACCGGACCGCTGGTTTGCAGCTTCTCCGCCCATTCCGTTTCGGCTTCCTGCGAATACACTTTAACATCCGCCTCGCTGTCTTTATACCCGACGCTTTTAATCATGTCACCGAGGCTGCGCAGCTTGTTTAAAGGATTGACAATCGAAGAAGAGCGCTCATTCACGTAAGTGCCCACCCCGTTTTTACTGATGAGCGTCCCCTCCCTTTGCAGCATTTTCAGCGATTCTCTTAAGGTCGGCCGGCTTACTTCGAACTCCTTGGCCAGCGCAGGCTCAGAGGGCAGCCTCTCTCCGGGCTTGATCTCTCCCGCCTGGATTCTCCGCTCGATCTCTTCTTTGATGCGGATATACAGCAGTTTCTTCTCCATCATTCGGTTCCTCTCCAATGAAATGGACTTTGTTTTCAGACTATCAAAATGCGCCTATGATGCCAACCTTGTTATCCGGATTGAACAAACGCAGAAGCTTCGCGCACGCCGAACAAAGCTGTTTCATTACCGCCGGATGCATTCGAATCCGCAGCCGGATAGGCATCCGCCCATTCGGCCGATGTTCCCGGCCGCGGGGACGAAGGCACTGCAACCGAAGAACCAATCCCGTCCAAAAAAATGTCGAAATTTGTTAGTAAATTTTAATTTTTTTCTTATTGCTAAATCCGGAGTTTATGTTATTATGGATTTTGTTATTGGAAAGCAGATATTCAAATATACAGGGTCTTTCCAAGCAGATAATTTTTTGACCACATCCACTAAGGAAGTAAAGGCCATACGGACAGCCGGGTCAAATGCCGACTGGCAACTTAGTTGCCTTATTGATTGAGCGAAAAGCTCAAATTTTATAAGTTTGGTTTCTTTACAACCAGTGCATTGCATCGCACAACAACTTGTGAAACGATCAATAAGAGTGGTAAAAGTGATTATTTGCTATATAGACTCTGATCCGTTATCGATATATTTGAATATTAAAGATAGCTTCCTTTCAAAAAGAGCTATGTCCTGTTTTGGGGAGGACATTTAATATTTCTATGTATATCTAAACAAGAACAAGTGTGATGCGCTATGAAGCGTTATTGCGACTTGTTTTTTTTGTGCGTAAAAAATGTTGCCTTGTTAAGAAATTGCGGTTCACACTACTACTAAGGTAAGGGGAATGAGAAATGGGGAAAGCGTTAATCATTGGTTGCGGCGGGGTGGCATCTGTAGCCATCCATAAGTGTGTTCAAAACAGTGAGGTTTTCGAGGAAATTTGTATCGCAAGCCGCACGAAATCGAAATGTGACGAACTGAAAGCCAAGCTGGACGGCGGCAAAACTAAAATTACGACCGCGCAAGTAGACGCGAACAACGTTGACGAGCTGATCGCTTTGATTAATGAGGTCAAACCGGACATCGTCATGAACCTGGCGCTGCCTTATCAGGATTTGACGATCATGGATGCCTGCCTGGCTACCAAAACGCATTACATGGATACGGCCAACTACGAGCCTGAAGATACGGCAAAATTCGAATACAAATGGCAATGGGATTATCGCGAGCGTTTCGAGAAAGCCGGCATTACTGCGCTTCTTGGCAGCGGCTTCGACCCCGGCGTAACAGGCGTATTCTCGGCTTATGCGCTTAAGCATTACTTCGACGAAATCGAATATATCGACATTCTGGACTGCAACGGCGGCGACCACGGCTACCCGTTCGCAACGAACTTCAACCCGGAGATCAATATCCGCGAAGTTTCGGCTAACGGAAGATACTGGGAGAACGGCGAATGGATCGAAACGAAGCCGATGGAAATCAAACGCCAATATAACTTCGCTGAAGTCGGCCAAAAAGATATGTACCTGCTGTACCACGAAGAGCTGGAATCCCTTGCGGTGAACATTCCCGGCCTGAAGCGCATCCGTTTCTTCATGACTTTCGGCCAAAGCTATCTGACTCACCTGAAAGCGCTGGAAAACGTAGGCATGACTTCGATCGAGCCGATCGAATTCGAAGGCAAACAAATTATCCCGCTTCAGTTCCTGAAAGCTGTGCTGCCGGACCCGGCATCGCTTGGACCGCGTACGGTCGGCAAAACCAATATCGGCTGCATTTTCCAAGGCAAAAAAGACGGCGTAGCCAAAACGTATTATGTGTACAACGTGTGCGACCACCAAGCTTGCTATAAAGAAGTAGGCTCCCAAGCAATTTCTTACACGACAGGCGTCCCTGCCATGATCGGCGCTGCGATGGTGCTGACCGGCAAGTGGAACAAACCGGGCGTATACAACGTGGAAGAGTTTGATCCGGATCCGTTTATGGAAGAGTTGAACAAATGGGGACTTCCATGGGTAGAAGACTTTAATCCTGTTCTGGTTGACGATGGAGAAGAAACTGCCAGCAAGCAACCTGTGCTGGTTCGCTAAGATGCGGTTCGATCAGCTGCCTACGCCTTGCTTTGTTGTCGATGAAGCGCTTATCGAAAAAAATCTGAAAATCCTGAACGGTGTAATGCAGCGGACAGGAGCCAAGATTGTTTTGGCGCAAAAAGCATTCTCCATGACGACCTTCTATCCCCTTATTGGCGAATACTTGAGTGGTACGACGGCAAGCGGCTTGTATGAAGCACGGCTGGGCTACGAGGAAATGGGCAAAGAAACACATGTCTTTGCCCCAGCATTCCGGGAAGATGAGATCGACGAGATTCTTTCCATCTGCGATCACATTATTTTCAACTCCTTCTCCCAGCTGGAGAAGTATAAAGATAAGGCGCTGAAGGCCGGCTGCAAGGTTGGCCTCCGCATCAATCCGGAATGCTCGACGCAGGTTGGGCATGAGATTTATGATCCTTGCTCTCCCGGCTCCCGCTTCGGGGTGAAACGGGAAGATTTCCGCCCGGAATTGCTTGAAGGCGTAACAGGGCTTCACTTCCATACCCTTTGCCAGCAAAACTCCGACGATCTGGAGACAACGCTGAATGCGGTTGAAGC
Organism: Paenibacillus protaetiae; assembly: GCF_004135365.1. Taxonomy (NCBI): domain Bacteria; kingdom Bacillati; phylum Bacillota; class Bacilli; order Caryophanales; family Paenibacillaceae; genus Paenibacillus; species Paenibacillus protaetiae. The sequence continues at coordinate 3,315,337 of NZ_CP035492.1, read as the reverse complement.
CAAATTCAGCGATTTTCTGCCGCAGATGGAATGGATTAATTTCGGCGGCGGGCATCATATTACAAGAGATGATTACGATATCCCGAGACTTGAGGCCTGCATCAAACGGATGCAGGAGAAGTATGGTCTCGAGGTGTATCTGGAACCGGGCGAAGCCGTCGCGCTGAACGCCGGTTATTTGATCGCATCCGTGCTGGATCTGCATAAGAACGGCATTGATATCGCCATTCTCGACACCTCGGCGACTTGCCATATGCCGGATGTGCTCGAAATGCCGTACCGTCCGCCTCTCGCGGACAGCGGCGAAGTCGGCGAGAAGCCGTATACGTACCGGCTTGCCGGCCAAACCTGCTTGACGGGCGATGTGATCGGCGATTATTCGTTCGACCGGCCGCTGCAATGCGGTGACCGCCTTGTGTTTGGCGACATGGCGATTTACTCCATGGTGAAAACAAACACCTTCAATGGCATGGCGCTGCCGGCCATTGCCGTCCAGGACAAAAACGGCGACTGCCGTGTCGTAAGCCAGTTCGGCTATGAAGATTTTAAAATGCGTTTAGCATAATGTTTTGCAGGCACCGGTATTTGACCGGTGCCTTTTTTGGCGATCGTGCTGCAAGCAAACCGCGCCGGAAAGTGTCCTCTATAATAGCGAACGAAAATAGCGAACAAATAAGGCTCCCGTAAGGGAGCCTTATTTGTTTACCTCATAGAAAGAAGGGTCTGCCAGCTGTACAAACGGCGTCCATTCCCCTGCTGCAAAAAGCAGCAGCCGGTGCATGGCCCGTGTACATGCGGTATAAAACAGTTTGCGCTCGGATTCGCGGCGATAAGCCTGCGCAGAAGCATCATAGATCAGAACGGCGTCGAATTCTACGCCCTTGGCAAGATACGCCGGAATGACCACCGTCCCCTTCTCGAAAGTTTGCGTCCGTTTCGTCACGAGACGCAGCGGCGGACAGCCTTGGGCAGTTAAGCGGCTGTAAGCCTCGCTGCTTTCCGCAGCTGTTTTTGCAATGACAGCGATGGAACGGAAGCCTTCCGCTTGAAGAGCTGCCATTTCTTCCGCGATTAGCGCCGCCAACTGCTCGCTGCTGGCCGCCTGAAGGAGCAGCGGCTTCCGCCCGCTTCTGTCGAAAGGCACGATTTCCTGGCCGTCCGGCAGTATCGCCTTCGTAAACTCGACGATTTCACGGGTTGACCGATAGCTGCGAACGAAGCGTACAAGTCTCGTATCCGGCTCGCCGTAAAGCCGGAGAAGCGGCGCATCCGCGCCATACAGCTCCGTTGACTGCGTAAAGATCGCCTGCCCGAAGTCGCCGAGCACCGTCATGCGCGCCCGGGGGAACAGCCTTTTCAGAAATTCATATTGAAACATCGAATAGTCCTGGCCTTCATCAACAAACACATGCCTGACCTCTACATTCGTCCGGACGCCTTCGACAAGCTCTTTTAAATAGAGATACGGGGTCGCATCTTCATAAAACAGCTCAAGCTTGCTCAGCTTCTCCTTCGTCTGCCTGCAAATACCGTCCCATAGCTCCGGAACAGCAGACTCGCCCGTCATCGCCGCAAACGCGTCTTTGCTGCTGAACAGCTGGGCGTACAGCGCCGCCATATTGATAAACATCATCCGCTTCACGCTTCGCCGCAGCGGTTTGAAATATTCCTTCACAATCATGCGGCGCAGCATTTCTTCCTCCCGCTCGGCATAATCGAAATCGGCTTCGTCCCGCCGCGGTTTATGATTCACCTTCTCCTGAATCACTTCATATTGCTCCGCGAAGTCAAAGACGCCTCTATCTTTATGCAGCTCCCGGTGCACGGCGGCATATTCATCCTGGTCGAGGTAATTCATCTCCTCCTGCACCCAAATTTCGTCCCGCTCCTTGCGCTCCAGCAACGTCAGCTCCTTCAGCAGCCATTCTTGCAGCATGCCTGCACGGTTGGCCAAGCGGATCGATGGGTCATAGCTGTAAAACTGCTTTTTCATTTGGCTGGCGGTAATCAAATCGCGGTCCCGAAAGCGGATGCTGTTAAATTGCATGCCTTCCCGCGTAAGCCACTCCGCATAACGGAGGAGAGCCTCAAGGAACGACACTGATGCTTTGTACCCGATCCCCGCCAGCCGGGCTTCGTAATCTTGCGAGCTTTGTTCAGCCAGCACATATTCGATTTGATCAAACGGATCTTCCAGGCGCAAATCCGCGCCAAGCTCATAATCCAAATATTCCTGGAACGTCGTCTGCTGCATATTTTCTTCGCCAAGCTCGGGAAGAACGGTTGAGACGTAGCTGTTGAACATCGGATTGGGCGAAAACAAAACGATCTGGTCCGCCTTTAACCGATCCCGGTGTTTGTAAAGCAAATAAGCTACCCGCTGCAGCGCTGCGGATGTTTTGCCGCTGCCGGCCGCTCCCTGTACGATAAGCATCCGGCTGTGGTCATCGCGAATAATCGCGTTTTGCTCCTTCTGGATGGTCGCTACGATCGTCTTCATCTGCGAATCTGCGCTTTGGCCCAGCACCTGCTGCAGCAATTCATCGCCGATCGTCAGACTCGTGTCGATAACATTGTGAAGTTTGCCTTTATGGATCTGATATTGCCGTTTCAGCTCCATTGTCCCTGCAATGCGTCCGCCCGGCGTATCATAAGAAGCCGGCCCCGGGGCGTAATCGTAATACATGCTCGCAACAGGCGTTCGCCAGTCGTAGACCAGGAAGCTCAGGCCGTCCTTCTCGACGAAAGAGGATACACCAATGTAGATTTGCTCGGTAAAGCCGTCTTCAGAAAAATCAATGCGCCCGAAGTAGGGGATTGCAACAGCCGGTTCAAGCTTTTCCATTGCTGCACGCGAAGCCGGTAGCTGCGCTCCCGTTCCGACAGCAACGCTTCCTGCTGCTTAATGCTGTAGAACGTCTCCTCAAAATCTTCATGCGTGCTTGTATTGATCGTCACTTCTTCCCAAAACCGCTTGCGGATATCACCCGCCTGGTTTTGAAGCCCGGCCACCTCCGGCTCCAGCTCGGCGATTCTTTCTTGCAGCTTCTCCGTTACCGCATCCAGCCGTTCCTGTTCCTGCTTCCATTCCTGCCCGTGCATCATTGTCCCGAACACGCTCCTTCCGCTAAATCTGAAACAAAATATACCGTTTGACAAACTGCCGTCCCTTGTGGTAATATTAAATTGTAAATAAGATAGGATAATTATGACTTAATTTATAAAAATGAGTTAGTGGTTTTTCAATCATACCACAGCGTTTCTTTGCGCGCAATTCTAAACTATACGCCTTCGTAAACCCGGCTGATATGCCGGGTTTTTTTATTTGCCCATAAACGTCTATTCCTTGCCGTGATTGGAAGCGAAATGCGGCTTGCCTTAAAGTGAAGATGAAGGTTGATTCTATTTTCTGCGCCCCGGTTCGAGCCGTTAGACCGGAGGCATGTTGCGGTCTGGAGGGCAACATGGAATAAAAGCGGGGAGTTCCAATTGAAATGGTTAAACCAGCACTAGCAGAACCTAGCGAATTAAGCGGAATTCAGACGCAGCCGCTTATGGAAGCTCTGCCAGCCATAAACGGGCGCAGCAGGTTGACTCGCAATGGGCAGCCGGCCGCGTTATGATGAATAAAGCGGTTCAGGACGGTCCCGAACGATCCTGATCCTGATATCCTTTTTGCCGGCAGGCGGAACGACGAAGGTGGTATGTATATGTGGTGGATTCTTATTATTGTCGGCCTAATAGCCGCAGCTTATGTATGGTTTCGATCTTACCCGGCGTTCGGCGGACGATTATCCCGCACAGAGCGGCGCGCTTTTGCAGCAAGAGGAGACGGCTATTCCGGCCGGAAATTTAACAACCTGATCCCGACCTCTACAGCCGTCAGCCCTGCCAGCATGGCCGATGCAGCGAAACAATATTTGAAAGGCGGCGCTAACCGCCGCCCTGCTGCAGCGATCCCGGCCGACCCGGTCCATCCGGGCGAATGGGCGGATACGAGCGGCCAGGCGCGCGTCATCTGGTTCGGCCATTCCACGTTTCTGTTGTTCATCGAGGGGAAAACGATTCTCGTCGATCCGATGCTGGGAGCTTCGCCCTCGCCGTTCCCGGCAATCGGCGGCAGGCGGTACAGCGGCCGGCCGCCGATAGAAGCAGAACAATTGCCTCCGCTGGATGCCGTGCTCATCTCGCATGATCACTACGACCATCTCGACTACGGCACCATTAAGCGGATGAAGGACAAGGCGGCGCGCTTCTTCGTACCGCTTGGCGTAAAGGCCCATTTGATCCGATGGGGCGTAGCTCCGGACAAAATCGAAGAGCTCGGCTGGTGGGATACCGCATCGTTAGACGAGCTGCAGCTTGCCTGCACGCCGGCGCGCCATTTTTCCGGGAGACGGGGATTTGATCAGAATGCGACGCTTTGGTGCTCCTGGGTGGTCAAAGGCCGGAGCACGAACATTTTTTGCAGCGGGGACAGCGGATACGGCCCTCATTTTAAAGCGATCGGAGAGCGGTTCGGGCCTTTCGACGCCGCATTAATGGAATGCGGCCAATACGATAAAAACTGGGAAGCGATTCATATGATGCCGGGGCAGACGGTGCAAGCCTTCCTTGATGTACAGGCCAAGCTGCTCATTCCGATTCACTGGGGCGCGTTTACGCTAGCGCTGCATGAATGGACGGATCCGGTTGAACGCGTCCTTGAAGCGGCAAAACGAGAGGGCGCTGCGATCGCAACGCCAAGGATCGGACAGACGCTGGCCATAGACGCTCCGGAGAAGTCTTCGTCATATTGGTGGAGACAGCCGGAATAAATAACGGGTAGCGGCAGCCCCTTTCCAAAATTTATATCTAATTCATCTGATTTTAAGTTATCCCCTATATGATGAATAGAAGATTATGGATTAGGGGTATTTGCCGATATGAACAAGCGGGATGATTTATTCAGCACATTTCCGGAACTCCGGACAAAACGGCTGGTGCTGCGCCAAATGACAGCTGCCGATGCCGAGGACCTGTTTGGTTTTTATCACGACACGAAATTCAAACAATATTTGGACTGGCATGGCCCTGGTTCCATTGATGAATGTGTCAGAATGATCGGTTTCTGGAATAACGGCTTCGAGGAGAAAATAATGCTTCCTTGGGGAATTTCTATGCATAATAACCGGGAGCTTATTGGAACGATCGTCATTATGCCGATACGAGGAACCTTTGAAGATGCGCCGCGTTATCCTTTTACGATTGCGTATGACCTGAAGACGGCGTTCTGGAACAAAGGTTTTATGACCGAAGCCCTCACGGCGGCTCTTGATTTCTGCAAAAAAGAGACGGGGCTGCACCGGATTCAAGCAGAGGTTCTGCCTGAGAATGCGGCTTCACTTAAAGTATTGGAGAAATTGGGCTTCCGCAGAGAAGGGCTGCTCTCTCATTATTTGATGCATGAATCTACGAAAATTTTTATGAATGTGGTTATGATGGCTATGCTGTTAAGCTGATCACCGCGATAAAGCCGACTGCTATCCGGTAATCGAATAAAGCCTCTAATCCGGCTTACAGATTAGAGGCTTTCCGCTGCAGCATCGGATGGTTCCGCTTGCGGTTAACGTCCGTATTCGCCTTTGATGACAAAATACGACCCCCGGATCGTTCCCGCAAGCTTGGACTTCTGCCGGGCAAACTTAAATTTCCCTTCCAGTTCCTGCGGCACTTCCATTCCCTCCGAAAGCTTGAACCCGACAGCCCGTTTCTTCGGATCATCCACCGTATACATGACATTAACCTCAAGGCCGTCTTCATAAAAGACATACGTGAATTGGATGTTCTCCACTTGAAAATGCGATGTTTCCAATGGTTTGGCCGCAAACACGATGTTGCGCTCTTCTTTCAAAACCCGGTTCACATAATCAAGGTTCTCCTGGCTTTCGCTGGCCGGCACAACCGTAAATTCATGATTGTATTTGTTCATGAAATATCGGGCTTCATTCGCACGCAAGCCAGCCAGCGCTTCCGCTGCAGGCGAGGACTCCAAACCAACTGTAGACACCTTTTTAAAATCAACGATATATGACATGTTCATCCCTCGTTTTCTTTATTTCCTCTCTCATCTATACGACGCCGCCGTACCAAACCCTTTACCGAACGGCCGTTTTTCCCGTTTATTTCCGGGAATCAAGCACAAACATAGACGCATCCTGTCCCATAAATATTTTGTTGCCTGTATAGAAGGTGTTGGACTGCACATCCCTATACCCTATTTTCACCATCAGCTCCTTAAGCTCGGCTTGGTCAAATCCGTTGCGGACGATGTCCGACACGACATTGTCATTCCGGTCAAAGTCAACAATCAGCAGGTGTCCGCCTTCATTCAGAACATCGTATAACCGGGATAAAACAGGCTCGGCATCAGGGATATGCAGCAAAACCTGGGCCATGAAGATATAGTCGGCATGCAAATCCGGCAAGCCTTCCTTTTCAAAGTCAAAGCATAACGTATCGGCATTCTGAATAGCGAGCCTGGAAATTTTGTGCTTAACTTGATCAATCATGTTTGGTGATGTGTCCAGAAATAACACCGAATTAAATTCATGCAGCAAGTTCAATCCAACAAGACCGGTCCCGCAGCCAAAATCAATAGCCTGCTTCCCTTTGGCATCCTTCACGTATTCCCCGATAGCCTCCGCTGAAAGCTTCGCGATCTGGATTCTTTCAGGCGTATCATACATGGCGGCGATCATTTCGAATTTGTCCGTATTTCCCATTCACATCTCTCCTTAGATTCTGCAGCCCGTCAGATTGGAACCTGAAAGCGCGTAGTTCATCCTAGTTCTCCTGCTCTTTCATGATTTGTTCAATCCCGAGCAATATTAGCCTCACCCCGAATTCAAACGCCGTATCGGTCCCCATCAGCTCGAACAGCCCATTCTTGAACATTCTCCGGAACAGCCCCGCATCTGTCTCGCTCATCGTGTCCAGAAGGCGGATCATCTCGTCGCCCGGAGCTTCTCTCTTGTCCTCAAGTATGGCGGAGACGTTGCGCTCATGCTGATAATCGTCCAGAACGAAGTAAAAAACATAGTTCAAAAGCGTCGTCACCACTTGCATTTTCTGCGCTTGCTCAAGCGGCGTCGACTCCACGCAAAGCAGCATCCGGTTCGTAAAACGGATAATGTCCGGTTCATGCGGCAGCGTCATCATCATGAGCTGGGTGGAGCAAGGGTAACGCTGAAGCACGCGCCGTACCGTTACCGCGAGTTCCTCCAGCTGCTCCTTCCAGTCTCCATCGGAGTGGAACTCCTCCAGAATCTTTTTGGATACATCGTTGGCGAGACGCTGGTAAAGATTCTGCTTGCTCTTGAAGTACCAATACAGAGAGGGAGCCTGAATCCCCAGACGGTCCGCTAACCGCCTCATGCTGAATTTCTCGATGCCATCCTCTCCCAGAAGCTCCCAGGACACTTCTAAAATTTTATCCTCCGAAATCTGAGGCTGCTGTTTTTTCATCCCTATCCGCCCTTTTTATCTAACAGTGTAAGTTTATCCTTTACAAGTCGCTACAATCATGATAACATCTAACACTGTAAGGCACAAACTAACACTGTTAGATAACCTAAAAAGAAAGAAGTGATCCGTGTGGATGCAGAAAACCTCCATTACTTTGAAAAAGCACCGGTCGCAAAAGCCGTCGCTCACTTCGCTGTACCGATGATGCTGGGCACGTCAATGAGTGTCATTTATTCCATATTGAACGCGTATTTCCTTGGCACGCTCCACAATACCGCTATGCTAACCGCTCTCGCACTTACGCTGCCGTTATTCGCAATCATTATGGCGCTAGGCAACCTGATCGGCATGGGCAGCGGCACATTCATCTCCCGTTTGATGGGCGAGAAAAAATATGATGACGTTAAGCGTGTGTCTTCATTTGCCTTTTACAGCAGTTTACTTCTCGGCCTTCTCGTCATAGCCGCCGGCCTCCCGTTGATGGATCCAATCGTACACGCACTGGGCGCAACTCCTGAATCCTTCGGATTCACAAAGGACTATGTCAGAATTATGCTGCTTGGCTCGCCGGTTGTCGTATTGTTCTTTACGCTGGAAAACATCGTACGCTCGGAGGGCGCAGCCATCACGTCGATGACCGGTATGATTCTCAGTGTGGTTGTCAATATGATCCTTGATGCGTTAGCCATCTTCGTATTCCATTGGGGCGTGAACGGCGTTGCGTCTGCTACCGTCATTTCGAACTTGGTTGCAAGTGCTTATTACGCCTTCCATATGGGAGCTAAAAGCCCGTTCTTAACAATCTCTCTGCAATGGTTTAAGGCAACCAGGGACATTCTGGGCAATGTATTTAAAATCGGGGTTCCTGTCTTTATTATGAGCGTCTTTTTAGGAGCCATGTCTCTAATCTTTAACCATTTTCTTGTCGAATACGGCGACCAAGCCGTAGCGGCTTTCGGCATTTCATCCCGTTTATTGCAATTTCCTGAGTTTATTCTGATGGGTTTGTGCGAGGGAGTCGTACCGCTTATTGCCTTCACGTTTACAGCTAATAAATTGCGCATGAAGAGCACCATCGGGTTTACGATAAAAAGCATTGTGTCATTAGCTGTCGTGTTCGGCATCATCGTATATCTGATTTCCGATAACTTAATTGGTTTATTTACGAATGACGCGCAATTAATTGAAATGGGCAGCTATATTTTGCATGTTACGTTCCTGTCCTTGTTCATTACGGGAATGACCACGCTGTTCACGGGCATTTTCCAAGCTACAGCGCAAGGAACAGCTGCATTTATTATGTCCATTATTCAAGGCGTTACGCTCATTCCGGTGCTGTTTATCGCCAATCATTTGAGTGGCTTCCATGGGGTAGTCTGGTCGCTCGTCATCGCGGATGCTGCCGCCTTCCTTGTTGGCGCCGCCATGCTGTTTATTTTGCGGAACAAGCTGGAGCCGGATCTGGAGAGCTTAGCGCAGTAGAAGGATTAAACAAAGAAGGAACCCGGGCAGTAACCGGGTTCCTTCTTTGTTTAATTATGATCTTTATTACGGCATTATAAATCCCGCATAGCTATCGGCAGCACCGGACTGGATCAGTTCACTCAAGTCCTTCGACTGAATGCTATGGACGAACATCGTGATATAAGTGCCGGACGCTAAATCCGCCAGACTGTCGACTTGCAGTATAATTTCGTTGTCCGCACTGCCTGGATCGGCTGAGTAAACGGCAATAGAAGCAGGCATGCCTCCCATTCCCGGCATTCCAGGCATTCCTTCCGTTCCTGACATGCTTTGAACGTAATAATTGTCCGCATTCGTTGCTGTAGCCAGATCGACGGCTTTGCTGAACGTTACCTTGAGAAGACTTTTGGATGCATCATCGGAATCCGGGCCAAGATAATCCAGAGCTGTGATACCAAACGGCTGTACGCTCGGATCTACCGTAATCGGCACTGTCAATACATGGCTGTTTGCCAGACCTTCTTTTACGGCGATCGCTTTAATCGTAAGGCTGCTCGCGATCAGGATAGGGCCGTTGTACATAAAAGTGGACAGGTCATTTTGCGGATGATCCGATGGATCGTTGCCGTCTGTCGTATAATAAATCGTCGCACCAGGCGTTTCCGTACTTAATGCAACAAGAACCATACTGCCCGAGTCAGTCATGCTCACGGAAGGCATCTCGGCTTGCGGAAGCGCTATTTGATATGAAGCTGACATGACACCGCTGTTAGCGTAGCCGCTTTTCACTGCGATCGCTTTAATGGTAACGGCGCTTGTGATACTGATCGGTGAGCTGTACACTGCACTGGATACCGTTGGCGTGCTTCCATCCGTCGTGTAGTAGATCGTTGCCCCCGGCGTCGCATCACTCAGCGTTACACTCGTGCCCGACGCCACAGATCCCCCGGAGGACTAGCCGCCGGCACTGCAGCCGCCAGCTGCGCCGCCACTGCAGGGATTGTTAATATATGGGGGTCAACATAACTCATATTAGCGGTGGCCGTATACAAAGTAATCGTCATTACCGAGTTTACGCCCCTTGCCGATGTGAACATGACCGGCAAAGAGAACGCGCCCGGCTCGCCGGCAAGCGCCGCCGTTAGCGTCCCATAACCGTCAAGCCCCGATACGGCGAGTTGAGTCGTGGATGACAAGGCCGACAGCAGGGACGGCAATGACGTTATCTTATTGCCTTGTTGATCATACATATCTAAATTCAAATGATAGGGAATATCCTTAAACAATTGCGTCACTTCTTGCCCGTTCTCATCGCGGAAGGAACCTTTAATCTCCATTGTTTTAGGTATTTGCCGTGCCGCTGGAGCTACATGGATAACCTGAGTGGCGCTAGCTCCCTGCCAGAACAGCTGCAAATTGTAATTGGCTGGGGCAACTACATCGTAGCTCTCCCAATTTAATAAGATCGGCAACGAGAAGCTGCCAGGTTCGCCGGCAGCCGCCTCTTCTACCTCTCCAGCCGAGATATCGGCGTTATAAGGCGTGAAGATCGCTTGAATCTGATCCGTCAAGAGCGTCTCGGACGGCAATATCGAGCTGCCGTATTGATCATACGCGGTGAAGTCCACATGATAAGCCGAGCTGGAACCATCGGCTTGCGGTACCTCTTCCCCATTGTTGTCACGAAGCGCGCCTTCCATTTCTATTTTTGCAACCAATGGCGCTGTTCCAACCTTGTAATTTTTGGAGAGTGAAATTCGGGCGTCCTCATTCACCAAGCTGATAGAAACTACCGACTGATTAGACTGTAAGTCCGGAGATGAAGTATCAACGATAACCGCCATGCGAGCCGAGTCGATAACGGCGGGGGCTGTAGCCATAACGGAAACATCGGATGCATCTTGCATCGTTTCGCCGAACTGATTAGTAATCTTAAACGGAATTTGGACCCGGGAAGCTTTGGCTATCGTATCCGAAGACCCGATCCATTCCATCTTGACAGCCGTCTCAGCAGCAGCCGTCAAGGTGGCGGAGCTTGTACCCATTGGCATATTCGCGCTGCTTGCCGTAATGACGTAATTTCCGCTTTGTACATGGCTTGCGAGGTTTAAAGTGTAGCCGTTTAACGCATCAGGGACAGCCTGTGCATCCACCGGGATGCCGTCCTTCGTGACAGACAGGCGGATAGTCGATGGGTCTGTGTGCAAATTGAAACCTACATAAAATTTTTGGGCGCCTACTTGTTTTGCCTGGGTAATAGACAACTTCGGACGGCTGCCTGAAGTGTCAGAGGATACAGTCGCGCTACCATCAGCGGCATCTGTACTCGCTTGATAGGCTTGTTGTCCGCTAAAAGCACCTACGACCAGGTCAGCACGTGTAGCAATCCGAGATCCGTCAATTCCTTCAGGCAAAATTCTGTTTGAGATCGCTTGTTGAACGGCATCTGCATACCAAGGTGTGCCGGTTAAATCGGGCTGATAACCTAGTCCGCGATCCAACGCAGCCGCCAATTGGCCCAAGGTAACATTTGCGCTTGGCGCATATGTCGTGGTGGTCATGCCGGTAAGAAGTCCCGCTTTTTTCGCCGCTTCAATGTAAGGAATCGCCCATCCGTTAGCGGCATCGCTTACTTGCACATCGCTAAAAGACGAGGTTTGGACCGCCATATCAACGTCCACATTGTAGATGAGGTCAAGAACTTTAGAGAATTGAGACCGGGTCATGTTCTGGTCAATACCAAAGGTGCCGTCACCGACGCCTTGAAATACGCCTTGGGCCAGCAAAGCATCAATTTTGGCCTTTAGCTCATCGTCAATACCCGCCAGATCATCAAAGTCACCCGAAGTTGCGGCGGATACATATCCTGCGGCTACCGCGGCGGATGGGACGGCAGGCGCAGCAGATGCCGCTGAAGCGAATGCATTGGTCAAGAGCAAGCTTAATCCTAATGGAAGAAGCAGCCGCTTTGAAAACTTCTTTTTCATTTTGAAGCACTCCTTTAACCTTTGTCTGGTGGAATATCCTTCGTGCAAAATGAATCGCATACATTCAATCTTCGCCCACCGCCCCGCCACAGGCAGTGAATTGGAATAACCCTCTATCCGCAACTAGGTTGCGACATTCTTCGCAACATTTTCCCAAAAATTAGGCATAAATTGAGCAATTCGAACTAATTCGACACCGCTACCATAAATTCCTGTCCTTCACAGAGATTATAAAATAACACTGTCTTAAACCGGCCAAATTGATTTCCCGCGAACGCAAGACTAATTAAAAAAAGCAGGAATCGGGCGACCCCGATTCCTGCTTTTGGTTGAATAACCTTCGAGAACGATGCTCCTTCCGTTTTACTTCCCGATCTTGACCAAGCCGTGCTGGCGGTTTGAACGGCATCTTCGTTACGCCAAATACATTCGTTATGAAACGGCTGTCGGCAGGCTGTGTAATGCGAACCTCGTATTTAAACTGAACACGGGACACGTCCGCATACAGAAATACCGACTTCTTTGAACCTACCGTCTGCGTGCATCCTCCATGGATGGCTACTGCAATCTGGCTCTGGAAGCCTGCACCCGAAGACGAATGCCGGGGCAAAGGAAACTTGGCTAAAACTCCGGCATCCCTTATAATACGAGTCATACTTGGTATTAAATGGACATTTTCGATTCAACTGCTGAGGCAAGGAAATTCGTTATTTCTTCCAGAAAACGTTCGGGTTCTTCAATGCTCGGCGCATGGCCGGAATGCTGGAATTCGACAAAGGCCGAATCGGGAATGAGCAAAGCAACCTCCCGCCCTCGTTCCGGCGGATTCAAACCGTCGTGTTTGCCGCTGATGACTAAGGTTTGAGCGGTAACGTTCTTTAGATCATGCCGAAAATCAAAGCCTTCAAGCGCCTTGTTTGCAGCCGCCTGCTCTTGGGGATCGTTCAGCGTCACCTGTCCGGTATGCCAGTCGGTCAGCGCTTTCCGGACCGCAGCCTGGTTATGAAACATATAGCTGAAAGCACGGCCTATTTGATCTTCAAGAGCGAGATCTTTCATTGCTCCCGCATGGCGCTCCAGCATCTCTTGCATAGAAGAGGTTAACCCGTTGCTTTTCGGCGCGATGAGCACCAGTTTCTTGATTCTGCGGGGAACGGCGATGGCGACCCCTTGGGCAATATAACTCCCCATTGATGCGCCCAGCAGATAACACGACTCGATACCGATAGTATCCAGCAAAGCAATTACGTCTTGTACGTGGTCCTGCCACGTATACACGGGCGGTTTGCCCGATTTCCCATGCCCGCGCGAATCTAAAGCGATAACGCGATAATGCGCCTTTAAACGGTCTATTTCACGCTGGAACGTCATTCCGCTCCACATCAGCCCATGAAGCATGACCAAAGGGAACCCGGCGCCTTCTTCTTCATAATAAAGTTCAATCCCGTCGGACATAAACGAAGGCACTACGCTTCGCCTCCCGAGCTTGCTTTCATCAGGCTTGAAATGACCCCCAGATGAATGGCTTCGTGCATCAAAGCGAAGTTGAACAATTCGCCGGCTGTGTTGAACCGGAATGGGCCCATTTCAAACGGCGTTCGCAAAGCTTTGTCTAGCCCGTCAGCCGGCAGCTCCGAAAGACGGGCTAGCTGTTCGGCTAACATGTCGACCAATTGTTCCTTGGACGGCGGAGCGATCGTCCAGTCGGCCGGTTTCGTTCCCGAGTTAAACAGCGTCCCGTATGGTGCAGGAATCGCGGATGGGAGCCCGAAGGACAACGTGATGTATTGGTCCATCCAATAAATGATGTGGCCGGCATTCCAGCGGATTGTATTGTTGAAGCCTTTCGGTTGAATGTCGAATTGCGCCTCCGAAATGCTCTGAATCTGCCCGATTACAATTTGACGCAATACTTTTCCTGTGTTCACGATTGATTGTGCCATTATTCATACGCCTCCCGATAATGTGGTTTGCTTGCATCTAAAGGGTACCTTTTGCAGCGCAAAGCAACAATCACGAGATTCCGATGAATTCAATCGGTTTTAGTAATGAAGGCAGGCGAATAGAAGGAGGGAATTGGGAATGGAACTTAGACAGCTTGAATATTTTGCTGCCGTATGCAAGGAGATGCATTTCTCCAGGGCAGCAGAAAACCTGTGTACCACGCAGTCGAATTTGAGCCAGCAAATTAAGTTTTTGGAGAATGAGCTCGGACTGCCTCTATTCGACCGTATCGGCAAGCGGATCGCCTTAACGGAAGCCGGCAGCATTTTATTGGAGCAATGCGGAATGATTTTCGAACGCATTGACTATGTGAAGGGGGCTATAGCCGATCTTAAGCGGATGGAAGGCGGACGGCTGGACATTGGCATATTACCCGGCGATGGCGACCTTCTATTCGACGCGCTTCTAGTCAACTTCCATCTTGCATACCCCAAGCTTACCATTCAAGTAACCGAGACTATGAATGTATATGAAGAGGTTGTTGAGGGCACAAGAGACCTTGGAGTTACGACGGTGCCTTCGAATCCGGACGATCGAATCTCTATCATCCCTTTGTTTCATGAAGAGTTTGCTTTAGCCATCCATTCGGATCACCCGCTTGCGAAATCAAAGGCGATCCCCTTCGAGCAGCTGCAGCAGTTAAAGATGGTCATGTTCGGTCCGGAGCATCAGATTACGAAGATTCTCCATTCTTGCTGCCAAGCAAGAGGCATTTCCATCTACAATCCGATCGCAGCTCCTACGTTATCGACGCTTCTGAATTTCGTCGAACAAGGAATCGGAGCATCGGTGCTTCCACGATTGCTGCTCGATTATTTAAACCGCGATAACATCTCGGCAGTTACGCTGCTCAATCCTACGCCAAGCCAGGATATATGCCTCATTTATCGGAAAGATAAGTTTATGGGGCAGCCCGCAAAAACATTCATAAAAGAATTGCAGTCTTTCATTGAAGTCGTCATGGAGCATGCTGGCCGCTCATCGGGTTAAAGTTTGTGAATGAAACTTGCAGCCTGCCAGCCAATCATACCGTTTGCCGCGGAGCCGGCAAGCAATCCCTTAAGCAGAATAAACGCCCGGATGATGTCGGCGATCCCTTATGCATGGAATCCCATTTTAGCCCCTTCGGTTAATACCGTCAGTACCCGGTCGGTCATCTCGTCCACGCTGATGTTTTCGCTGCCTTTGCTCCATTCAACCGCCGCACCAAAAATCGCCCAACTTGCCATAAGCGCCATCGTATCAACAGGAGCCTGCCAGCCGGCCCGGGCTGCTTGCAGCTCCCGAAGCCAGTGCCGCAGCAGATCGGTAAGCTCGTGGCGTACCGATCGCTCGAACAGCGGGTCGACGGTGTCGACCGGACTGCAGCGGCCATACAGCGACCGCACGTGTTCCAGCACCGTTCGGACCAGAACGCGCATCGACTCAGGATGCCAGCCGGAATCCGGCGGGAGCTGCCGTTCCAGCACGTGGCGGAACTTATCGCGGATGGACTGCTCCAGCAGCGCGAATTTGTCCGGAAAATGGGCATAAAATGTCCCCCGGTGCACATCCGCCCGATCGGCGATATCCTGGATGGTCATCGCGGTAAACCCTTTCTCCCGCATTAACTGCTCGAACGACTGCTTTAACAGCCGATGTGAACGGATCCGCCGTCTATCGGCTTTATTTTTTTCATTGTCCATTACGCGCACGCCCTATCCTCTGAGTTTGACGTCCCCCGGTATAGGGAACGGAACAACCCTGATAAACGTCTCTTCCGGCGGCAATTCGGCAATAATTTCCCGTCAGCTCCGGCAGTTCCGGCAGCTCCGACAAAATAGCCGTTTTGTCGGGTAACCGGCATTCAGGCATGACTGTCCGTTGTGTTGATCCGCTAATTTGCCTACTATTGTACTGAAAAAAGTCAGATTATTCAATGAAATGAAGGAGGGATATCGCGATGGAAATGCCTAAAACGATGAAAGCGATCCGCTACCATACCTACGGAGGGCCAGATGTGCTGCGTTTGGAACAGGTCACCGTACCGAAAGCCGCCGAAGGAGAGGTCGTCGTCCGCGTTCATGCCGCCGGTGTTAATCCTGGCGATTGGCAGATCCGCTCGGGCTTGGCCGGCGACCGGTTTGAGCTGCCTTATACGCCTGGTTGGGACATATCCGGAGTTGTGGCGAGCGTGGGTGAAGGAGTCACCGGCTTGAAGCAAGGCGACGCCGTATACGGCATGACCGCCAACAGCGGGGGCTGCGCGGAATATGTCGCCGTGCCGGCTGGCCATTTGGCGCTGAAGCCCCGTTCAGCCGATTTCGTTCAAGCGGCAGCTTTACCCCAGTCCGGCTTCACCGCTTGGCATGCGCTGTTCATCCAAGGGAAGCTGGAGGCCGGCCATACCGTGCTGATCAACGGTGCCGCCGGAGGCGTCGGTCACCTGGCCGTTCAGTTGGCCCGGTGGAAAGGAGCCGCCGTCATTGGAGCCGCCTCCGCCCGGAACAAAACTTTCCTTGATCGGCTGGGCGTCGACCGGTTCGTAGACTATACGGCTGTGCTGCCGCCGGACATGGTACGGATAGCAGATCTTGTCCTTGATACGGCCGGCGGAGATCAAGGGAGCTGGCTTCTGGACACGCTAAAGCCCGGCGGACGGCTCGTGCCCATTGCATGGGGAAGCTACTCGTCCGAGCAAGCGGAGAAAGCGTCGGTTATCGTCCAACAAGTACAGTATCCGCCGATCGCCCCGGTTTATTTGCAGGAATTATCGCAGCTGGTGGACAGCGGACAGCTGAATGTAGAGATCGACTCGATATTCCCGCTGGAAGAGACGGCTAACGCGCACCTAAAAAGCGAAAGCCGCCGGACGCGCGGCAAAATCGTCATCTCCATAATTTAACTAAGGCTTAAACTATAGGGTGAAGCCCTTACTTCCATGTGGCCGCCGCCTGCGCGGGACTGACCCCGTTATCGGGACGGGGATCATCGCCTGTCTATGGTGCCGGCTTTATTTATTCGGGCAGCAGACCAACCATACGTAAACCGCGGGCAATGCCATGCTGATCGGCCTCTGGCGTTACATAACGGGCAATCCGTTTCACTTCGTCAGGTGCATTGCCCATTGCTACGCTGTTTCCAATATACCCGAGCATCTCCATATCGTTCAGATTGTCCCCAAAAGCGTACGCATCCTGCGGATGATGCCCAAGCCGATGCAGCATATGCTTGATGCCGTTAGCCTTCGAACCTCCACCCGGCAATATATCGAGAGATAATGGATGCCAGCGAACGAATTGCAGCTCAGGGAAAGCCCTTCTGTATGCCTCATCCTCTCCTTCCCTGCAAAAAAGCATTGTCTGATAAATATCGCGGTTCCGGTAAAATTGCGGATCATATGCAGGCTGCCTATAGCACAAAGAACGGAAACAGGTCTCCACATCAAGATGGTTGTCGATGCTGCTGCGCATGTCTTGATGGT
Source organism: Paenibacillus protaetiae (assembly GCF_004135365.1). NCBI lineage: Bacteria > Bacillati > Bacillota > Bacilli > Caryophanales > Paenibacillaceae > Paenibacillus > Paenibacillus protaetiae. Next base: position 3,297,913 of record NZ_CP035492.1, on the reverse strand, counting down.
CCAAATAAACAAGCGGATGACGGTTTCGTTCCGCAAAGGCGGATAACCGGTGCAAATCATCCGGCGCGAACGGATTGCAATAAATAAGCTCGCCATGCCATACGACATATTGACCATTAAACCCCACATAGGAGCGGATGTTCAGCTCTCTTGCCACATCTGCCAGCATAAAGGGCGAACGCCCTGTGGCCAGTACAACATCATGGCCCGCTGACTGCAGCTGCCGGACAGCAGCCGATGCTGATAAAGGGAGCTGCTTGTTCCGATCCAGTAAAGTGCCGTCGATATCGAAGAAGACGATACGTTTGGTCATCCCGCCGGCTGCAGCATCCTTATGCATAGTGCAGCTCCTGTACGGTTTCCTGAACAGGCACCGACAAGGATACTTTGTCGTTTAACTGAAAAGAAAGCGGAGAAACGACTTCAAATTGCTGCCCGGCGGAATAAATATCATAGATATACGCTTTGCCTTGAAATTGCACATTCATGACTATGCCTTGCAGCCCGCCGGCTGCGCCTGCATGGATTTGGAACTGATCCGGCCGCACCGGATACCGCTGATTTTCCCTGAATGATTCCGCTACCTGTTCACCTCTCCAGCATACGCCATTGTCTGCCCCTTCCGGCAGGAAGCCCTCTTTGACCCATTGCCCGCGCACAAGATTGGATTTGGAGACGAATTTCGCCACAAATTCCGTTTGCGGACGCAAATAGATGTCTTGCGGCGTTCCCGCCTGCTCGATCTGCCCATTCTTCATCACAATAATCCGGTCTGCCATGGCAAGCGCTTCTTCTTGATCATGTGTAACGTATACGATGGCTGATTTTGTCTTCCGGTGAACAGCCTGAATCTCGCGGCGCAAATCCATACGCAACATCGCGTCCAGGCTGCTCAGCGGCTCATCCATCAATAGCAGAGAGGGCTCAGAGGCAATAGCCCTCGCAATGGCAACACGCTGTTTCTGCCCGCCGGAAAGTTCATGCGGCATTCGCCCGGATAGATGCGAAAGCCCAACAAGCTCCAATACGTCCTGCACACGTTCAGCCTCATGATCACGAATAGCTTTAGGCGTTTCCTTATGCGTCCTTATAGGAAACCGGACATGCTCGTACACGGTCATATGCGGCCAAAGGGCGAAGTTTTGAAACACCATGCCGATGCGGCGTCTTTCAGGCGGCGTTAAGACCGCTTCGCTTGCGGCTATCTCGCCGTTTATAATAATTTCTCCGGAAGTGGGCTTCTCAAAGCCTGCCAGCATGCGCAGCAGTGTCGTTTTGCCACAACCTGACGGTCCGAGAATAGCAACAAATTCCCCGTCCTCAATCGTCAGATTGACCGCGCTAAGCGCCTGGAAGCTGCCAAACGACTTGTTGATTTGTTTCAGTTGAATGCTCATAATTGAACTCCTTTCTTGCGACCCATTAGCAGCTGGATCAGCTGCAGCAGTCCCGCTCCAACGACTATAAGCAATACAATCAGACTTGACATTGCAGTCGAATATAACGTATTGCCCGCTTGCTCAAAGCTGAATATCATGACGCCAATCGTTTGCGATCCCGATGAATACAGCATTGCGGATACGGTAAGTTCCGTCAGCGCAGTTAGAAAAACTAGGAATGCGCCGCTGAGCAGTCCCGGAAGCAGCAATGGCAGCAATATGGCATGCCACTTTTTCCAAGGGCCAGCTCCCGATATCCGGGCTGCTTCTTCTACAGACTCATCGACCTGCAAAAAGGCGGTAACCCCGGCTCTGATCTGCAATATGAGAAACCGGCAAATATAAGCGATAAACAAGATCGTCGTCGTGCCGTAAATGCCGGGATTCCAGCCTGGAATTGGTTCCATCCAGACAAGTATCATTGATAATGCGAATACAATGCCTGGCAGCGTATACGGAATTGAAACGATAAGTTCTGCGGTTTTGTACAGCTTGGATGGCTTCCGGACACGAACATAAGCAAATAAAGTGCCTATAATCAGACAAATAATGAGCGTAACCAGTGATAAAATAAAGCTGTTTTGAATCGCCTGCCATATTTTCGGATTATCGAACAAAATATAATGATAGTTTTTGAAAGAGATGTGCTTCAAGCTAAATGAAGCCCCGTAAGAAGTTCTCAAAGAAAGCGAGATCATCGAAAATAAAGGAACAATCGTTATGCCAACCAGCATAAGCCAAATGATTATGCTAAGCCACAAGCGGGACTTGCCCAGCCGGTAACGCGGCGTTTCATCAACTAGAACGGTATCCGATGTTTTGCTTTTGCGGACCGACAGCCACTGCAGCCATGTGCCGACTAAAGCAATAATGCCTAATATAACGGAAAGCGATGCTCCTCTGGCGAAAGCCGAAGGACCAAAGCCAATGATTTCTTCATAAATATAAGTGCTTAATACACTAATATTGACCGGTGTTCCCAGAAAAGCAGGGATGCCGAAATTATCCAGTGTGGCCAGAAAGACAAGCAGTCCGCCTGCTGTAATACCGGGAAGCGCTAGCGGGAGCGTTACTCTCCTGAACGTTTTAAATTTGCCGGCTCCGCTCGCTCTCGACGCCCACTCCAAATCCCTCGGGATTTTTTTAAGCACATTCGCAGTAAACATATACACTAGCGGAAAATGATGAATACCCATGACGAATACAATGCCGCCCATGCTATACATGCTCCAAGGCTTGGCGCCCGGATGAAGCAGACGAAGCAATGCAGCCGCCATGCCTTGAGGGCCCATGAAGCTCGACCAAGACAATGTCAGGACGTAAGAAGGCAATACAAACGATGATAAAATGACAAGATGAAGCAGACGCTTATAACGAATATCGGTATACGCCATAAACCAGGCGACAAGCAGGCCTAACGCCATGGCCAGAGCAGTAGAGCCAATCACAACAACGAATGTATGATTCATGATGTGCCAGAATCGCGATTGGCTTAACATTTCAGCATAGATGCCGAATGTTAAGCCATGCGGGCCATCCACGCTTAACAGCAGCAATTTCAACAGCGGCAGTATAAAAAAGAATAAAACGGCGACCATGCCCGTGACAGCGGCAATTTTCTTATAGACGGAAGCGCCGGATAGAAAAGAAGGGCGGTTATTCCGCCCTTTACGATTCTGTACAGCACTCCCGAGAACTTCTCGGCTTGGCATTCGTTATCGCTCCAATCATTCGTTTCCGAACACATCGGTGAATTGTTTCTTGTCGGCTTCGCGTGCGCTTGCCAGCGTAGCCAGATCCCCGGACAGCACATTAAATTCAGAGATGCTCTTCAATCCGGCAGGAGGAGTAACCCCTTCGCGAATTGGCGTGTATCCAATCTCGGCAGCCGTCTTCTGGCCATCCTCAGACAGGACAAAATCGACAAATGCTTGTGCAGCAGCGGCGTTGTCCGTGTCCTTCATGATTCCGATTGGTTCCGTAATGATTGGAACGCCTTCTTTCGGATAAACAAGATCAATATGGGAGCCATTCGCCTTCTCACGGGCTACCAGGTAATCAACGACCATGCCATAATTTTTTTCTCCGCTTGCGACTGCTTGAATAACAGCGCCATTTCCTTTAATGACAGACATACCGTTATCCTTCAAGCCTTTCAGGTAATCCCAGCCAAAGCCGTCCGTACGTGAAAAGACACCAATGTTATATGCAGCCGCGCCGGAATAAAGCGGGCTCGGCATAATCGCGCTGTTTTTGCTTGCTTCATCTTTAAGTACGTTCCAGGAGTCCGGCGCCGTCTTCACCTGATCGGTATTTATCGCAAGAACAGTAGCCATTACTTTCGTTCCGGTATACGTACCGTCCGGATCTTTCAGATCGTCTGGAATAGTGCTTGCTTCAGGAGACTTATAGGAAAGCAGCATATCTTCTTTCTTCAAGCCTTCAAAGGTAATCGAATCCGCCGCAAGCAGCACATCGGCTTGAACGGCGCCGGCTTGCTTCTCGGCCTCAATCTTGGCTACAACTTCCTCCGTACCTGAGCGGAAAGTTTCAACCTTAACATTCGGAAACTTCTTGTTGAAAGCTGCGATAAGCTTGGTTGCATCCTCTTCGGGTTCGGACGTGTAGAAGTCCAGCTTTCCGGAAACGGCCTTGTTGTCGGCTGCTTGAACTGCATTGGAAGAATCAGTTGCTTTGTCAGCTGTGTTGTTACCACCGTTATTTTGAGCGCCGCATCCGGTAAAGATCAGTGTTGCTGCTGCAAGTGTCAATACTGCCTTAGTTTTCATTATGGTTTCAATCTCCCTTGTACTCTATTTTTGTTTTAAATCAAATAACGGCTAAAGGCATACGCTACGCCATCTTCTTCATTGCTTGTTGTGACAACATTAGCCGCTTGCTTGACCCGATCGCTTGCATTGCCCATTGCGATGCCAAGTCCGGCCCATGCCAGCATTTCAATATCATTGTCATAATCGCCAATCGCTGCGACTTGAGCTTGCGGTATGGCGCAGCTCCGCGAAACTTGCTCCAAGGCTGACCGCTTGGATACGCCGCAAGCGTTCAGATCAAATCGGCGCCGGCCGGTTCTGGTAATCGTGAATATGCCCCATCCCGTATATTCACGGACCAAGTCGTTAATCAGCGCTTCATCCTCGCTAATGACGGTCGCTTTATACACCGGAGAATCACCGGAGAGTGCCAATGCCGCCAGATCGTCAGCAGCCTGCACCTGAATAAGGCGGGATTGCTCCTTGTAATTATCCTCCGTAAGCGGCTTGCCTGCCTCTACGACAACATTAGCGAGCGGCCAGCGGCTGTTCATCTCGTTGATCTCGTTAACATACAGCACATTACAGCCGTACAGGTGAATGTAAGCTCCTCTTCTCTCCGCATGCCGCACGAGCATGGCCGCATCCGCGGGCGGCATGGCTGTTCCGTCCAGCTGCTTGCCAGTCGCTGCATCCAGCGTAACAGCGCCATTCAGCGCAATTAACGGCGCATTCATGCCAAGCGCCTTCGCATGCAGCCATACCGATGCCGGAAAACGGCCGGAGGCAATGGTAAGAAGGCCTCCTTGATGCATGAACCTTTGAAGCGACTCACGCACCGTAGCTGTTATCCGCTTGTCCCGGTTCAGCAATGTTCCATCCATATCCAAAGCTACTAACTGAACCATTACATTCGCTTCCTTTATCTTCATTCGCACAGCCGGTTATGCGGTCTCCGAACCGGATGCTCATTCGCATGCCTGTCCGTTATACGGCGTATACGCAGGATGCATCCGGCAGCTCCACCGGTCCGCCAAACGCCTGACTGGCAGATTGCTGCATCCGTTCGAAATCGCCGTCTCCGGGCAGATGGACGAGAACAAGGCGTTTGACGTTAGCTTTACCGGCAATCATTCCAGCCTGCTGTGCCGACATATGGCCGTGTCCGGTCGTATGGACACTGCCATCGCATACGGTAGCTTCGCATAAGAACAGATCCGCATTAGCCGCAAAATCAATCAATTGCTCGCAATAGGAGGAATCCGCAGAATATACGACTGTTTTCCCCTGATACGTGATCCTGACCGCATAGCATGGAATCGTATGGGGAACGGGAATAAACTCAATCGTTGCGCCAGCCATCGTAACGGGCCCGCCGGGAGCGATGGTCCTGACCTCGGAATGCTCCCCGCGCAATGTATCGAATAGCTGTACCGGGTCAGACGGTGCATAGATGGAAAGCTTCCGTTTCATTTTGCCGACCCGAAGCGCGCCGACAGCTGCATATTGAAGAATGCCGACATCCGCTATATGATCATAGTGAAGATGAGACAAGATGACGCCGTCCAGCTGCTCCACCTTTGCATATCCGGCCAGCTTGCTCATTACTCCGCTCCCGCAGTCCAGCAAGATTCGCCCTTCCCCGGTTTCGATAAGAAACCCGGCTGTTGCACCGCCTGCCACCGGATAACCGCCCCAATATCCGAGTATGGTTACATTCATTGTTTTCACCTCACGTTCCTCATGATGATCTTCGTTACATTTGTTCATGTGCATTACAACTGTAAAATTTATATGTTTTGAGAAAGTAAGAATGGTGTAGCAATTTTGTAAATTGACTATAATTTATACATGCGGTTAGACAGCTGAGCTATAATTCTAATGGAGTTTTAATAGAGCGCTAGGTTAATTACAACTTAAGAATAAGGGTGGTCGCTTGAATAACGACAATGAATTAATGATTCAAATTTGCAAGCTTTATTACTATCAATCCTGGACGCAAGAGCAAATTGCTCAAAAAATAGGCGTGTCCCGGCCGATAATATCCAAGCTGCTGCAAAAGGCCCGGGAGAACGGGATTGTCGAAATCATCGTTCATGATCATTCACCGCAAGCGTTGGAATTGGAGCAAAAGCTTGAGCAGCATTACGGATTAAGACAGGTGCTGATCGTTCCTGCCAGTGATTTGAACCAGGAGCATGTGACAAGCGTTGTCGGGAAAGCGGCTGCGCGATTTATTCATAAATGGATTAAAAACGGGGATAAAATTGGTGTTTCCTGGGGAAATACACTTTATCATACGGTGAAAGAATTTCCGCTGGATAAAAAAGAAGATGTAAAAATCATTCCGCTAGTGGGCGGGTCCGGTCATGAGCGGATGGAGATACATGCCAATCATATCGCCTACGAACTGTCTAAGAAGCTTGGCGGCAGAAGCGAATCGCTGTATGCCCCTCTATTGTCGAATCCGAAGCGTTAAAGGAACAGCTCATACGGCTGCCGCATATTGAATCGGTCATGTCGGAAGGAGCGCAAATTAAACTAGCCATCGTAGGCATCGGCAATCCTTACCGGATGTCCACAATGGAACGGTTTGGCTATTTGGACGAGACATTGCTGCAACAGCTGAAACAGCTTGGGACAGCGGCGGATATCAACTCCCGGTTTATTGACCGGGAAGGACGAATTGTAAATCATCCTATTAACCGCAGAGTCATAGGGATGGAGCTGGAGCAGCTGAGGCAGGTAGAGCAAGTGGTTGGACTGGCTTTCGGCATGCATAAAATCGAAAGCATCCTGGCTGCTTTAAGAGGCGGCTGGATTCATATGCTTGTGACCGACGAGACAACTGCCGTTCAGCTGGTCGAGGAGACTGCGCTTCACAAGAAGCGGTAACGGTCTGTAATAGAAAGTTCTAGGGCCATCCTTTTCGGGATGGCCCTCCGTTTGACCGGATGCTTCGCTTCGTAATAGCTGCTCATCGAATTGGGTAAAGCATTGTTTCATTCGCCAGGAAATCGATATGCGTCTTCACTTCGCACCAATTCATGGCCCGGTATATGTAGTCATTTTTTAATAAACGATTATATGGCTGGTGAGGCGCTTATTAAATGAACCGAACCATTCCATTAGTCTAGTCCGCTTTGCTTTAAATCACAATCGTATTTATAAACGTTTCAATGATTTTTTGTTTTGTATCTTTTCGATAAATGCCCCCAATCGTAATATTGGAGTTAAAGGGAGGATTTGAAATAGGCAGCGCTTTAAACCGCCCCTGTTGAATAAATAAATCATCCTTCACCATAAAGCTGGACATAATAAGCGTCCCTTCATAGGGAATCAATCGGCAATGGAGATTGTTTGGTAATCTTTGAAGCAAATCATCTTCAACTGCAACGATTCCGATATCCATTTTATTTTTCGATACCGCTTCAATGGCACCTGATAGATCTATTTCTTGTATAGATACCTGGATCGAAGGATATGTACGGTTAAATCCCTGCTATCACTCATTTATCCATGAAACAAGTACCGCAGCAAGAGATTAGCCATCGCAGCGTTCATGACCTCTATTCTTGCCCCTGTCGATTCGGCAGGGCTTCTTTTTTATTCATACAATGATACGGAGCCATCCTGTCCGTCAGTTATAATTAGAAATTTCTATTAGATTCCTATCTGGATCTCTTACATAAACGGATGTTATCGATCCTAATGCTCCTGTTCTTATGACGGGACCTTCCTCAATTATTACGTGGCAATCTTCTAAATGACTTATTATATCAGGCATCTGAACGTCCGTTATAAAACATAAATCAGCAGTTCCGGGCATCGGCGTATTCGCTTTAGGTTCAAACTCTTTGCCTGCTTCATGCAGGTTTATTTTCTGTTGCCCAAAATGAAGCGCCTTTCGTCCTTCTTTAAACGTTACAATACGCATTCCCAACACTCGACAATAAAAGTCGCATGTTTTATCAATATCTGTGACCGTCAACACTAAATGATCCAACCGATTAATGTTCATTTTATTCAGCTCCTTTGGTTATGATTGTAAATCATCCATAAGTCTTGCCTATTCTGAGCTGGTTTCAAATCCATACGTACTATCATCATACCATGATTTTGGAAATAATTAGGCATTTCTTCATGCAAAAAATCCCCTAAAGCCTATCTCTAGAGGGATCAACCCTATGCATGGCATGCGACTCATATTGCTCCAAATTGGCAAAGGGGCTGCCCGCCGCCAGCTCTTTTGCTTCATTCATTCCAGATCTGGTTTGATGTAACTCGTAAAATTGCTTTAAACCTTCTTGATAACCGGTATCCAAATCTCGCTCCTATAATGAGGGGAAGATACATCCTTGCTTTCGTTCCATAATATTTCCGGCCCCACCCCCAACTCATAACTTGCGGAAGGGAACCATTCCGAATAGATGCGTCCCCAAACATTTTGCAGAGTATCGGGAAAAGGCCCTGCAGCTTCGAAAATAGCCCATGTTAGTGCAGGAACCTCTAGTATCGCAAATTTCCCGGTATTCTCCTCGGTTGTAGCCACGCCTATATAATGGTCAAGCTCCCCTTTCTCCTCCATTCGTCCTTCAGAGAAATTTGTCGATGCTGAAATCAAGCCAAGCGGCTCAACATTAGAGAGCTTTTTCAGCTGGGCGATGTCTTCGCTGCGTAACCCTTTCCACATGTCTGCAATTTCTTCGTTTACGCCATTAAATTGTATGGATACTCTCTTTTTAATACCTGCGATACGGAACGGTTCTTTCTGTACGATACGATAATTCATAACGTTTCCTCCCTGAATTGTTAGCTGGAAGGTCATTCGCGGATATGCTTTTAAAGATGCGGCATCGGATTTTACCGCTGAAGGCAGGATCCCGTGTAAACCTTGGAAGGCTCTAGAAAAAGCATCCGCCGAGCTGTAGCCATATTTCACAGCGACATCCATAACTCTCAAATCATTTGTTTGAAGCTCGAATGCCGCAAGCGTCAAGCGTCTCCGGCGAATGTACTCTGATAACGGAATGCCTGCGAGGAACGAGAACATTCTTGAAAAGTGATACTCCGAACAATGGGCCAGCTTAGCTGCTTCCTTCAGGTCTATCTCTTCTGTAAGATTTTCTTCTATAAAATGTAAGGCTCTGTTCAGACTAAAAAGCCAATCCATTCGAATAACCTCCCTTACATACAGAATAGCTGAACTCGAAAGTTCCCATCCGACATCCTGTGCACCGTTTTGTAGGTTACCTGAAACTTGCCGTTACCTCTTCTAACGATTACCTTGTCCTGTTTTCGATCCTTATTTTGCAAACCGTGTCGCTTGTCGTCTCAGTTGAAGTTTCATGCATCCCGGCTTGTAATAAGGCCTTTATCCTCAAAACGCGTGGACAGAACAACAAGCGTCGAGGAGAAGCCAAATGTGTTGCAGCTTTCAAGGAAGGCTTCCAAGGTTTCGCTTGTTTCGGTTACAACCTTCAATAAATAGGTAAACTCCCCGCTTGTTCTGGTACCGAACACAACGTTCGTCCGGCTGCCGCCCGTTCACCTCTCGAATATTGAGCATCAAACGAAATTCATGAGTGCCGTGTTAACATTTTTGCAGTCAAATTGAGCATAAACGGCCGCAGCCCAGAGGCTTGACTATTGCCTTATAGGTACGGGGCATTCCACTTTTGTCTACCCTATCGGTTCGTGGACCACAATGCCCGATCCTGACAGACCAGAAACGATTACTATTGGTGCAGATTTCATTCGATGGTTCGATCACCAAATATACATCAACCTTTAACACAAAAACCACTCTGATATGAACTGCACCCCCCATGTTAGATGGTGTCTAACTTTATGGGGTCAGTTCAATATGGAGTGGTTTTTTGCCTTGAAATTATACATTCATTTTCATTTTTCATCATATATAAACTCTAAATATCTATGATTCCACATATTCTCATAGAAGTGAATAGTCTCTTTGGCAGACATAAACGAATGGTTTAAGGTGGAGGTTGCATTTCTTACCATAAGGTTTTTGTAACCTAATCCATGTGCAAATTTAACCGTAGCATCCACACAGTATTCAGTCTGCGCGCCACAAAACTCTATGCTCTGTACATTTAATTGATCTAAAACTTCTTTTAAGTTTGTTTTGTAAAAAGAATTTGCATGTATTTTCTGTACCAAAAAATCCTGTGCTTGAACATCAAGCTTGGCATTAATAGCCCATTGTTCTTCGCCAGGTACTAATTCCTCGTCACAGTGTTGCACAAAAACAATTGGTTTATGCCGCTTTCTATACAATGAGATTCTATCATTTACTTTAGTAAGTAATTTTTCTAATTCAAACAAATGCTCATGGTTGTAACAAACCCCATTCTGTAAATCGATAATTATTAAAACATCCGCGCAAGCCTCCATAATTTCCCCCTCATCATTTATCACTTGAACAGATCTTACGGAAGCTTTAACCCGCTCCGTTTAACCCCGATCAGCATCGAAATCGAAATCAGAAGACTGATAGTAACCGGAACAAAAGAACCCTCAAGTCCGAAATTGCCGCCTGTGAGAAGTGCAGTACCGTGAACCTTGGCAGTAAACAGACCGGCAGCTTTCATTTTCATACCATTAGTATACAGCAAATCCGGAACCTTAAGGGAAATAAAAGGACTGGGGCTTTTTTGTCCGGATATTACAAGAAGCCCTAACCCGTCGATCCGGTAGTTAGAAGTGTATCGCATGGCTTATGCGATATTCAGATTTTCGGGAACCCTTCATAGACCATTGCCGTCGCCATTCCTCCTAGCGGAAGCGTCATATTATTACTAACATGATGTGGGAAATGACAGTGCAGCGGCCACCGGCCGGGATTATTTGCGATTAACTCAATATCTCTCGTCGTTCCTGACGAAACTAATATCGTACTCTTTTTAAGCTGATTCTCTCTCGCAATGGAATTGCCGTCAACTGCCGTTTCAAGGAATTGATGCCCATGGAGGTGAATGGGATGGTTGGCCATTCCGACGTTCCCGAATCTGATCCGAATACGATCACCCTCTGAGACCGGCAGTGGGGCTGTATACGGAAAGCACCTTCCGTTCATCGTGAAAAAATTCGCTGTTTCTGAAAAGGGATCGATATTATAAACGCCTCTTTCAAGGACACCAGCGGGAATATCCTTTAACTTAAAGGATCCCAGCATAATATAATAATCTCTTTGCACATCCTTTTCTGATTCCTGGGGATCAAGAATCATAAATCCGCCTTCCAGCCCCATCATGTCTTGAAAGACGGGGTAAAAATGCGAATGGTACATATGAGTTCCCGGAGGATTGTTAATCTTGAAGTGATAATCAAAGTACCCGCCCGGATCAATTCTTGGAGAAGGTTCTATATCCGGCACCCCGTCCATTACATTGGGTATATCTAATCCATGCCAGTGTACACTGGTTGGCTGAGGTAACTTATTAAACACTCTAATGCATACATAGTCGCCCGGGTACACGCAGATCGTTGGACCTGGAGAACTGCCATTATAACCCCAGGCATTCATATAAATGCCGGGAAGAATTTCGCTCTTTACGGGCTCTGCAACTAAGCTGAAATATTTGACTCCGTTCCTCTCTGCATAGGGCAAATTCGGTATATTGGGCGTGATAACCATAACGTCCATCTCCATATCATCTTTTTATCAATATATGGATTGATCGTTCGCAAAAGTCCTCAATTCGCACGTTCACACCTTGTGCTCTCATAAAATTAAATTTAACTACTCCATCCTACTTTTGTGAAATTTATGATTTTCATCATATTGATAAATAAAATTAATGTAAAAGGCATGATCAGGCTTATTATAGCTCTTCACGAGCTATCCTAACGAGAACCCTTCTTTAATAAATTTGACAAACAACTCTGTTGCAGGGGACAGATATCTTTCTTTCTTGAGATGTAAGCCCACTTCCCAGCACCATCCTTCATCTTCAATCGGGATCCACTTAAGGCCATCGATGTTTAAACCAGCCGTCTTCGGCAATACCGATATTCCAAGTCCCGCCGCTACAAAACCGGCCACTGTCTGAAGATCTTCTGCATCGTAGGTTGAAGCAAGAGTAAAATTCATATGGTGGACTCTAGTCAGCAGTGAATTTTTCAAGCTACAGTTATGCCTTAGTCCTACAAATGGCTCCCCTGTAATTTCTCCTAAACTAACCGAAGGTTTTTTCGCTAATCGATGGTCTGCAGAGACCACCAGATAGAGCGGAAGCGACAACATCGGCACCCATTCAAAAGTATCATTTACTGGCTTCTCAGACGTAATCATGAGATCCGATTGCCCTTCCTCAACCTGATTCAAAATGGTCCCCTTGTCGCCTTGTGACAATTCGAACGTAATTGCCGGGTTCAGTTTCTGATAATCTCGGATGAGATTAGGAATTAGATCAACGCCTAATATATTTAAATATGCGAGATGTATCACGCCAGAATCCGGATTGGAGTGCTCCTCGATTTCTTTTTTCCCACGCTGTACTTCCTGCAGTATCTTCTCCACATGTTTCGAGAACATTAATCCATAACGATTGATCTTCAGATTTCTTCCCTTGCGTTCGAATAGAGGGACCCCTAGTTCAGCTTCCAGCTTCGATATAGAATGACTTAGAGCGGGCTGAGTGATGGATAATGATTCAGCAGCTTTGGTCAAATGCTCCATTCTCGCAACTTTTAAAAAATATTCCAATTGAGTCAGTTCCATCTCATTACTCCCCTACCACTACTTTTGTTCATGAATTACGTTGTAATCATACAATCCGTTTGTAGTCCAAGCAAGGTCAGCAATTTTCGCGAAAAACATTTTCTGCGCATTCTCCCCAGCATAAGCAATATTTGATTCAATTAATTTTAATAATAAAAACAATCAAAAATATAAATTATATTTATGTTTTGTCTAAGAGTATACTTAACCCCGTAGAAATTATGCTCAACATAAACAAGGAGGACTTCTATATGAGCTATGCATCTTATGAAAAGGAATTTTATGGACAGCGGGCATTGATTACAGGAGGAACACAAGGTATGGGCCTTGCAATCGTGAAACGATTGGCAGGAGCCGGCGCGACTGTACTAACCACAGCTAGAAATAAACCGGCTAATTATAATATTCCTAATGTTCATTTTGTACAAGCAGACATTATGAAACCTGAAGGAACGCAAGCCATTGTAGATGCTGTAAAAGAAAAACTCGGCGGAATTGACATCTTAATTAATACTGTTGGCGGCTCAAGTTCCCCAGCTGGCGGCGCACTTGCATTAACCGAGGAGCATTGGCTTGAGGAATTAAATTTGAACCTTCTTGGTTCTGTCCGTTTGGATCGTAATTTGCTTCCGCTAATGCTTGAACAAGGCAGAGGCGTAATCATCCATATTAGTTCTATTCAAAGAGTTTTACCGTTGTATGAATCCACTTTGGCATACGCGGCTGCAAAAGCAGCTTTAACAACTTACAGCAAAGGACTATCTAACGAATTCGCTCCACAAGGAATTCGTGTAAATACAATCGCACCAGGGTTTATTCAAACTGAAGCGGCTAACCGTCTAATTGATCGTCTTGCTGTTACTGCGGGAAGTCGCGAAACTGCTTTGAAGCTGCTGATGGATTCCCTTGGAGGTATTCCATTTGGCCGCCCTGGAATGCCAGAAGAAGTTGCTGAACTCGCTGCATTTTTGGCCTCGGACCGCGCAGCCGCTATTCACGGCAGTGAGTATGTCATTGACGGGGGCACAGTCCCAACAGTTTAATTTTGCTCAAGGAGGTATAAAGTATGATTAAAATTCCAGAATCCGTGGCGATTTATTTTAACGCGGTGAATGACAACGATCCCGAAACTTTTCTAGCGGCATTCGATGAGCATGCATTTGTTGTCGATATGAAAAGAAAGTTCGTTGGGAAGAATGCAATTTCCAGCTGGAGCAAATCGGAAATATTCGAACCGAAGGTTCAATTTGCCATTATTGATGCCAGGGAGCAAGATGACAATTTTATTGTCACTGTATCTATAGATGGTGAATTTGATAAAACCAATCTGCCTGACCCTCTCCTAATGAATCATCGGTTCATGCATGCTAATGGAAAAATAAAGGAAATGTATATCTCTTTCACATAAAAAAGGGTTGATCAGAAAGCTTCTCGTATGGAAGATCGCTTCGTGAAGTTTGAAGTTCATCTTCATAAAATTATCTTTCTCTGGAGTTTTTAATGGTGTAGCAGTGATCTGGAATCATCCACTCCTTTTGTTTAATATTTCGCCGTTACTTGTGACGACAGCTTATTCATCTATAATCGCAGCGAAATCGTGCCCTTTAGGGAAGAACTCCCGCAAGGCCCATTTGCGTTCTTATTGGAATTAGCTAAGGCTGTATGTCTCATCAACCATCGTCCCCGAATGGGTAGATTTACGGATCAAAGGGGATAGCTCGCGTTATATTAATCCGATCATCTTTGCAGCAATGGATATTTCCCCCTCTTGTTATGAATAGAATAGCTAATATTCATCTGAAAAGTGGGAGGATAGTCCTTATGCAAAATGTGCACCATCCATTGGGTTTGGAAAGTCTCAAGCAGTTTCCTTGTTATTTCATTCCTAATGCAGGGCAAGTGATGGACCCCCGTGTTGGTTACTTTTCAAAGGGAGCTGCCTACGATGCATTCTTTAAAGCGACAGAAGCGAGCTTCACCTTTTTCAAAAGACAACCGAAGCCGGGCAGCATAACAGATCTGCTGCACGAGGATCAAGGTCTTCGTCTCGACTTTCGCTTCTTGAATGCGAGAACAGATGTCGAGCCGGAAGGAAAGTCCCAAGCCATCGGCAAGGTGAACTGGATGAAAGGCTCTCATCCGAACCAATGGCATACGGATATTCCGACCTATCATGAGATCTTCTATCGGGAGCTATGGCCGTGCATTGATCTCGTGTTCAGAAGTGAAGGAACAGCCATCAAGTACGAATATAGGGTTCGACCTAGCGGCGACTTACAATCCATCCAATTCACCTATGTGGGTGCCGACGGATTGTCGCTCGATCGTGAAGGGAACCTCGTGATTCAAACTCAGCTTGGAGAACTGCTCGATCCTTCCCCGGTCATCTATCAGGAGAAAGAAGGACGTAGGATGGCGATAGCCGGTTCATTCCAGCTTATATCCGATGAACAACAATCATTCCGTATTGGCTTTATCGTAAGCGAGCCGTATGATCCCGATTACACTCTGATTATCGATCCCGGAATAAGCTTCTCCACCTATCTAGGGGGAGCCTCCAATGATTTTGCTACCACCATTCAATTGGATTCCGATGGTAATCTATATATAGCGGGACAGACCTCTTCAGCTAACTTCCCGGTAACTCCAGGCGTCTTCCAGCAACTGCAGGGCGGGGGCGACGATGCATTTGTAACCAAGCTGAATCCGACCGGTTCCGCGCTGATTTATTCCACCTATTTGGGCGGATCTGGATCTGACTCAGCAAGCAAAATCGCGCTGGATGCGGCCAATAATGTCTACGTAATCGGAACGACGTTCTCGTCAAACTTTCCGGTTACGCCAGGTGCCATTCAACCCACTAAGCTGAGCCCGGCGGATACCACATTTGTAACCAAGCTTAATTCGACCGGCTCATCGCTTCTCTATTCCACCTATCTCGGCGGATCTGACTCGGATACGGGCTCCAGTATTGCAGTGGATAGCGCGGGCAACGCATACGTGGCAGGGTCTGCGCGATCTTCCAACTTCCCAGTAACTCCGGGCGCCTTTCAAGCGAATCTACGAGGGGAGGCCGATGCCTTCGTAGCGAAGCTGAATCCGGCTGGTACTGCACTCCTGTATTCCACTTATCTAGGCGGATCGGCTTTAGATGAATCAACCGGCTTGACGATAGATGCCTCCGGCCATGCATACGTCATCGGGGTCACGAGCGGCGCTCCCGACTTCCCGACAACGCCGGGCGCTTTTCAGACCGAACTGATAGGGTTTGGTAATGCCTTCATCTCGAAACTGAATCCCGAAGGTACCGGGCTTGTCTACTCCACCTTGCTTGGAGGATCTGGCATAGGCGATGTGGCATTTGATATTAAGGTAGATGCTGAGGGTAACGCTTATGTAACCGGTAATGCAAACAATTCCGCCGATTTCCCAACGACGCCGGGCGCCTTCCAAACCGAGTTGAAAGGGTTTCAGGATATATTCGTAACGAAGCTGAATTCGGCCGGTTCCGCGCTTGTTTATTCTACGCTTGTGGGAGGATTCGGCAACGATCAGGGCATATCCATCGCCATCGATACAGCGGGTAACGCCTACATCACCGGCGTCACCACTTCGGCTGATTTCCCGATTACGGCACAGGCCTTCCAGCCCGAATTGATCGGGACATCGAATGCCTATGTAACGAAGCTGAATCCGACCGGTTCCGCGCTTGTCTATTCGTCCTACTTAGGGGGATCCGGATCAACCAATCGCGGCGCCGGTATTGTGATCAATACCGTGGGGGAAGCCTATGTAACAGGATTTACCAATTCCGCCAACTTCCCGGTTACCGACGGCGCTTTTCAAACGGTGCTGAACGGCTCTATCGACGGCTTCGTAACCAAAATCGTTTTACTGGATAAAATGAGCCTGAGTAAAGTTCCAGATCGAACAGATGTCCTCACCGGCGAGAGTGTTACTTACTTCATCACCATTACGAATACGGGAGAAGTGCCCTTAACCAATATCCAGATTGCCGATCCCTTAATCGGGTTCACGGACATGATTCCCGCGTTGGCTGTCGGAGAAGCCATCACGGTTCAAGCCCCGTTCATCGTGCCTGCCGGTACGGTACCGAGACAAATTACGAATACCGTAACGGTCCTCTCCGATCAGATCCCCATCGGTCTAACAGCCTCCACCACGATTAACGTAGTAGCGATGCCTACGCTCATATTCCGTAAGTCGGTCGTTCCTACAGTCGCCGCACCAGGCAGCACCGTCGTCTTCGAGATCAATGCCAGCAATGTCGGGGACGTCGCCTTCACCAACCTCCTGCTAACGGATTCGCTGCTTGGCATCCATGAAACGATCGATCAGATCGAAGTCGGCGCTACCCTGTCGCTGAGCGTGCCTTACCAGGTTCCCTTAGACGCGCCAATCGGTTCCACTATTATCAACACGGCTGAAATTAGCGGCGATAACCTTCAGCTGATGCGAGCGACGACCATCCTGCAGGTACAAGACAGCCTGCACCTGGAGCTGGAAAAAACGTCGGATCGAACGACCGTTATTCCCGGAGGAACCGTTCGCTTCACCATTACGCTGAGAAACAGCGGTAACCTCCCTCTCACAAATATCGTCGTGACTGATTATTTGATTGGGCAAAACTTCACGGTTCCGAGACTAGACGCAGGACAAACAGAGACGATTCAAGTCCTCTTCCTCGTTCCGCTTGAGACGCCTCCTGGCATCTATTTGAATTCGGTTGACGCGGTATCCGATCAGACGCCAAGCGTGACTGCTTCTGTAGAAGTTGAAGTGCTTCCATCGCCCTTCATTGGCGTACTCAAAGTACCTAATACGACGGAGGCATCCGCCGGACAACTCGTGAATTATCGTATCACGATCGCGAATCCCGGCAATGTTGCGCTTACGGGGATTCGGGTGACAGATCCACTGCTGGGTATCGATACTGCCATTCCGGACCTTGCGATCGGTGCAGAACAGGAGCTGTCATTCCCGTTCAGCATACCGGCAGATGCCCTGGTTGGCGATGAGATCATTAATATTCTTACCGTCATCTCGAATGAAACTGGACCGGTACAAGTATTATCGACAATCAAGGTCATTGCCCGAGGTCTCTCCTTGACCAAAACAGCGGATGCGGCAGTGGCCGCTCCGGGCTCAACGATCAACTACACGATGACCGTTACGAACCTGCTTAACTCGCCGCAGACGAATGTTACGCTTAGCGATCCCTTGCTTGGCATCCATGAGATTGTGCCTATCCTACCGGCTGCGGGAACATTCGTTACAACCGCTTCGATGACAGTGCCTGTTGATTCCGCGGACGGCAGCTTGATCAGGAATACGTTCTCGGCAAGCTCAGACCAGACGCCGCTTCAGCGCATCGCTGCGGATGTCGTAGTCGTTGCGGCACCCGGACAATCCACGTCCTTGTCTCTCCGTAAGCTACCCGATCGCACTCTGGCAGCCCTCGGGGAGACAATCACCTACACTGTAGAGGTTTCCAATACCGGGAATCATCCGGCCAGTCGCATCCGGCTTTTGGATTCGATGACCGGGACACAGAAGTTCATCCCTGCGCTTGCGCCCGGGCAGACGCAACGAGTTCAGTTCTTGTTTACTATTCCGATCGATGCAAAGCTGGGGACGTTGTTCCTTAACCGAGTTACTGCACAATGGCCAGAACGTCCCGAAGGCATGATTGCCCAGAGTGATGCACGGGTCTTGGCCGGCCTGCCCCGCTTTCTGCTCCAGTTGACGAATGTTGTCAATCGTCCCTTGGCAGCTCCCGGCGAGATGGTATTCTTTACTATTACGGTTACGAACAACTCCCCACTGACTTTGACCGATGTGCACGTGGTCCACCCGCTGACTCGATTCCATACGGCAATACCCTCGATGGCGCCCGGAGGAAACCAATCATTCGTGCGGCCGTTCACGATTCCAACGGATGCTGTCGGCGCTACCGAAATTAATGGCACCGCCTACGCTTTCTCTGACCAAACGCCATTACAGCAGGCGCAGGCACTTGTCACGGTTACATCACTTCCTAACCTATCATTGACTAAGACCGTGGATCGGGCAGAGGGCTCCTCGGGGGATACCGTGTTCTTCACCGTTCGCTTCCGAAATACCGGCAACATCGTGCTGAACCATCTGAACTTTAACGATTCGTTGATCCACTTACAAACAAGGATGGAGTCTTTCCCAATCGGTGCGGATCAATCCATTCGGATTCCGTTTCTCCTCCCCGATGTCTCGGAAGACACAATCATCGTCAATCGGGTGTTTGTTTCCTCCGATAATGGACCAACCCTACATGCAGAAGCTTCCGTGAATGTAATCGTGGATGAAGAATGAAATAGGGTAAAAAAGAAGAAAAAAGGAGGGGCTGAATGATAAGCCCCTCTGCGGCAAACTGACGGCAGTGCATTTCCGGAGCGATAAGTTGAAGGACAGAGAGCGCGTCGGCTGCATTCCGATCGAGGGAAAACGACAGAAATTTTTCGGACTCTTCGAGGAAGAACTCGTCTACCTCGAGACATTGGGCTTCTAGCCAACTGGCAAGCAACTTTGGAGGTTTTAGTCTTTTTCATAATAACTGTGAACACTTTGCCTATTGGGCAGCTACAGGTAGGAGACTGTCGAGACAAGCGCTTTTGGCTTCTCCTTACAATCCAGAGTTTTCAAGACTTTGTATCAAATCAGATTGATCGATTAGCTGCGGGATCGATAAAGTGTTTGATCCATTAAAAGATAAACACAGCTTGTTAATGAAAAAGACTGCTTCATTCTGAAACTGGAAGCCTGCGAGCTTGCGGAAAATGCGCTATTCGACATAATATACACGAGCGAACAGGAACCTGACTCCCGCAATTGTGAAGGAAATCCTTATGGCTGTTTACGCCATCGATCTACGGTTACAAGCTGAACTTTTGGAGTTACGGCTGGAGAAGAAGCGCCTTGCGCGCAAAATCAAACCCCTACCGCCTTCCTCGAACAAGCAGAGAAACGAGAGCGAGTAGAAATCACGGACTATCACGATTACTGCATAGAGGAAGTCAAACTACGCGAAGCCGCAAGGGAGAACGTCATAACGGCTGTCTCCTGGAGTTCGTTCCAGAGGAGCAGCATGCGGCTGTAATGGAGCGCATGGAAACGGTGACGCGGGAGTATTACGAATCCATTGGCTTGGGTGAAGCCTATTCGCAACAAGTAGTAAGAGAGACAAAGGAAGATCATGCGTAACGAAAGGAGAACGCCTGTGATGGTCGTTCTCCTTTGGTTTGGCTTGCTTATCTTGGTGGAGCGCGTGTATTCTCCTAGCCAAAGTGTATGCGGAATCGAGATAACGTTGCGCGAATGAAGTGCTGGACGGGTCTGTCAATAATTTCGTGTAAACTCTTTTGTAAGAATCCTCCCCCGAGGGGGAGCGGCCGCCTAGCGAAGATGCTGCCCGACCCGGTCCGGAAAAAAGACGGAGAGCTGGAGGAGCATCTGCCCCCAGTTCTGAACGCGGCCGGTCCATTTACGGATCACGTCCATTGTTGAGAGATAAAGCATTTTGAGCAGCGCCTCATCGGAGGGAAAAATGCTCTTACCTTTGGTCACCTTGCGCAACTGTCGATGGTAGCTCTCGATGATGTTCGTGGTGTAGATCAGTTTGCGGATTTCCGGCGGGTACTTGAAAAAGGTGGCGAGTTCCGACCAGTTCGTGCGCCAGGAACGCACGATGAGCGGGTACTTCGTGCCCCAGATTTCCTCAAAGCGATCGAGTTCCACTAACGCAGCTTCCTCTGTGGCGGCCTTGTAGATCGGCTTCAGATCCGCCGTGACTTTCTTGAGATCCTTGTAGGATACGTAGCGCGTGGAATTCCGGATTTGATGAATGATGCACTTCTGGATTTCCGTCTGAGGGTAACAGGCCGTAATCGCTTGGGTGAAGCCGGTCAGGTTGTCCACACAGGTGATCAGGATATCCTGAACGCCGCGGTTCTTCAACTCATTTAAGACGCTGAGCCAGAACTTCGCGGACTCGTTCTCGCCGATCCACATGCCCAGCACATCCTTGTTCCCGTCCAGATCAATGCCGATGACCATGTAAGCCGCTTTATTCACAATGGCGCCGTCTTGCTTCACTTTAAAATGGATGGCATCCAGGAACACGACGGCGTATACGCTCTGCAGCGGGCGATTCTGCCACTCTTTGATGAGCGGCACGATCTTGTTCGTGACATTGGAGATGAGCGTTGGCGACACCTCAATGCCGTACAACTGCTGCAGATGATCCTGAATCTCGCGTGTGCTGACGCCTTTGGCATAGAGGGCGACGATCTGATCTTCGATGCCCGTGACGTTCGATTGATGCTTTTTCACAACCAGCGGCTCAAAGGCGCCTTCGCGGTCCCGAGGAACAGCGATCTCCTGCTCGCCATATTCGCTGGTGACCGTTTTTCGGCTTTTGCCGTTGCGGCTGTTCGTCGTCTGTTTGCTTTTTGCGTCATGCTTTTCGTAGCCCAGATGCGTGTCCATTTCGGCTTCCAGCATTTCCTGCAGCGTCTCGGCAAACAGATCCTTCAGCGCGTTCTGGGCATCCTGTGCCGTCACCAATTGGTTTTCCTTAATAAACGCGCGCAGCTGTTCTTTCGTCCATAATCCCATGTGTGCTCCCCAACCTTTCTTCTGCTTTCATTGTAATCGGTTTTTGGGAGTTTACACATTTTATTTTACAGACTCGTTCTTAGAGACTATCGTATCTACCTGCTTAAACTTTAGCCTTGAAATTTCCTTTAGAATCCCTTGTTGAAATTCTTTTAGGACTTCCTTCAGTTCATTATCGTTTTCGATCCTTTTTAGATAATCGTACTGCTTCAACAAATCGGTAGGCAGGAAAACAACAGATTTAGATACCTTTTCGATTACACTAAACAAATCTGACTTATCTTGAATGTATTTATAAATTTCTAAATCTAATTCAGAGTAACTATCTAGTGCCTTATCAAGTCGCTGTTGATCTGACTTATTATTCTCTATATAACTGGCTCGCAGTTCCTTATACATCCAGGCGACAAGAATCAAAAAGACCACCGCCAAAATGGCTTCAGTAGTATTGGGAAATGAGCCCTTTATAAATTCAATTATGTAATCCACCCGAAGTTTTTCCTCCTATTGTCATCCGTAATATTTGAGGATCCGTGAGCAGTAGGTGCCTTATTCTACTTTTTATGCGGGATGGGAATCTGGGGCTCTGATGAGACGGGCTGTCCACATTTTAAAGTTCACTTTCTTCATTACTGATTACATCTTGATTTAACTTCAATTGAGCTTTCTCTATTTTTGCTGGTAACGAATAAACATAGTCTAATATAACTTCAGTAAACTCAATCATTAATTTCACAGTCTCACTTGAAAACTCTTTATCGTCTGCGTGAGCTGCGGAATTTCCCTCTTTTCTTAATATGTATGAAATCCCCTCCATAATCGGAGGTAGAATGTTTTCTGATTGAAGATCTTTTAATTTAGAAAATAAGTCCTTCCCCTTTGCATTTTTATGTTTACACATCTTCTCTAAAGTTCTCCGTAAAGCCATAATGCAAACTGCACCATCCAGATTCCTTACTTTTAGCGCAGCCTCAAATGCATCTCGCACAGGTGATGGAAGATGTTTATTTTCACTGAATCCTAAAGGGAATATGGTATCGGTATACTTAATAGGATTTCCATTCGGCTCAGTCTCTTCGCTAAAAGAAGTAGTTCTTTGAATAGTTACTTCAGTACAAACTGGACATAAATACATCTCCCACTGTTTAAAAAAAGATGTTATATACGCTGGACTATAATAATTAACCGAGTAATCCCAAATCTCTTCATGCTCCATTAAGTCATGATTTGCTACGACTTTCATTGATGTCTTATTACCGCAATGGAGGCAAATAATCACTTTTTCCTTCATCTATTATCGTCCTTTACTGAGATTTCTGATAATATTCTATATGCTCACGATATCCCAGCGACTTAATGCACTTAGCCGGTACGAATGTGTCCGACTGATTCCGCTTGCTTGTCACTGAAAGCCCCCTTCCGAATTCACTTCTAACTCCGGTCGGACCGAGGAGCGAATGCCCTGAAGCATGAACTTGCTGTTATCTTCTTAGAGTTCACTTGCGATATATATTGGATAACCCAATAAATCATTTACTCTAAATTTCTTTTTATTTTTGGTAAAACATTGTTCATTTGTTATATATCGTTTTTGGTATAATGAAGTAACCTTTCGTTTTTCGAGGGCAATGGCACCAAGTTTAGATAATTTGGTAACGGGGTGAGTAAAGTTCCTTCTTCCCAATGGTTCAACTGTGTTGGTTATTGTATTCAGTAAACTTCTGCCTTCAATTTTGTTTACAATTGCTTGTAGTGCTGAGCAACCTGACCAAACTGTATGATACCTTCCGTCATCCATCCATAACTCTGTTAAATACAAGAAGGTTCCATGAAAATTCCATGGTTCATCACTCAGATCGGAATCTTCGGGATCAGATATCCATATAACTAACTGCTGTAGCTGTGGAATATTCTCCAATAGTTCTTTATTAAAAATGACTTTTCTAGCGGTAAATGTTTCCAACACAAAGGGAATCTCACTATCATTGCCGTAAGTGATCTTAGGTCTTTTAGAATCGATAAGATTATTTTTTTCTAGAAAAGCAGTAAATATATCAATTTTCTCGTATTTATTAAACGCCTTGGCTGACGTTTCTTCAGTCAAGTCCAACTTTGGACCTGTCAGAGATATTCCGACTGTAGTCTTACGCTTTTTTTCTTTCGGCAGCTTAAATGGAATCTGATCAAAATACATATCTAGTCTTGATTCGTCGATGTAATGATAATTTTTAATCATATTTCTTCCTTCTCCTTTGTAGGAAATATGGAAATTACAGAAAACGTGTTATTCTTGATATTTAGAGGTTTGACAATTCCTTAATATAACAAACCTACTTCCCCGTGCCACTAAGTAAGAAACTTCGCCGTCACTTATAATACGATTTTTCTGCTTAACGGAAGCATCGGCGAAAAATACGCTGTCGAGCTAAAAAAAAGCGGTTAAACCCCGAATATTTGAGTCGCAGTCACTTAAACTAGCGTAAGCTTAGCATCTCTTCGTTTTTCTCAAACTTTAACAATCTTAGCCTGCACTTGATGCATAGCAACTGCTTGACGGAACTGCTGTGGAGCCAGATCATACAGACTTCCGTGCATACGCCGCTCGTTGTAAAAACGAATATAGTTCGCCACAGTCTCGCAAACTTCCTGGTAGCTGTTGAACTCATACCTCTGCAGGCATTCAGATTCCAACAAGCTGTGGAACGATTCAATATGTGCATTCTTGTTCGGAGTCTTCGGAGGAATTCTCTCGTGTGTCACGTCATGCACTACACAAACATCCTCGAAGACATGAGAAATAAACTGTGGTCCGTTATCGGTGCGAATCACCGGGCGCTGCTTGGTTTTAAATAGCTGTCGCTGCCACAAGGTGCGTTGAATCAATCCTGCAGCATGTTTGCCTTCGCAGGATAGTCCCATATGGAAATCGATGATCTCGCGGTCTAACACATCAATGACGCACAGCAAATAGAAAAAGCGCTGTTCTCCTGCGATATAGCCATACTTAATATCCATTTCCCAGAGCTCGTTCGAAGCTTTAATCTCACGGTTATTCGCCAGTTTGCGCGGATGCTTTAATCGTTTACGCCGCTGTGGCTGAAGCATCTCCATCTCATCGAGCAGCCGGTATACTTTTTTCTTGTTAATCACAAGCTCATACTCACGTCGCAAACAAATCGTCAGCTTACGGTAACCATAGACGTCTGTTTCTCCGTTCAACAGTTCACAGAGCCATTCCTGGATCTGGCCGTCACTAATCGGTATTCCTGTCTTGGTCATCGAGAAACCAGGCACAGGACGACCACCTCTACGCTTTACAGAGACTTGGTTGCCTGGCTGTTTTTTACGGTTGTAATAAGTCTGTTCGCTTACACCGACGATCCGCAGAATGCGGCTCACTACATGCCCCACCTCAATCCATTTGTCGGCTATTTCAATCTTGTCCGATAAGCTGGGTTCTGCTTTTTTAACAAGTCACGAAGGACTGCGATCTCCAAATCCTTCTCGCCCAAGAGCTCCTTCAGTTGTTTGTTTTCACCTTCAAGCGTTCGAAACTCCTGTGGCGAAGGTACATAGGCGCTGACCGCTTTCGCAGAGGAATTGGTTGCTTTCCAATCCGTGTGCTCTGCTTGTTCCATCCAACGGTACAATATCTTCGGATTTATGTTATGGCGGCGCGCTACTTGTGCAGCATTCCCGACTTCTTTGGCTTCATGAATTACTTGCTGTTTGAACTCGATCGTAAATCGTCTCCGTTGCATAAAAAATCCCCTCCATTGATTCTTCATCTAGCCTACTACGTTAAGTAACCTAGACTCAAATCCAATTTTGGGGCTTAAGAGGTAAACCCTCACTTACTTGTGTTCAGTATCAAGACTACAGGGTAGTTCTGAAGTAGGTGTTTTTATGGTAATATATTCTCAAAGCCCTAAAAGAGATGGGAGAATATGCAAATGACGATAGATAACCAATCGGTACTAGGCGAAGAAGTGTTAAATGAAATCATTGAAAATGCTAAAGATTTTTTCAGAACAGAAATTGTACCCAATCATATTAGAAAAACTGAGGAATGCAGAGACCTAAAGGTATTTAGACTAAACCCATTTTTAGACAAGTATAAAGCTAGCTTCATAACTGGAAATGTTGAGGCTAGGAGCATAGCAAAGGCATTGGTATACCCTAGAGTAATCGGCACTTCAATAAATACGATATTCGGTAATAAACTACAAAAGTTTTGCAGCGAGGTTTTGGAGGGCTTTGCATCTACAACCTCCGGAATTGATATAGAATTTATTGACAAACTGGATGGTAGAAGGAAATACTGCCAAGTAAAAGCTGGAACTAACACAATCAATGCAGATGATGTAGACACAATAATTAATCATTTCACAGGTGTTAAAAACCTTGCACGCACTAACAACCTTAACATTGGCATTAATGATTTGATCGTTGGGGTCTTTTATGGTCACTCTGATGAGCTAAGTGGGCATTACAAAAGACTTCAAAGAGAGCATCCCGTTTATGTAGGTACTGATTTTTGGCATCGCTTAACGGGGCATATTAACTTTTATCAAAGAATCACCGATGCTATTGGGGATGTAGCAACTGAGACAGATGGCACAGAGCTAGTAGAAGAAATCATTAATAGCTTAGCACAACAAATTGAAGATTCATTTAATAATTAATATTTGAAGAATGAGAGAGGGAATTGTCCTTCTCTCATTTTTAGTTAAATCTTGTTTAAAACCTCAACAATTGAAAGCCCAACTGCTTTAGCAAAGTTCACTGGAACAGCATTACCAATTTGTTTGTAGCGGTTAGCGGTAGAGCCATGGAACTCCCAGCTATCAGGGAAACTCTGAATCCGAGCGTACTCCCTTACGGTGAACGGGCGTGTCTCATCGGGATGGCATCTTTCAGTTTGCTTCTGTGCAGGAGAGCATGTTAGTGTCAGTGACGGCTCTTCCCAAGATAAGCGTCTAGCCATACCAGTTCTTCCTCCACCTGAAAAGTAACTTTTCCCCATGTATTCCCTTGCCAAATCATCAGGAAGATCCCGCCAATATCCCCCGCTGGTACCAAATCCAAGTACTTTTTCTTTGATTCGGGGTAACTGGCTCCATCGGATTCAGGCACGTCTTTAAGAACATCCTTTAGAACTAAGGTTCGACCATATGATTCAGGGAACTTGTAGCTAATATTATGAGACTCAACCAAGTCCTTTCTAATACCAACAATTACAATTCGTTCTCTTTTCTGTGCTACATCATAGTTTAATGCACTAAGAACTTTCCACTTCACAACATATCCCATTTCTGAAAACACTTTTAGCATCGTTTCCAGTGTTCTGCCCTTATCATGATTAACAAGTCCTCTAACATTTTCAGCCAAAAACATTTTAGGCTTTAACTCTTCTAATATCTTTGAGTAGTAATAGAACATTGTTCCTCTAATATCATCTAAACCCATCTTTTTACCAGCATAGCTAAACGCCTGACAAGGGTATCCCCCGAAAGCAAATCAATCTCTTCATCAGTATTAAGGTATTGGCGTACTCCTGATGATGCTACTTTAATTACATCCTCTTCTATTACGTTCCACGAGGGTCTATTATTTCGTAGTGTTTGGCACGCAGTTTTATCAAGTTCTACTAGACCTAATGTTTCAAATCCAGCACTTTCAAGCCCGAGAGCAAGACCACCTGCACCTGCAAACAATTCCACCACATTATACTTCCTTGTTGGAACAGTATTTCTTACGTCAATAAAATCATTTGAATTATGATCGTACTCAAGTGGTAATTCCTCATCAATATCCGATGTTTCTTCGGTTAAATACATTTCTAGTTGTTCTTTTACTACGATGTCATCCAAAGGAACATTCAACACTTCACATAATCTCCTAGCATTTGATTTAATAGGGTCGAACTTGGGGGATAGCAACATAGATAGTTGATTTTTTGTAATGTCCAACTTTTCGGCAAGTTCTTTCTGCGATGAAATACCCGCCTTTTTCATTGTAGCCCTTACTTTATCCTTACTGATTAAATACATCGATAACCCTCCGAAAGAGTTAAATTATTTATTTAACTTATTAAGGGTATTATATTTCAACTCTATTAGATTAGTCAAACAATTGTTCGCTTATGACGTTGCAGTTATTCTGTTAATGAAGTTACTGTCTAGTATTATTTCCTGTCTTATTTTGTGTACCGTCACTTATGATACGGTTCCCCCGGTTAATCTTAAACGCCCGGTACACCTGCTCCAGCAGCAGCACGCGCATCAGCTGATGCGGATAAGTCATCCGCCCGAAGCTGAGCTTCTTGTCGGCGCGGGACAGCACCGCTTGCGACAGCCCGAGTGACCCGCCGATGACAAAAGAAACCGCCCCGCCGCCATATACGGCTTGCTTGTCCAGATGCGCGGCGAGCTGCTCGCTGGACCAAGTCTCGCCGCCAATGGCCAGTGCGATAACGTGCGCATCCGGCTTCAACACGCCGAGGATGCGCTCTCCTTCGCGGATTCGCACCTGTTCTTCCTCTGCCGGACTCATGGAGTCCGGTGTTTTCTCGTCCGGCAGCTCACGGATATCAAGGCGTGCGTACGCGCCAAGCCGTTTGGCGTATTCAGCCACGCCGTCGGACCAGTATTTTTCTTTCAGCTTTCCCACACATACAATCTGTATTTGCATCAATGATGTCCTCCCGCTCCAGCAATTGTTCCAACGTTCTCTACAGGTAGCTTAATCATTTTGCTTGAAGGCCCCGCTTCTAACCGATACTTTCGCGCACCGCTTTAGTTAAGCTTTTGACAACCAGCGCATAGGAATGGTCGATCATCCACCGCACTTCCTCTTCCGGCAGCGAACCGTTAACGGTGACGGTATTCCAGTGCCGCTTGTTCAAATGGTAGCCCGGTACAACCGCTTCATGTTGGCTGCGAAGCAGCTCGGCCATCTCCGGCTCGCATTTGAGCGAAATGTGCACCTGGCCGCCCGCTTCCGACAACAATGCGAACATCTTGCCTCCGACCTTCATGACCAGCGGATCGAGCCCAAAAGGATAGTCTTTCACCGCTCCTTTACGCGACAAGCAATAAGAAGCCCACTCTTCGAACAGCGACAACGGGAATCACTCCTTGGGTATATACTTTCTATATTGTACTTGGAAAAAAACCACCTGCGAAGTGTGCCGTCCGCTGATTGCCAAACGGCCAGCCTCTTCGGCCTATCAAAACATCCATGGCCTTTGGCCGCTATTCTGGCATGAAGTTATGAACGTTTACAGAAAAAAACTCCCGTCCGCCCGGACGAGAGTATGTAGCCTTGCAGATTATTCGAGTAGAAATGATGTGCCTGCACGCTAGACGACCAGAAACTCCGCGTTTTGCTCACACAAATCGCAGCAGCGAGGCGGATCCCAATCCGCGAATTCGGTCTTGTTCAGGTCCACGATATCCGGGGCGTCTTCGAATTCATCCACGAATTTATCAATGGCCAGCTCTACATGTCCTTTGCACACACAATACATAAATAGTCGATTCCTCTTTCTTGGCTGTAAGTTGGATTGCCTATGGCGCCCTCGCCGCCGTGACTGACGGGCGCATCGGCTTGTTATGTACTAGCATAGCAGAATTGCCCCGCTTCTGTGAAGGGCAAGCTGCTTCCACTGTCATCCAGCTGGCGTGCATGTTATGCCAGCAGCTAATACTGTTGTGCATTTCATAGCACTGTCGTATACAGCGGACCCCGATCCGCCTATAACGCAGGGCTGCACCGCTTTACCTGTCGCTGCACCATGCCTTTCGCCAGACTAGACTATTCCTGCTGATGCTCCGTGTCCCTGCATGCACTGCATACTCGGCACTGTGTCGCTGCGTCACGAATCCGCGATATACAGCACCGGATCTACTGCCGCACACCTTCGTGGTCTCACGTCCGTACGATGCGGCACTGCCCCCGCGCGGCTCACCACGCCGCTCCAGCATCATGCCGCGTTTGCCTGCACGCACCACACCCTCGCCTTTCCCGCGTGGGGCTGCCCGCGGTGCGCGTTCGCCGCTTCATATCACACCGCGCACCACGGTCAAATCAAATGCCGCTTCACAAACTCGTACGCTTGCCGCTTCTGATGATCGCCAACACTATGCCCGGTGAACGGGTAGATGTTGAGGATTTTTTCCGACGGGATGCGGTTGTATGCAGCGAACACCGTCTCCGGCAGGCACACCGTATCCTTCAGCCCGGCCGAAACCATGACGGGGATCTCGATGCGCCGCGCCAAATGCACCATGTCAAAATAGCTGAGCGTATTCAGCACCTTGTCCAAATGCTGCGGAAAACGGTGCACGAACTCCGCCGCCTCCGTTAAAGAGCCGGTGGAGTTAAGAATCCCGAAATCCATATGGCACATGTTCGGGATATTGGCCACCGCCACAGCCGGCGTCATGCTTAACGCCGCGGCAAGCAGGCTTATGCCCCCGCCCTGGCTGTCGCCGCACACCGCGATGCGCGAAGCATCCACCTCCGGCTGAATCGCCGCCCACTCGATTGCTTTTACCGCGTCTACAGCAATCGCTTTGTAGTAGCTTTTCTCCTTGTCCAGGATGCCCTGCGTCACCCAGCCCTTGATCATGCCGTAATCGCTGTCCATCCGGTTGCCCGTTTCTCCGCCTTGCCCCCGCACATCAACCGCAAGCACAGCCATCCCCATCAGCAGCCAGTCGGCATAATGCTCGGGGTAGCTTTTGCCGCCGGTATAGCCGTGGAATACCACCACGCAAGGCAGGCCTTGTGCCTGCACAAACTTCGGCACGATGTACCAGCCTTTGATCGGTGTATGGTCGTAACCTTCATACGTCACATGGTACGCATCCACCGCGGCAAAAGGCGTTTCCGTCTTCACCCGCTGCCCTACCGGCTTCCGCTGCTCGGCCGTCTCCAGCGTATTATTCCAGAATTGCTCCAAATCGCTCGGAGGCTGCAGGTCCGGATTGTACCGGTACAGCTCCTCGATCCGTTTCTCAATTGCGTTCATACTTTCACGCCCCTTCGGCAGCTCATTACACACTGCTTTTACCATACACTACTTTGCTCCGTTTGCTCAATCCACTTCCTTTAAGATACTCCTCTGCTGCCCCATATCCAAAAAAAGAGAGGTTGGCAAAAGCCTGCCGTCGCAGCTTCTGCCAACCTCTTTTGAAACCATCGCCGCACCGCGTGCAGCAACCCTGGCTGCACCGATGTACAGCATCGTCGGCGCCACGCACCACACAAGTGGCATCAAATCAAATCGCCACGTTACATTGCTCCATGCGCTAATGCACGAAGCAGCCATGCGACTTTTTATGTCACCACACCCGCCATAGCCGCGATGCGGCGTCCCGCCCTCACCGGCCCCGGCCGGTCACACCACTCCACGCACCGTGCGCTGCACGATCGCCAACTCCAGCGCGCCGCTCCCTTCACGCCCAGGCCGCGCCGCCTAGTCGTCTTCGCCGGTGTTTTCGCCCAGCGTATAAGACACAGTCTTTTCTTTGCCGTCGCGGTAATAGGTCACTTCAATCGAGTCGCCGATTTTTTTGGAGCCGTACAAGTATTGGCGCAGCTCCTTCGTGCTGCCGATTGGCTTGCCGTCGAGCTTCACGATGACGTCGTTGTATTTCAACCCCGCATCTTTCGCCGGCCCAACTGCCTCCAGCACGATAACGCCGCTGTACACTTCATCCGGCAGCTTCAGCGTGTCTTTGCCGTCCGCACCTTTCGCATCGCTGCTGTCGGCTTGGTCGGCATATTGATCCAGATCCAGCGTATACACGCCCAAATACGGGCGGGGCACGTAACCTTTCTCCATCAGCGTCTCCACAATCGGCATCGCCACATTGATCGGAATGGCGAAACCGATGCCTTCTACGCCAAAATCGCTGATCTTCATGCTGTTGATGCCAACCACCCTGCCGTCCAGATCAATAAGCGGCCCGCCGCTGTTGCCCTGGTTGATCGACGCATCGACCTGAATCACTTCCTGCTCCCAGTCGATATGGCCGTCCTGGTTCAGCGACACCGGCACCATTTGCTGCGTTTTGCTTACAATTCCCATAGACAGCGATTCGCCTAAACCAAGCGCATTGCCGATGGCGAGCACATATTCAGCCGGACGGAGCTTGGACGAATCGCCCATTTCGGCCACCGTATCAATCCCCTGAGCATCCAGCGATAATACGGCCAGATCGGTAATCTGGTCCATGCCGACAATTTGCGCTTCGCGCTTCTCGTTCGTATCCAGCACGACCTGCACCTTCTCCGCGCCCTGCACGACATGATAGTTCGTCATAATGTACGCTTTGCCGTCTTGTTTCTTAAATATAATGCCCGAGCCAACGCCCGCTTCCTCCATGGAAGGCTGCTTCGCCGAACCGTCCTTATTCCCGTCCAATGCAGTCTGCTCATTAATGACGCTGACTACCGCCGGTCCTACCTTCGCGGATGCTTGCACCGTCCGTTCCGACGGATCGGCCGAAGCCGCCCCTGAAGCCACGTGTGGGCTGCCGCCTGACCTTGAGCTGCCAAAAGTGCCAAACACCGCTATAAAAATAAGAACGACAGCGACCGAGCTGATCAGCGAGGAAACAAACGCAATCCGGATGTTCGACCAGTTCGGCTGCTGCTTTTGCCCTTTGCTTCGTTTCGGAAACAGATCCTCATTCCGGGACAATCGGGTTCGGGCGCGCTTGGATACTTTCGTGGAATAGAAATCATCTTTAAACAAACTCATTAGACAAAACGCCCCTTTCAGTCCCGTTCCCGGAATCGCCGTTCATTCTATCCGCCTTGCGGATCACAATCTTTTCTATAAATGTATGCTTGTACAAGCATTTAAGAATAATTTCGGAAGATTAACCTACAATAATAATAGAGTCCGTTAAAAAAGGAGAGATGCCGCAATGCCATCCAAACCATCCGCATGGGAGCAAGTCGAGCTTGCCGCCAAGCTTGCCGACATGAAAGAAGAGCATTACCAGACAGTGCTAACATTAAGCGCAATCGTAGAGCTGCTTATTGATAAAGGTTTGTTCACGCAGGAAGAGCTCTCCCGCAAGGCCGAATCAATCGACGCCCAGCTGGAGTCAATTATTTCCGCTTCACTTCATCCCATGGCGTAGGACGGTCATGATAGGTTGGGCGCAGCGGGAACTCGTCCTTTTTGAAAAAAAGGCCGCGATCTTCCAGCACAGACTGGACCGTCATCATCGCCAAATCCATCATATTGTGATCCAGGCTCAAATGGGCCAGATACACCCGCTTCGTACGGTCGGTCAGCAGCTCGCATAACGCTTCGCCCGCCGCCACATTGGACAAATGGCCGACATCGCTTAAAATCCGGCGCTTAATATTCCACGGATAACGCCCCATGCGGAGCATTTCGGTATCATGATTCGATTCCAGCACCAATACGTCCGAATCGATAATATGCTTTTTCACTTTATCGCTCATATAACCAAGATCGGTTGCAAGCGCCAGCTTCTCTCCGTATTCGGTAAACGTATATCCGACCGGCTCCGCCGCATCATGCGAAATCGGATAGGATTGAACCTCCATCGAGCCGATAAGGACGGCTTCGCCGGTTTGCATGACAACACGCTTCTCCGGCGCGATTTTGCCGACATGGCGCTCCATCGCTCCCCAGGTCGCTTCATTGGCGAACACTTGCAAATCATGCTTGCGCGCAAAAGCGCCCAGCCCTTTAATATGGTCGGAATGCTCATGCGTTACGAACAAAGCATCCAGCTGATGCCCGCGGACGCCTCGCTCCAGCATGAGCTCCTCCAGCTTTTTGACGCTTAGCCCCGCGTCTACCATAATCATTTTGTCGCCATTATGGATAATGGTCGCATTGCCGGTCGAACCGCTCGCCAGCACTGTAAATTGTAATCCCATGCTTCCCTCGCCCAATCCTCTCTTCATCTCCCGATTCTCGCAGCCCGCTCTCCCTGCTATAAGGGGAACCTGCTGCAAGTAGGAAGCTAA
This sequence comes from Paenibacillus protaetiae, assembly GCF_004135365.1. Taxonomy (NCBI): domain Bacteria; kingdom Bacillati; phylum Bacillota; class Bacilli; order Caryophanales; family Paenibacillaceae; genus Paenibacillus; species Paenibacillus protaetiae. The sequence goes on along the minus strand of NZ_CP035492.1, from coordinate 3,264,260 downwards.
GCGGAGTCAATCACGCTTACAGAATCACCCGAAGGTTTCCCGTTCTATAAGTGTGATTCACCCCGCCCATTCTGCCAAGCTATATTTTATTTCAAAACTGGTTTGCACTTCCAGCCTGCAACGACCCGCGAAGCACGAAGGTAATCTGCCCTCCTGACGACAATGCCCGCGGAGGCACAACCCATTACTCTGCGCCTCCGCTGCCGCCGTCTTCCGGCTCCGGCTTCAATTGCCCGCTTTCCCCGTCCGCCGTTCCGTCATCGGCCTGCGAGCCGCTGTCGGTCGCCACCTTGCCGCTGATCGCGTCTACGTAATACGGCGGCCCATCCTCCAGAAGCACACGCCAGGACGGTGCGGCCACCTGCGTCTCCGAATCAAATATTTGCCCGTGGTAGCCAAGCTCCACATCGGTAATAACCGCCCCGTTCGGCAAATATTTTTCCACGAGGTTCGCCACCACCTGCGCCGCCGACAATACCGCTTGCCCGCGTGTTTCACCGCCGCTGATCAGTCCGACCTGCGCCTGGCGGTAGGCCGTAATTTTCTGGTTGCTGTACAGCAGCTCCAGCCTGACGTCGAACATCGGGCGGCCGTCCGCCACGCGGTTCAGCACAAACGTATGATCCGTGCTCATCATCGAATCGAGCATATACTGGTCCAAATCCGGAATTTGGTCGCCCAGCTTATCCTTCAGCTCCGATGCCGAGAATACAACCCGCGTATCGACCGGCTTCTCCAGCTGCTTTTCCTCATGATCCTGTTCGCTTTTCAGCGAGTAAGTCAGGTCGCGCAGCTTTGGCGTATCCAGCGGAAGAGCGGCGGACAGCTCGATATGCTTTAGCTTCATCAAGCTGACCGTTTCGCTGGGCAGTTCGGCGGAATTGCTGTTCGCATGCAGCTGGTCGCGTATATTTTCGACCAGCTGATAGCCGAGCAGCAAATTCAGCAGCAAAAAGGCAAAGATCAGAATGCTTTTTGCCCTACCCCAGTCCATGTCCGCTCACCTCCGGTTTGCCGTCTTTCGAATCATCGGTCGCCCCGCTGCTCGCGGGATCACCGGCAGTGCCGTCCGTATTGGCCGGGGTATAGCCGGCCGGATATGCATCCATCAGGGCATGCTGGGAGCCGTCCTTCAGCCGCACCGCCCAGATCGGCACAAACAAAATTTTCCCTTCCTCGCGCTGTACCGCCTGCACCGCCGGATACAGCGCACTAACCTCGGAGCGCCGGTCATAGCTTTGCAAAGCGCTTTGCAGCTCAGAGCCGCCCGGAAGCCAGCGCTGCTGGCGGTCCGACGGCTGATCGGCAAGCGTAATGAGCGAGCGGTTGTATTCCGTCACCGTGCCCTGCTGCAGCAGCAGGCGCATTTCGCCGTATTGAAATCCCGGAGGCGATAGGATCGGATAGCTTTCCAAATACTGCTGGAACTCCACGACCGAACCGTCCAAGCCGTCCTGCAGCGTCGAGAACCGGTAGCTGCCATCCCAGCCGCCATGCGTATTCACGAACTCTACCGCAGCATAGAAGTTGTCGCTCAGCACATCCGCACCGCTTTGCGGCGCGGCCGGGTCGGTGAAGCTGATCCAGGTCGAATCCTGTTGTACTTGCAGCCCTCTTTTGCCGTCGGTATAAATTTTCGAACCGTTGCGGCCTTCTACCGCACGTGTAGTGCTTGGGTCAAAAAACAGGTTGCGCTGCATCAGCTCAGGCGGATACGTCGAATACGGATACAGCGACTGCACCGCACGAACCGGCTTATCCGGCACATAGATGCCGTCGGAAGTAATGGAATACCGGGTTTGGTATTGGCCGAACCCGACATAATCCTGTACGTCGCGAACGGTGAGATCCGCCTGCAGCGATTCGTACACCGTTTTGCCGTCCGCGCTGAAAAAGAAGGTGCGCACTTCCTCCGTGCCTTCCGTCTTGAAAATCCAGATCCGGTCGATCGTATCCTGCAGAAACAGCAGGTCGCCCTTCAGCTTGAGCAGCTTCTGGAGCAGCTCTACCGGAATGCCTACGTCAAAACGAAGCTCCACTCCGATATCATTTTTCCGGATTTCGTTCCAGTTCAGCACATTGGCGGGACTGCGCTGGAAGCTTTTGAACTCGCGCCCTTGAATCCGCTCTTTCAAAATCATGTCGTAAAACGTGGTACCCGGGTACAGCACGGTGTGCTCGTTTTTGCCAAAATGGAGCACCATCTCATCCGGGAAGATCACCTGCTCGACGCCAAGCACCGAACCCATCGGTTCGGTATTGATATAATCCTGGTCCGTCCGCACAGTCGCTCCCAGCATCGGCGGGCTGTACATGAGCAGAAAGGATTGCACCAGGCTAAGTGCGACAAGCGCAACAAGCGCAAACGATTTTATTTTCTCCATCATGCCAGTTCAGCCTCCTCCTGCAGCGTAGGAAGCGTAAACGTAACCTTCGTGCCTTCCCCAAGCTCCGATTCCAGGGCGATAACGCCTCCATGCGCTTTTACAATTTCCCGGGCAATCGAAAGGCCGAGACCTGTCCCGCCCATATTGCGCGAACGCGCCTTGTCGACGCGATAGAACCGGTCGAATATCCGGCTCAGATCCTTTTTCGGAATGCCGATGCCGGTGTCCTTTACGCTGATCGCCACGGACGACGGGTCCGGGTTATATGCGCTCAGCTCAATGGAACCGCCGTCAAGCGTATATTTAATCGCGTTGGATACGAGATTATCAAGCACCTGGTCGATCTGATCGCGGTCCAGCCAGGCGTTTTTCAGCTCCGGCGCAACATGGACCGAGATGCGGATCGACTTCTGCCGCATTTGGAACGAGAAGCGGTCGGATACCTCGTCCAGCATTTCCAGCACATCCGTCTGGCGGCGGCGCAGCTGCGCCTGGTTGGAATCAAGCCGCGACAGATGCAGCAGGTCGGTCACAAGCCGGATCATCCGCTCCGTCTCGCTTTGAATAACGCCGACGAACCGCTCCGACAGTTCCCGTTCCTCCAGCGCGCCGCCTGCCAGCGCCTCGGTATAGCTTTTGATCGTGGTGAGCGGCGTGCGCAGCTCATGCGATACGTTCGCCACGAACTGGCGCCGCGACTGCTCCAGCTTCTCCTGCTCCGTTACATCCTGCAGCACCGCAATCATGCCGGTCGTGCCTTTGTTCCGCCGGTGAATCGGGGAGAACGTCGCCCGCAGCACGCTGATGCCTTCCGGCAGCGCCTCCTCCTCCTCATCCCAGCCGCGCGACAGAATCGTCGTCTGGACCGGCCCTTTCAGCAGCTCCAGCACCTGCTGTTCGCTCATGCCAAGCAGCTCCTTCAGCTCGCGGCCTTCGCCGCTGTCGACGCCAAGCAGCTCAAGCGCCCGCCGGTTCCAGACGATAATTTGCCCGTTCTCATCCGATGCCAGCACGCCGTCGCTCATATTGGACAAGACGGAGACGAGCTTCTCGTTCTCCTCCTCATTCAGCGATAACGCGTCTCGCAGCCGGGTCGTCATATTGTTGAACGCCATGCTGAGCCGGCTGATCTCATCGTCGCCGTGCACCGGCGCCTGCAGGTCGAACTTCCCGTCCGCCACCGCCGATGCATGGCGGGTTAACCCTTGAATCGGGCTTGTAATCGTATGCGACAGCACTACGCCCAGCACGCCGGTCAAGCTTAAAGCAATAAGCGTGCCGGAGACAAAGATGCGGTTCACCCGCTCCACCGTATCGTACATGTCGTTCATCGACGCCACCATATACACCGCGCCAACGACCTTGTCGTTGTACGTCACCGGCTGGGCGATCATTTTCTTCCGGACGTTGTCCTCATCAATGATTTCATCCTCGTTGTCCGGAATGCCCTGCAAGGCGCGGCTGACGGCCAGGGACGTATTCTTTTTGCCGATATACGACTGATGCACCTGAAGCGAGGTGGCAACGATTTTGCCGTTGCTGTCGAGCACCTGCACTTCGGTGCCGCTTATACTGAACAAATTTTGGACCACGAGGCTGAGATCGTCCGGCTGCTGGTCGCTGACATCGGTTCCCTGCTCCGGCTTGGCGGACAAGCTTTGGGCCGCAAGTTTGGACAAAATATCGGCCTGCTCCTTCATATTGTTCGTAAAGCTTTCCGTCAGCGAGTTTTTGACCGTCCCGATAAAATAAACGGCGATCAGCTGCATCGCCACGAGAATCAGCAGCAAATAAATGATGACAAGCTTAACCTGGATTGTGCGAAAAAAACGCAGCCCTCTCATGAATAGGCCATGCCCCCGGTTTTGGAATTGCGCATCATATAGCCCAGGCCGCGCCGCGTCATAATATATTCCGGCCGGCTTGGATCATCTTCTATCTTCTCGCGCAGCCTGCGGATCGTCACATCCACAGTGCGGACATCGCCAAAATATTCGAAGCCCCACACCGCCTGCAGCAAATGCTCGCGCGTCATCACCTTGCCGCTGTTGCGCGCCATGTAATGGACGAGTTCAAACTCGCGATGCGTCAAATCCAGCGGCTCGCCGTTTTTGTATACCACGTACATATCCGTATCAATAAACAAATTAAAGATGCGAAGCCCCTGGTTATCCGGCTCGGAGCCTTCCGCCGGCTGCTCCGTCTGCTGGCCGGCCGCCTTTTGCCGCCGCAGATGCGCTTTCACCCGCGCCAGCAGCTCCCTTGTGCTGAACGGCTTCGTGACGTAATCGTCCGCGCCCAGCTCAAGGCCAAGCACCTTGTCGAGCTCCGTATCTTTGGCCGTCAGCATAATAATCGGCATGTACAGCTCCTTCTGGCGCACCTCGCGGCACACATCCATACCGTCCTTCACGGGCAGCATCAAATCAAGCAGCATCAAATCCGGCTGTTCCTCCAAAGCCAGACGCACCGCTTCGCCGCCGTCAAACGCGCAAATGACCTCGTAGCCTTCCTTCTCCAAGTTGAACTTCAAAATATCTGCAATCGGCTGCTCGTCATCGACCACTAAAATTTTACCGTGCATCGTATCACCGCCTGTCGCTTGTCCTTTTTTAGGCATTAACTACCCCCATTCTACCATACTGCGGTATGCGCTTCCCAATGAAAGTTCCCTCATGGCCAAGCTGGTTTGCAGCTGTCCCCGAGCAGCAAAAAAAGCCCGTGCAGGAATGCTCCTGCACGGGCTTTCAAATCGGTGCTTACAAATATTTAAGCGGATTCGTAAGCGAGCCGTTTTTATGAATTTCAAAATGAAGATGGACGCCGGTAGCGTCGCCGGTAGCGCCCATGATGCCCAGCTTGTCCCCTTTTTGGACAATCTGGCCTTTCTTGACGCTGAACGACTTCAAATGGCCGTACAAAGTTTCGTACCCGTTTTTATGGTTAATGATAATGGTGTTGCCATAACCTGTCTTCGTGCCTACGAATGTGACGACACCGTCATCAGCCGCCAGTATCGTCCGGCTGCCAGTAATATCAATCCCTTTATGAAGCTTGCCCCATCGTGTGCCATACGAGCTGGAGATGGAGTGGCTCGCTACCGGCCAGGCAAACGTGCCCGATCCTTCGCCGAGAATTACCTTAGTGCCTTTCACGACGATTTTCGAAACGGCTTCCTTCACCACCTGCTGGTCCACGACCTGCTCGCTGACGACCGTACCGTTCTCCTTCACGACCTGATAGGTAACTTTCTTCGAACCGCTTGCGCCTTCGCGAAGCACTTTCGTTTCGCCGGCCCGCATGCTGCCGTTTTTCTGGATTTCAACGCCAGGCTCAATCGCGACCGTCTCGGTAACATCCTCTACCGTCTTGACAGTCAGCTCCGGCTGCAGCACCGTCAAATCAAGCACATCGCCTTCGTCAATCTCGTCATTCTGGATCCATGGATTATTTTTATAAATGACGTCCTTGGAAATGTTGAACTTCTGCGCAATGCAGCCGATGCAGTCACCGGCCAGCACCGTATATTTTGTTGGCTTTACGCTGCCTTGAATGAGCTTCTTGTATACATCGGCCGGATCCATCACCTTGCTTGGATCTACTTCTGCCGATTCGATGTTTACTTTCTCCTTGAACGAAACACTGTTCAGCTTCGTTCCGTCAGCCGGCGGTTTGCCGCTTGCGTCCGCTTTAGTGCCCGCTGCTTTCGATTCCGCCGAATAAGACAACGTCGTAACGGCTCCCGCCTTCTTGTTTGCCGGAAGGTTCGGCGCGTATTTCGTCTGCACGCGGGCCAATATGGCGTCCGCTGTCTCTTGGTCCTTCACGATGCCAATCAGCTTGCCGTCGACGTACAGCTCGGTGCCGGACGCTTTAGCTGTGATCATGCCGCTCAGCTTGTCCAGCGTAGCTTCCGTATCCGGGTCGGCTTTATAACCGCTGTCCCCTTCATAGGTGAGACTCCCCGTGTCAACAACCATCTGCAATTCCGGGTTGGCCGCTTCCACCGCTTGTTTCTTCTGCTGGATGAGCGCATCCACCTCATCAGGGCTGCTGACCGTTCCGACTTCCGTTCCGTTGCGGAACAAATGATAATATTCAACCGTATTTGCGTGTACATATTGGATCCCGCCAATCGTAAGCGCGGCCAACAGCACTACTGCCCCTGCCCCGATCTGAAGCGGTCTTCTTCGCCAAAATGAAGGCTTGGCTTGGCTTGCATCATGCTGTTCAACCTGTTTCTTGAAAACAGTCATAATGATCTCCTTTTCCATGTTCGATATCCGGGATGCTCTGCACCTTTTCCATGTAAATGAGCCTGAATCGCCTATGCGGCATTTCCGTCACAGGTCTTATATGTACAGGACTAAAGTCTTTCAGTCTATGGAATAGCTGACATCCGCTTGCGAAAACCGACAACGCCTTCCAGTAAAAAACACAAAAAAGGCGATATCCTGTCGGAACACTCGCCTAATACTTTAACATATCGTAAAAAGAAGGGGCAACCGGCTGTAAGCCGCTTCCACATTAATATTTTTTCAGAATCTCCATCATTTGTTTATATTCGTCCTTGTCGAGATACTGCGCCATGATCTGCTCAACCTGCGATAATTCCTCGTCTGTCAGGCCATTTTCGACATAGGCCGAAATGCTCTGCCACGCATCCTGCGGCAGTTTATTCATAAGTAGGCTGAACAGCCTATTTTTATCTTCCGTGCTCATTTCGTTCCGGATTTGCGACATGTCCCCGTTCGAGACCGCCACTTCCGTTCCGTCCGGCGATGAAGCCGCTTCGTCTGACGACGCGCTGGTTTCGCTGGAGCCGTCCGCTTCTGCTGCCGAATGGCCGTCATCTGAAGCGCCGCCTAATTCATCTGAACCCGCACCGTCTTCCGGCGGCGGCCCTGCATGGGCGCCAGACCCGCTCCCGCCGCCAAGACCCGTGAGCGGGCCGCTTGCCGCGTCAGACGGCTTGTCTGTCCCGCCGGAAGCAGCGTCCGTGTCCGGACCCGCGCTGCCGTCCGGCTGCGAAGAAGGGTCCGCGCCAAGCCCAAGCCCGCCCAGCCCGCTTCCAGCCCCGTCTGATCCGGAATCCTCGTTTGCCGCCGCCGGCGAAGGGTCATCAGCGCCCCAAAGTTTGCCCCAAACGCCGGATAAAGCCATCGGCTGCACCTGTATCGGCAAATTAAACTGCTTCAGCAGCGTCTCCACGTAGCTGTTCACAATATAACCGGTCGTCCATATCGACAAAAAGCTGATAATCAGTCCCGCCGCAACCAGCTTGCCCAGCCAGCTTGCTATTTTCCACATTGCCTATCCATCCTTTCGCGGTGTCTCCGCCTATGCCATCCTGTGACCGTCCAGCGAACGAAGGAACCGGGATCACGCGCAGCACTCTCTTAATCTGTTATCTCTTAGTATGGACAACATCGATAGCAAGTATTCCCTGCTGACAAAGGATAGAGTCGCCGTTACGGCAGGGCAAACGAACAAAAACATGATGGCTCTCGGCCGAATCACAAGCTAGGATGAAATTCGTCTGCCCGCGCCATTTACATAAAAAAGAGCGCCCGCCGCCGGTTTTCCGGCAGGGGCGCTCTCGTCAGCATCGGCTGATTAAATTATTCGTAGATTGGCATAACCTGATTCGTTTGTTCGCGGTTGCGTCCTACGGAGAAGATCGCAATCGGAATACCGGTCAGCTCGGATACGCGTTCCACATAACGGCGCGTATTTTCCGGCAGATCCGCCAGCGTCTTGGCGTTCGAAATATCTTCCGACCAGCCTGGAAGCTCTTCGTATACCGCTTCGCATTCCGCCAGCATCTTCAGGCTTGCCGGGTAATGCTCGATCACTTCGCCGCGGTATTTGTAGGATGTGCAAATTTTAACCGTGTCGAGGCCCGACAAAACGTCAAGCGAGTTCAGCGACAGTCCGGTAATGCCGCTGACGCGGCGCGCATGGCGCACGACAACCGTATCGAACCAGCCGACGCGGCGAGGACGGCCGGTAACCGTACCGTACTCATGGCCTTTGTCGCGGATCAGATCGCCGATTTCATTGATTTGTTCCGTCGGGAACGGGCCGTCGCCGACACGGGTCGTGTACGCTTTGGCTACCCCGATAACTTGTTTAATCTTCGATGGGCCTACGCCGGAACCGATACATACGCCGCCAGCCGAAGGGTTGGACGACGTTACGAACGGATAGGTGCCTTGGTCGATGTCGAGCATTACGCCTTGTGCGCCTTCGAACAGCACTTTTTTGCCTTCGTCGATCGCATCGTTCAGCACTACCGAAGTGTCCGTAATATAAGGGCGCAGCGTCTCCGCATAACCCAAATATTCAGCGATGATTTCTTCCGCATTCAGCCCTTCGCCGCCGTAAACCTGCGCGATCAGCTCATTTTTATCCGCAACAAGACGGGTTGCTTTCTCACGGAATTCTTCTGCATCCATCAGATCGGCAATGCGAATGCCGCTGCGGGCTGCTTTATCCATGTAGCAAGGGCCGATCCCTTTGCGGGTCGTGCCGATTTTGTTATCGCCTTTGCGCTCTTCCTCAAGCCCGTCCAGCACAAGGTGATACGGCATAATGACATGCGCGCGGTCGCTGATGCGAAGGTTGGCCGTCGAAAAGCCATTTTCGTGAATATATTCGATTTCCTCAATAAGCGCCTTCGGATTAATAACCATGCCGTTACCGATAACGCAAGTTTTATTGTTATTGAAAATCCCCGAAGGAATCATCGTCAATTTGTACTTTTTGTTCTCAATGAGAATGGTGTGTCCGGCATTGTTTCCGCCTTGGTAACGAGCAACCACGTCGGCTCCTTCTGCCAAATAGTCGGTGATTTTGCCTTTGCCTTCGTCTCCCCACTGCGTACCGACAACAACAACCGTTGACATTAAACATACCCCCATCCGGTGTCTATGCGCACACCGAAAATTACTGGCTTCTGTATCAGCTCATTGCCGCAGTAACGCGCTATAAGCTGTTAAAGACAGCAATACCAGTGTAACAGCCACACTTATAGAAGTCAAACAAAAAACGAACAATTGTACAGTTCACCGTACAATTGTTCGGATATGATTCGCCATTCCCTAGGATGCCTGCGACGGATCCATATGCGTCCGGTCGAGGCTGACGAACTTGTTGAAGTTTTTAAGGAACACCAGCTCGACCGTCCCGACAGGACCGTTCCGCTGCTTGGCAATAATAATCTCAATAATGTTCTTTTTCTCGGAATCCTGATTGTAATAATCGTCCCGATACAAGAACGAAACGATATCCGCATCCTGCTCGATCGAGCCGGATTCCCGGAGATCGGACATCATCGGACGCTTGTCCTGGCGCTGCTCGACGCCCCGGCTTAACTGGGACAATGCGATAACCGGCACATCCAGCTCGCGCGCAATCTGTTTGAGCGTACGCGAAATTTCAGATACTTCCTGCTGGCGGTTTTCGCCTGGCTTGCCGCGTCCCTGAATGAGCTGCAGGTAGTCGATCAGAATCATGCCGAGGCCTTTTTCCTTCTTCAGCCTGCGGCATTTCGCCCGGATATCGGCAACCGTAATGCCCGGCGTATCGTCAATAAAAATTTGCGCTTCCGACAGCGAACCAATCGCCATCGTCAGCTTCTCCCAATCGTCGCCTTCCAGATGGCCGGTACGCATCCGGCCCGCATCCACGTTCGCTTCGGCGCATATCATACGCTGTACGAGCTGGGCGGCACCCATCTCCAGGCTGAAGATAGCTACCGTCTCGCCGGCCCGTACGCCGACATTTTGCGCGATGTTGAGGGCGAATGCCGTTTTCCCGACGGAAGGGCGGGCGGCCACAATAATCAGGTCGCTCCGCTGGAAGCCGGAGGTCATCTTATCGAGGTCGGTAAAACCGGACGGAATGCCGGTCGTCCCGCCTTTGTTCGTATAGAGATGCTCCACCTTCTCGAACACTTCCATCAGCACGTCGCGGATGGACACGAAGCCGCTGCCGGAACGGCGGTTGGAAATTTCCATAATGCGCTGCTCGGCGTCGCTGAGCAGCACATTCACTTCTTCTGCGCCGGAATAGCCGCTGGAGACAATATTGGTCGCCGTGCGGATCAGCCGTCGCAGCATCGATTTCTCTTCAACGATCTGCGCATAATAATCGACGTTGGCCGCCGTCGGCACCGCATTGGCGAGTCTCGCCAAATAGCTGACGCCTCCGATTTCCTCAATCAGCTGCTTATCCTGCAGATGGGCCGTCAAGGTGACCAGGTCCACCGGCTGGTTGTTTTCGGCAAGTTCAATCATCGCTTCGAATATATGCTGATGCGGCGCGCTGTAGAAATCTTCGCTCCGCACCCGCTCCATCGCGGTAATCAACGCCTCCGACTGCAGCAAAATGGCGCCGATTACCGCCTGCTCCGCCTCTAGATTTTGCGGCGGAACGCGGTCGAATACCATTTCGTTAAAGTCCGTGCTCATTCTTCCTTCGCCTGCACGTTCAGCTTCGCTTTTACTTCCGGATGAAGCTTGACGGCAACTTGGGTAACGCCCAGCGTGCGGATCGGCTCTTCGAGCTCGATTTTCCGCTTGTCGATCTTAATGCCCAGCGCCGCAAGGCCTTCGGCAATTTGTTTGCTCGTAATGGCGCCGAACAGCTTGCCGCCTTCGCCCGCTTTCGTTTTAATGACAACCGTCAGCTCCTCCAGGCGTTTGCCCAGCGCTTCAGCGTCCTCTTTTTCTTTTTGCTTCCGTTTCTTCTCGGCGGCGGTTTGCTGCTCAAGCGTCTTCATGTTGCCATCGGACGCTTCTTTCGCCAACCCTTTCGGAAACAAGAAATTGCGAACGTATCCTTCGGACAAATCTTTGACTTCGCCTTTTTTCCCCTGTCCTTTAACATCCTGCAAAAAGATCACTTTCATTCAAATAACCCCTCTTCCTGTTCAATTTGTTCAAGTACACGTTTCAGCTTCGCAGCAACTTCGTGCACGCTTCCTTCCGATTGGCAGGCGGCATTGGTCAAATGCCCGCCTCCGCCCATCCGCTCCATGACGACTTGAACGTTCATGTCGCCAAGCGAACGCGCGCTGATGCCTACGGTGCCGTCCGTCCGCTCCGCAATAACAAATGACGCGAGAATATCCGTCATATTGAGCAGCGTATCAGCTGCTTGTGCGATAAGCAGCTGCGAATATTTCACCCCCGGCTCGGTCACCGCGATCGAAATATGCCCGTACAGCACTTCGGCGTTTTTGATCATTTCCGCTTTGCGCACATATTCGTCCAGATTTTCCTTCAGCATGCGCTGTACAAGCGTGGAATCCGCCCCGCTTCTGCGCAGGAAAGAAGCTGCTTCAAACGTTCGTGCGCCTGTCCGCAGCGAGAAACTTTTCGTATCGACCGTAATGCCCGCCAGAAGCGCTGTCGCCTCCCGGACGTCCAGCACAATGCGGTCATGGATATATTGCAGCAGCTCGGTCACGAGCTCGCATGCGGAAGAAGCGTACGGCTCCATGTAAACGAGAATCGGATTGCTGATGAAATCTTCGCTGCGGCGGTGGTGGTCAACGACCACCACACGGTCGGTAAGCGTAAGCAGCTTCGGCTCCTTCACCATCGACGCACGGTGAGTGTCGACCACTACGGCCAGCGTTGCATCGTCCACAAGCGTTAAAGCCTGCTCCGGCGTTACAAAATGCTTCATAAACTTCTCGTCCTCGCGGAACAGGTCCATCAAATTTTGAATGGACGGGTTGTCGCCTTCCAGCACGATATACGCTTCTCTGCCAATCGCCTGCGCGGCCTTCATGACGCCGATGGATGCGCCAAGCGAGTCCATATCGGGCACTTTGTGCCCCATAATAAGAACGTTGCGGCTCTCGCGGATCATATCGCGCAGCGCATGGGCCACAACCCTTGCCCGGACGCGCGTACGCTTCTCCACGGCACCGGACTTGCCGCCGTAAAATGTCTGGCGGCTGCCGACCTTGACGACCGCCTGGTCGCCGCCGCGGCCCAGCGCTACATCCAGGCTCGTCTGCGCCCATTGGCCAAGCTCCACATAACTTTCGGCACCACACGCAAAACCGATACTGAGCGTAATCGGAATTTTCAAGTCGCTGGTCATTTCACGGACATCATCCAGCAGGCCGAAACGGGTCTGCTCCAGCGTGCGAAGCGTTTTCTGATCCGTAACGAGGAAGAAGCGGTCCGAATTAAGCCGCTTCAAATGAATCTGGTTTTGCTGCGCCCACTCGGTAATTTCCGTCGTCACTTTAGAAAGCAGGGATGTACGATGATTGTCGTCCATCCCTTGCGTTACTTCCTCCAAGCTGTCGATCATGACAATCCCGATAGCCAGTTTTTCTTCCTCGTATTTTTTACGGAGCTGAGACAGCTCCGTAATTTCCATAATAAACAGGAGGCGCTCCTGCGGCTTGAAGTGAAATCCGTATACATGGCCGTCAATGGCCGCCTCCAGCCCGCTCTCGCGGTCTTTGACCTGCTGCAGTACCGGAAACAGCTCTGTCAAAGAGTAGCCGACGGCAGACTCACGCCTTGTGATTTGCGCCACAAACGGATTATGCCACTCCACCTGCTTCTCTTCGTTATACAAAATGATGCCAAACGGCAGCTCGCTGATGACATTTTCCCCGGTCCGCTTCAGCCGCTGGGTTAACGAACCGATATACGCTTTATAGTCTCTGCGGAATGCCCTCTCGCCTATAATCGTATAGACAATCAGCGCTGCAGCGAGCACAAAGCCGGCCGCCCCCAGCCACCAGTCATACATCGCCAGCAAAGCATCAAGAGCCAAAATAAGCGCCAGTCCCACCCATTGCTGGATCCCATGCCAGCGTTTAAACAAAAACTTCGGCATTTCCCATTCGCTCCCGTATTATCGTTTCGTCATTGATTTTCGGATTGGAAACGCAGCATCCAGTACGCCCAGCAAGCTGAACGGCGGGAAAATAAGCACGATGATCGAGAGAATAACCGGAACAGGACGGCGCCAGCCGCGCTGATGCGCAAGGAAAAACAGAAAACCGACAGCCTGAATCGCAAAAGCGTACCGCAGCAGCGGCACGAGATTCAGAAGAGCAACCGACAGGAAGCCGGTGCTTGTGCTTGGCACAAATAAATCAATGACATAAGCGATCAAATAATAAATAACCATAATACGCGGGAGCATCCACTCCCTTGCCGGCGGTGCCGCCGGCACATCCATGCCGCTCCGGATAAGCGCCCGGCGGGCTGCATAATGCGTAACAACCGCATACAAGAATGCGGCCATAATAACGGTGAGCGGAATCGAGTTCACCATCGTGCGCACCAGCGCATCCGTCAGATCGCTGTCCCATTGCTCAGGCATCAGATTTTGTTTATGCAAATCGTCAATTGTTGTTGTAATCGAATCCCGCATCTGGTCGATCAGCGATACGTCCATAATAAGCTGGAATCCAAGCAGTGCAATCAGCATCATCGCAAGCATAGTCAATACGGCTGTAACGATAACTTTGGAAGCGGCAGTACGCCTTCGGTACAAATTGCCCATTACAATGGCAGGCACTAAAAAAAAGATACCCACCATAAGCGCCGGCGACCCTAAAATGAGAGCTGCAATAATCAGAACAGGAACCACATGAAGCACAAAGGCCTTCGTGGATAACGTAGCGTACAGCACCGTAAAAGGAACGATCATAAACATAACCGTTACCATATTTAATCCGGGTATGAGCAAGGATAGCAATAATAACAATGCTGTCAGGCTCCAAAGCACTGATTTTAAACCGGCCTTCAAAACTGTTCACCTCTTGTAAGTTTTACACGGCTCAACCGAGCACATGTCACAGAACATTATAGCACAAAAGCTGTACATCGCAGCAAAAGCGGCCCGTCCTTGTTTACATGCTTGCTTCAAGATCCGTATGATCCTGCATAATAATAAGCTTCTCGCAATAATCAATGATTTCGCTCCGTCTGACAATCCCGATAAAACGGTTCCGGTCATCGACGACCGGCACGAAGTTTTGCGCTTTCGCAAGCGAAATCAAATCCTCCATGTTGGAGTCAATGCTGACCGTACGGACGTTCAAGCGCAGCGGCACTTCCGACAGCTTCACCTTATTCGTCTGCTCGAATGAAAGCTCCGGATGGTTTTTCATATACCATAACAAATCGCCTTCCGTTACCGAGCCCTTATAATGGCCGTCCGGATCAATGATCGGCACAGCCGTATACCGGTGATGCTCCATCTTCTCCAGCGTCTGCCTTAGCGTGGCATCCGAGGTAAGCGTGACGACCTCCTGCTTCGGGAGCAGAAAAAATGCAATGTTCATATCGTATATCCTCCGTTATTCTAATGCCCGAAGGCTGGCTGCAGCCTGCGTTCCTCCATCCGGAAGGACGGCCTGCAATCCTTCGAAGTTTACCTATTAAAGTTAAACGAATACGACTCTATTGTAAACGATCGGCGGTTTGCGCGTATGATCAAAATATTTCAAGCCATACCTGTTTATCTCTCATAATATGGAAGGAATATGAAAATATAGGGCCGAATAGGATGAGAATAAATAAAAGCCGAAAGGGGGATTCGCGTGGTCCAGCCATCGCTTAATCCTGAACCATCCTCAACAGGGCTTGATCCAAAGGCAGCTGCTCTGCTTTGTTATTTGTTATGGTTCGTAACCGGCCTCGTGTTCCTCTTCATAGAAAAGCAAAGCCGGTTCGTCAAATTTCATGCCGTCCAATCCATTGCCGTTTCCGTTCTGTTAATGGTCATTAATTTTATATTCGGCTGGATTCCGATTATTGGCTTCGTTATTGCCCCGGCCTCCATCCTGCTCTGGATCGCGCTTATGGCGCTCGCTTATCAAGGCAAGGCGTACAAGCTGCCGATTATAGGTGATTTTGCGGAGCAGCAAGCCCGCAAGCTGTAGACGCCCTCAGCAGCCCCTGCTTCTTTCCAGAAGCAAGGGCTGTATTTTTATTCTGCTGGCCATGTACGGCCGTCTGCCCCATCCTCTTCATCGTACAGGCGGGTGCGCATCTTGAACCAGTCGAACAAGCTGACGACGATAACCTTCAGCACCGCATAGCCCGGAACCGCCAATATTACGCCTACCACGCCAAACAGATGGCCCGAGGTTAAAATCACGAACAAAATCGTGATCGGATGCACCTGCAAGCTTTTGCCCATAATTTGCGGGGAAATAAACTTGCCTTCGATGAGCTGTACAATCGTCCATATGACCAGCATTTTGAGCAGCATAATAGGCGATGTGACAATCGCAACAACAAGCGCGGGCGTAATGGCAATCGCCGGCCCCAAATACGGGATAACCGCCGTGCAGGCCGCCACTACCGCGAGTATAAGCGAATATTTCAGCCCGATAATGACATAGCCGATATAGAGCAATACGCCAATGCAGAAGCTGACAATAATTTGCCCACGGATATAGGTGCTGATCTGGTGGTTCATATCCTTCAGCACTTGGCCGGAACGGGGGCGCAGCCTTGTCGGCAGCAGTTTTTTCAAATAATCGGGAAGCCGTTTCCCGTCCTTCAGCAAATAAAACAGGATCAGCGGGACCATGACAACGGATAATACAATTTCCGTCACCGCGCCAACAAAACTGCCGATCGTCGACCAGGCGTTCTGAATAAAATTAGTTACATGCTGGCTGAGCGATGATGTAATGTCGGGTGAATTCAGATGGAACTTGTTAAGCAGCTCCGACGCAGTCGCCGTGCCGATGATCGATTCCATCACATTTTGCAGTTGGACGATATAGTCGGGAAGACTGCTGATAAAATCGGACACCTGACCGCTAATAAAAGGAACGACCGCCACGATTAGCAGCACCAATATAGCCGCAATCAGCAAATATAACGCAAGGATCGAATAACCTCGCTTTATCTTTTTCCGTTCCAAATAATTGACGATCGGATTAAGCAAATAATAGCCGATACCGCTCAAAATGATTGGAAGAAGGATAGTCTTGAGCATGACCATGACGGGCGTAAAAATAAAACTGATCTTGTTGAGCACAAAAATGTTAATGCCGAGCAGCAGAAGCACGAGCAGGAAAATAACGGCTTTATTGTTCAGAAAATACGCTTTAAACCGTTCTGCGCCGGCGCGGAAATGATTCATAGGCCAGTATCCTTTCTGAAAAAATAATCCTTTTTTCTTGCAGGAGAGCGTTAGACATATGTAACGTAATACGGCTGCCTGCCGGCAAAGTTCCGTCTTCTTCCTGTCTAAGCTGCCGCTCCCGGCGTCCAGCCGCCCCGCCGGCCTCCGCTTCCAATCCTCAACCATTTCGCCCCGGACAGCCAATATCCTTCTTATTGTTGCCCATCCAGGAACGGAAAGCCGCATAACGGCAATAAAAAAACATCCCTGCCGTCCCGAAGGATGACAAGGATGTTTCTGGGTTACCGCCAAAGCGACTATTCTGTCGTGTATGGCAGCAATGCAACTTGACGTGCGCGTTTGATCGCAATCGTCAGAGCACGTTGATACTTCGCGCTCGTTCCAGTTACACGGCGTGGCAAAATTTTACCGCGCTCGCTGATGAACTTTTTGAGCAGATCCGTATCTTTATAATCAATGTGAGTAATTTTGTTTACTGTAAAGTAGCAAACTTTGCGGCGTTTGTTGCGTCCGCCTTTACGGCCGAACTTGCGTTCTGGACGTTCTCCGCCTTCTTCTCTCGCTTTGAAGCTCATTCTTGTCCCATCCTTTCAATTAAAATGGCAAATCATCTTCGGAAATGTCGATCGGTCGACCATCATCCGAGAACGGATCACGGTTGTCGTTACGTGTTGGAGAGTAATTACCGGACCGGCTTCCTTGGCTGCCGCCGCCTCCATAAGAAGGAGCGTTGCCTCCGCCGAAAGATCCGCCGTTTCCGCTGCCACCGGCGTAACCGCCGCCGCCATTATCCTCACGCGCTGCATTATCGCGTCCGGATTCCAAGAATCGTACGTTATCGGCAATCACTTCCGTGACATAGACGCGTTTGCCTTCGTTATTCTCGTAGTTGCGCACTTGAATGCGCCCCTCAACCGCCGTCAAACGCCCTTTGCGCAAGTAGTTGGCACAGGTCTCAGCCAACTGCCGCCATGTGACGACCGGTATAAAATCCGCTTCGCGTTCTCCGCCGCCGCTCGTAAATGGCCGGTCCACAGCAAGCGTAAATTGCGTTACCGCAACGCCTGCGGGGGTGTACCGCATTTCGGGGTCCCTCGTCAATCTGCCAATCAAAATTACGCGGTTCAACATCGTTCAGACCTCCCAATCGTGCAATACTGAAGGAATTAAGCTACGTCTTTGACGATCAAGGAACGGATAACTTCATCCGAAATCTTCATGACGCGGTCAAGTTCGTTGATAACTTCAGTCGTTGCGTTGAAGTTAACCAAAACGTAGTAACCGTCACGAATTTTGTTGATCTCATACGCAAGACGGCGTTTTCCGATCAGATCTTGCTTCGTAACCTCTCCGCCATTGGAGATGATGCCATTGAACTTCTCAACGATGGCTTGAACAGCTTCTTGCTCAAGTTCCGGACGCAGAATGTACATCACTTCATATTTGCGCATATTGTTTCACCTCCTCTTGGACTAGCGGCCCCCATATGGGAGCAAGGAGCGAGATATATTCTCGCGTTCGCATACTTGATTACTATATCAAATTGTAATGGGCCTTGGCAAGTGAACTTTGGCGCGGCTGCCAGCCTTTCCTGCAATCCCCTCTCATGAGCGCCTCACCGCTTGCAAACGATACAGACGGACGCGTCAGCGCGTCTTTCCTTCAAGCTTGGCCATTATGCAGGAGGTGGAACATCATGGGTGAATGGACCTTTTTTTCGCCGGGAGACAAAGCGCCAAATGACGGCACGTATATTGAGGATGGCGTAAATTCGTTTCATATGGGCATTCAGGATCCGAAAAAAGTGCATCTGCGCAAAGGCGAGAAATTTCCGGATACGTCCAATCATGAACGCAAGTGGAGAAAGCTGGGCCATTAATTTTTTTGCATGACTTATGTATAACCTTTACGATGCCGGGACATCATACTAAACGACGGTGACAAGCGAGGTGTGGTTCCATTGAACCTCATGGATCAGGAAACACTGGAGGAAGTCATCTATTCGCAAAGAAGCGAGGGGTTGTGCTAAAGACAAGCGTCTGTAAACACACATTCGATTAAAAGAATGCACTCACGATTTGCTAAGCAGTAATGACAGCAGACTCAAACCCATTCATCACCGTCAAAAAGAGAGCCCTCCGGGGCTCTCTTTTGATTCTTGCTTCCTGCGGGCCGCTCTTTTGCTGCTTATGCCTTTTAAAGCCGTTATTAGCGTTTTCGTTTGATCCAAGGTTTGCTTGCGCCCTTGATGATCGTTTTCTTGACCTTCTTAGATTCCTGGCCGCCCTGCTCATCGTTTTTTTTGCCGGCAATGCCGCTTCTGCCGTTGCCGTTTGCAAACTGCGAATATTTATTGGCCGTGCGTCCAAAAATCGCATTTTGCCCCCCTTGCGTGGCTGTAGCGCCTACATTCCGGTTAATTTGCGCCCCGCCTTCTGCACGCTGCTCCACATGAATAATTTTGTTATGGCTGAAAATCAGAAAAATATTGATGTTGCTCTTTTTTTGCGCCATGAGACCACATCGCTCCTTTATAGCTTGGTCATACAATGTATGTCCATATCGCTAAGCTGCTTATGTGGCTGTCCATTCCGGCGATAAATAATAAAAAAGCCCCCTGCAGCTTGCTGCTGCAGAAGGCTAATCGGTTATGTATGGCGGAGAGGGTGGGATTCGAACCCACGCACGCTTTGACACGCCTAGCTGATTTCGAGTCAGCCCCCTTGGGCCTCTTGGGTACCTCTCCGTATTTTCAAGACAAAAATTATCTTAGCATACGAATCAGCCTTGCGCAAGTCCCAAAACCAATTTTTTTTGCATTTAAAATTATGTAAAATAATTCCATATCCCACTTTGTTTTTGATGCCTTTATGCTGGGCTGGCTAAACCAGCGGAATAATACCCGGTTTACTCCGCTGATCCGTTATCCGTTCTGCCGGATTGCTGGCCTGCATCTGCTGCGGAGCGCAGCACCTTTTTCATGCTTTTTTCGAACTTCACCCGCGGAACAAGCACGCTATGCTTGCAGCCTACGCATTTGATGCGGATGTCCATTCCCATGCGGATAATCTCCATCTCGTTCGTGCCGCAAGGATGCGGCTTTTTCATTTGAACGATATCGCCTAATTCGAACTGCTTACGCTCCATTTTTCGCTCCGCCCTTCTCATTGCGCTGATAGGTCATCATACGCGTATACGGGAATTCGATGCCGTTCTCATCCAGCGCCTTTTTCAGCTCGCCGTTCAGTTTACGGCTTATGGCAGCCGTTGTATTCGGCAGGCACTCCGCCGTCACGCGGAGCGTCACTTCAGAGGCGCCAATCGACTGTACCCCGAGCACTTCCGGCGTCTTCACCAGATTCTCGTCCTGAAACTGCGCCAAATGCCCGCTAATAACTTCTGTTGCCCGCTCCACGTCGGATTCGTAGGCAATGGCAATATCGATTACCGCTACTGCATTACGCAGCGAGAAATTCGTTACTTCATTAATCATCCCGTTCGGAATGATATACACTTCACCGGTCCAGCTCAATATCCGGGTTGCCCTTAAGCCGATTACTTCGACCGTCCCCCGGTAGCTGCCGGTTTGAATGACATCGCCTACCGCAAACTGATCTTCCAATATAATAAAAAATCCGGTAATAACGTCCTTCACTAAGCTTTGCGCGCCAAAGCCAATGGCCAGCCCGATGACGCCGGCGCCAGCCAGCAGCGGAGCCAGATGAATGCCGAACTCGGATAAAATAAGCAGCCCGCCAATAAAGTACACGACATAAGTTACAATATTTTTGAGCAGCTTGCCTACCGTGTTCATTCTCCGGCTATGGTTTTGAAGCCGCAGCATTTCCTTTTGTAAAATAATCCGGTCGATCGTTTTATGGACTACCCACATCATCAATAGCCCAATCGCAATAATTACAACAATACGAAATGCGGATTCGCCAATTCTTGTCCATGTATCGGAGTCGGTCATCGATTCGACGATTCCTTGAAACCAGTTTACGCTTTCTTCGATCGTTTGAACATCCTGCACATCTTCCGCCAATTCGATCACTTCGTAACACCTCTTTAAATCAAAACTTCCTCATACATATGCGGCTGCACCGCTTTAAAGATCCCCCGGATCTCTACTTGCTCGCTTGCTATCACTTCGGCTACCGCCTGCAAATCGTCGTCAGCGAACTGAATCGACAAAGCGCAGCCCGCGGTTATTTCTTTGGGAGTCGGGCATATATCGATTTCAATCTCGACATATTCCAGCAGCATCTCCGCCCGGAGCGCCTGCTGCGTGGAATCAAAAGCAATCAGCATCCGTATAACCCTCCTGTCAGGATGATGCATGTTGAACATTCTTATACGATTGTTAAAGGATGGGCAGCGCAGAGGCTTCTCTGCACAAGCAGGCGCAGCAGCCTCCCGGCCACCATACCAGCCCTGCCTGATGCTGCTTGTGTCCCGCCCTTTCCTGACACCGGTTTTATAGCATGTCTCTACGTATAAAATGGCCTATCCTTCCATATACTAGTACCATATCGGTTCATTGGAGGGGAAACTATGAAACTATCGTTTTTTAAAGATTCGCCCTTAAAAGTATTTTATACGGAATCAAATGCTTCCCACCAGCTGATGGCCCGCTTAACCGCGATGTTGGATGAAATGGCCGGCACCCGCCCCGTTGTCATTGTTTGCGTCGGCACCGACCGTTCCACCGGCGATTCCTTGGGCCCTCTTGTCGGTTCCTCTCTCTCGCAATACCAAAGCCCGATGTTCTCGGTATACGGGACGTTGGAAGAACCGGTCCATGCTATGAACCTGGAGGAAACCTTGCTCCTTATTAACCGGAAGCATCACCGGCCATTTATAATCGGCATTGATGCTTGCCTCGGACAAGTTGCAAGCGTCGGCTGCGTGCAAGTTGGCGTCGGTCCTGTCCGCCCAGGCGCCGGCGTTAATAAAGATTTGCCGCCGGTCGGCGACATTCATATTACCGGTATTGTGAATGTAGGCGGTTTTATGGAATATTTCGTTTTGCAGAACACAAGGCTTCATCTGGTTATGAAGCTTTCCGAGCTCATTTCCGCAAGCTTGTTTAATTCCATTGTGAACAGAACTGCTGTATCCGCTGTTTCCCGCAATCAAACCGCCGCCGCAGACCTCCACTTCTAACGGCCGGATTCAAAATCCCTGCTGCCAAAAAGCTATTTGGCTTGATCGATGGCGTTTCGTTCTTCCGGCGACAGCGGATGGACAGACTCGCCTTTTTCGATTGGCTTGGCATATACGTATGTATTATCGCGGTTATAAATCCCCGTTAATACATAACCGTCCTTCTGCTCGTTTAACACCGCAATCGAGAAGCTCAAGTTATTGCCCTGCTCGGAAAAAGCATTATAGCGGGTTACGCTTACTTTCCCCTTCATCTCATTTTGCTGTGCCTTCAGCGCTTGCAGCTCCTGCTGCTGGCGGTCCATCACCTGCTGCTGCGAAGCGATTGTTTGTTTCAGACCTGTAATGACTTCCTCCATGTTCGAAACGCCAAAGCTGCCCATCACTTCTACATATTGTTTTCTTAGTCGCTTCAGTTTGCGTCCCAGTGCCGATACCCATAAAACCATAATAATAACGCCAATAACAATGACAACTGCAGCCCCTACTGTAGGGTTCGAACTCCACTCTTCCATGAACTTTTATCGCTCCCGGTTCTTGATGATTAACTTGTGCACTGATCTTGTTGTTTAGTAATGAGCGCTAATTTCTTTTACCGCTTCAATGAGGCGGTCGCATTCTTCTTCGGTTGTAAAACAGCCCACGCTTGCCCGAACAGCGCCGGTTCCCGTAGTCCCTGCACTTTCATGAGCCAGCGGCGTGCAATGGAATCCGGCTCTTACCGCAATCCCGTAATGCTGATCTAAAATAAAAGACATTTCGGACGGATCAATCCCTTCAGCCACAAATGAGACGATGCCGGTTCTCGGAGACCCGAGCCGCGGACCTAATATTCGTATCCGATTGAGTTGAAGCAGTCCTTCCATTATGCGCTGGGACAATCGCCATTCCTTCTCGTATATCGCTGCCGTACCTTCCTGAAGCACATAACGGACACCAGCGCCTAAACCGGCAATCCCCGGCGTATTTAATGTGCCTGCTTCATAACGGTCTGGACGGACTGCCGGCTGTTCCGGCGCTTCGGACTGGCTGCCCGTGCCGCCGTGCATATGAGGCTCCAAATCAATATCGGGGTGAATATACAACCCGCCGGTTCCTTGCGGCCCTAACAGCCCTTTATGGCCCGGAAAAGCGAGCATATCAATTCCCATCGCCTGTACGTCTATTGGCAGCAGTCCGGCGCTTTGGGCGGCGTCTACAAGCAGCTTAATCCCCTTCCCCTTAAGCGATTCAGCGATTTGTTCAACCGGCTGAATGGTGCCAAGCAGATTGGAACTGTGGTTAACAATAACCAGCTTCGTATTGGGCTGCAGCGCGGCAAGCACCTGTTCAGCTGTTACTGTGCCCTCTTCATCGGCTTCTACATACGTGACCTGGACGTTCATAACCCGCTTCGCATACTCCAGCGGCCTTCGGACGGCATTATGTTCAACAGCTGTTGCAATGACATGATCCCCTTCGCGAATAAAGCCTTTAATAGCCAAATTTAAAGCGGCTGTTGTATTCGCTGCAAAAACAATATCATTGGGGTTATGCACATGGAACAGCTTGCTTAACTCTTTCCTTGCCTGAAAGATCACTCTGCTCGCTTGAACGGCCATCCGGTGGCTGCCTCTGCCGGGGTTTGCGGCTTCATGCAGCATCGCATGCTGAACCGCTTCGATGACCGATGAAGGCTTTGGCCACGATGTTGCTGCATGATCCAAATAAATAACCGGTGACTGATTATTTTTCATCCGCGCCAGCCCTCTTCTTTCCCTATCAATCTGTTCATTTCAAAAAAATAATAGCATACCTTAGTTTAATCTTTCACATCGAAGATTACAACTTTGGTATGCTATATTTTACGGGCTTTTAGCTCAAACTTTGCAGCAGTTCAAGAAGCCTTTCCAAATCTTGCTTGCTGTAATATTGGAGCTCAATTTTACCTTTATCTTTTTGCTGTTTAATTCTTACCGTTGTCTTGAAACGGTCCCGCAGCGTATCTTCAAGACTCTCAATATAAGGGTCTCGTTTCTTCTGTTTTGCTTTCTCCGGCTTGTCCGGCAACGGCTTCATATCCAGCTTCTGAATCGCTTCCTCCAGCTCGCGGACGCTCCACTCTTGCTCAACAATCCGTTCTGCCAATTCCTTTTGAACAGCCGTATCTTTCAAACCGGCCAGCGCTCTGGCATGGCCCATCGAAATTGTTCCACGTGAAACATTATCCTTAATTTCCGCCGGCAAAGAAAGCAGCCGAATAAAGTTAGCAATATGCGAACGCGACTTCCCCACTTTTAACGACAGCTCTTCTTGCGTCAAATTGAACTTGTCCATCAGCGACTGATATGCAATCGCAACCTCGATGGCATTCAAATCTTCCCGCTGCAAGTTCTCAATAAGCGCAATTTCCATAACCTGCTGATCGGAGAACGACCGGACGACAGCCGGAATGGTCGCATTGCCAATAAGCTGAGAAGCACGGAAACGGCGTTCGCCGGCAATAATTTCATATCCTTTAAGAACGGTACGAACGATAATCGGCTGAATGACGCCATGCTGCTTAATGGATTCTGCCAGCTCTTTAATGGAATTGTCTTCAAAATGCTTCCGGGGCTGATACGGATTAGGCCGCAGCTCGGAAAGCGGAATTTCCACCACTTTATCATCTTCGCTGACCGCCAACGAAGGAATAAGAGCGTCGAGACCTCTACCTAGCCGCTTGCTCATACATAATCACTTCCTTCGCTAGTTCTAAATAAACTTCTGCTCCTTTAGATCTCGGATCATAAGTAATAATCGCTTGTCCATGGGAAGGCGCTTCGCTTAAGCGGACATTACGCGGAATGATCGTCTGATACACCTTGCTTTGAAAATACTTTTTCACTTCCTCGATCACTTGAATGCCCAGATTCGTTCTGGCATCCAGCATCGTAAGAAGTACGCCTTCAATTTGAAGCGACGTATTTAAATGCTTTTGTACAAGCCTAACCGTATTCAAAAGCTGGCTAAGCCCTTCCAAAGCGTAATATTCGCATTGAATCGGAATAATGACAGAATCGGCCGCCGTAAGCGAGTTAATGGTAAGAAGACCTAGCGATGGCGGACAATCAATTAAAATATAATCAAATTGATCTTTTACTTGATGCAGCGATTTTTTTAGCCGCAGTTCTCTTGAAATCGTCGATACTAACTCAATCTCGGCACCGGCCAATTGAATTGTTGCCGGAATTACTTTCAAATTATCAATATCCGTGTTTTGTATCGCATCTCTTGGATGCACATCATTAATAAGCACATCGTAAATGCAATTTTCCACATCCGCTTTATTAATGCCAATGCCGCTTGTAGTATTCCCTTGCGGGTCAATATCCACCAGCAATACGCGTTTGCCAAGCGAAGCGAGACAGGCTCCAAGATTGACGGACGTCGTTGTTTTGCCAACGCCGCCTTTCTGATTTGCAATTGCAATTATTTTAGACAAACCGCTCACCTCTGTAGTTAACAATCTTGGTCTAGCCAACAGCTTCTGATCCCAGCGACTCCTCATCCTGTAAATCAAGTCTGCTCTATCATCAGCTCGTTATAGCAGCTTTTCTCTCTATTAGAAAAAGAATGCGATAATTGCATTGTACCAGAAAAACGGCATCGCCGCCTCCCTATTGGAAGACGGCATCATGACAATCCAGCAATAAAATGATTTTTTATCGCATATACAGATAATCTAACGTTTCGGGATTTGAATAACGATCTCATAATGATCGTCGTAGTCCTGCTCGTTTGTCTTTATTTTTAATCCGGAACCGGCCACCATGTCTATCGACTGCCTGATTGTATTGATCGCAAGTCTCGTATCTTTCGTAAAAGAAAACCGTTTCGGCTTCTTCGCCGCTTTAGCCGCCTCTTTCAAAAATGCGATCCGCGCTTCCGTCTGTTTGACGTTCAGTTCTTTCGCAATAATCTCTTCCAGTAATTTATTTTGCTGTTCTTCCGTTTCCAGGCTCAGCAATGCTCTCGCATGACGCTCTGTAATTTTACGTTCGATCAGCGCATTTCTCACTGTCTCTCCAAGCCCTAACAGCCGCAGCTTATTGGCAATCGTGGATTGGCTTTTGCCTAAACGCTGAGCAAGACTCTCCTGCGTTAATTGGTGCAGCTCAATCAGCTTCTGATAAGCAATCGCTTCTTCAATAGCCGTCAAGCCTTCCCGCTGTAAATTTTCTATCAGCGCAATGGAGGCCGTCTGTGAATCATTGAACTCCCGTACAATGGCTGGAATCGTCTCCATGCCAAGCTTTGTGACGGCACGCCACCGGCGCTCGCCTGCAATTAATTCGTAGCGGCCATTACGGATGCGAACAACAATCGGCTGGATGACGCCATGTGTCTTAATCGTTTGACAAAGCTCATCAATCCGCTCGTCATCAAATACAGTACGCGGCTGAAATGGACTTGAATCAATTTCATTAACCGGAATTTGACGCACCTCATCCGCGCTGCTTCGCGAATCGGACAAACCAAACAATCGTGAAAATTGCTCTTTCATAACCTATATACCACCCGACCCAGAAGCTCATGCTCCCCACTTGTATCCGAAGCATGATACTTCAAAGATGTGATTCTATGTATGCCTTATAACTCCATCAACAAATGACCGACGAGTACGCAAATCTTTCACTCTATTATTTCGACTAGCAAGCACAATTTTCCTGCTAGACAGTGTGCCAAGCCGCACAAAAAAGTGACAATAATGTTCCACGTGGAACATTATTGTCAAACGTCATTGATGTTCAGCTATTTTTAAACAATCGGCTGCTTTAAAGGCGTACCCGCTTTTCTCGGATATAATCGAGGGGTATGATCCACCTTCGAAATGAGAACAATATGGCGCTCGCTTTGCTCATGCGGCAAAACAAATTCATGCTGAGACAACAGCTTTCCTCTTAAAGCTTTCAAACTCGCTGCTGACTCCTGTACCTCTTCTTCGCTTTTAGCGCCTTTCATAGCAGCAAAGGTGCCCCCTACTTTCACGAAAGGCAAGCAAAATTCGTTCAATACATTTAATCGTGCTACCGCTCTTGCTGTGACAAGATCATAACGGTCCCGGTGTTCCGGCAGCCTGGCAATATCTTCAGCTCTGCCATGTACGCAATTGACCCGGTCAAGACCAAGCTGCTCGGCTAACATCCTTAGAAACTGAATTCGTTTGTTCAACGAGTCCACAATAGTAATTTCCAGATGCGGGAATAAAATTTTAAGCGGAACGCTCGGAAAACCTGCCCCCGAGCCGATATCCGCCAGCTTGTTGACGCTTTGCATCTCTACAAAAAACGAAAGGGAAACCGAATCGTAAAAATGTTTTTCATAAACGGCATTTCGTTCCGTAATGCCTGTCAAATTCATTTTCTCGTTCCACTCGACAAGCAGTTCATAATAATGTTCAAATTGCTGGAGCTGCACCGGGCTCAGTGAAATCCCCTTTTGCTCCAGCTGCTGTTGAAATTGAAAATGTTGTTCCATCTATGCTCTAGCCGCCGTTACCCGATTGTAATGCTCCAAATAAACGAGCAAAATCGAAATATCAGCTGGCGTTACACCTCCGACACGTGATGCTTGCCCCAGCGTTAACGGCCGGACAACGCTAAGTTTTTGCTTCGCTTCCGAAGCTAGGCCATTAATTTCTTCATATACGATATTATCCGGTATCTTTTTCTTTTCCATTTTGTTCAGCCGCTCTACTTGAAGAAGCTGTTTCTCAATATAACCGGCGTATTTGATTTGAATTTCAGCCTGTTCTTTCATTTCTTCCGTCAGTTCCAAAGGCGATGGCGCAATTTGCTCCAGCATTGCATACGAAACCTCCGGGCGGCGAAGCAGCGTCAACGCGTCCGTCGTATTCGCAATCGGAGCCGATCCTGCAGCCGTCAGCATCTCCGCCGCTTCCTCTGGACGGATTTTTACTGTGCGCAGACGTTCGATCTCATCCGCTACAAGCTGCTTTTTCGCCAAAAATGACTGGTACCGCTCTTCCGAAATGAGGCCGATTTCATGGCCAAGCGGCGTTAAGCGGAGATCCGCGTTATCGTGACGGAGCAGCAAACGATATTCAGCACGGGAAGTGAGCAGACGGTAAGGGTCGTTTGTTCCCTTCGTCACCAGATCGTCGATCATCACGCCGATATAACCTTGCGAACGCGAAATGATCACCGGTTCTTTCCCCTGCACTTTACGGGCTGCGTTAATGCCAGCCATAATGCCTTGACCAGCTGCTTCTTCATAACCGGATGTGCCGTTAATTTGGCCTGCCGTAAACAAACCGGTAATCACTTTGGTCTCCAGCGACGGCCACAGCTGAGTGGGCACCACCGCATCGTATTCAATCGCATAACCGTTACGCATCATTTCCACTTTTTCAAGGCCCGGAATTGACCTTAAAATTTGCAGCTGCACGTCTTCCGGCATACTGGTCGAAAGCCCTTGGACATAATATTCGGACGTATGTTTGCCTTCCGGCTCCAAGAAAATTTGGTGTTTTGGCTTATCGGCAAAACGAACGATTTTATCCTCAATCGACGGGCAATACCGCGGCCCCGTTCCTTCAATCACACCCGAGAACATCGGAGCGCGATGCAGGTTGTCATTAATAATTTGATGCGTTTGCTCCGACGTATACGTCAGCCAGCAAGGCAGCTGCTCATTATCCGAAGACTTCGTCTCATAGGAGAAAAACTTCGGCTGCTCATCGCCCGGCTGAATTTCCGTTTTCGAAAAATCAATCGTATCCTTATGAACACGCGGAGGCGTGCCCGTTTTGAAGCGGACCAGCTTGAGGCCCAGCTCCTTCAAGTTTTCAGCAAGCTTCAAAGACGGTTGCTGGTTATTAGGGCCGCTTGAATACATCAGTTCGCCCATAATAATTTTACCGCGCAAATAAGTGCCGGTTGTGACTACGACCGCTTTCGCGCTGTAAATAGCGCCGGTTTGGGTTACAACGCCTTTGCATACGCCATCCTCCACAACCAGCTCTTCAATCATCGCCTGGCGCAGCGTCAAATGTTCCGTTTCCTCAATCGTCTTCTTCATTTGATGCTGATACGAAAATTTGTCCGCTTGTGCACGCAGCGCATGAACGGCCGGCCCTTTCCCGGTATTCAACATCCGCATTTGAATAAACGTTTTATCGATGTTGCGGCCCATCTCGCCGCCCAGCGCATCAATTTCACGCACAACATGGCCTTTGGCCGGTCCGCCAATAGACGGATTGCACGGCATAAACGCCACCATATCCAAGTTAATCGTCACAAGCAGCGTCTCGCATCCCATCCGCGCTGCAGCCAGCGCCGCTTCTACCCCGGCATGGCCTGCGCCTACAACAATAACGTCATATTGACCCGCTTCATATCCCATTATTCATATCCCTCCCTATAGCCGCACAGCGTTTAATCCACTGTTTAACATAAATTCCATTATTTATAATTAAATTCGTTACTGCACTATTGTAAAACTTATTTTCCCAAACAGAACTGGGAAAAGATTTGGTCGATAAGCGAGTCGCCGGCCGTATCGCCCAATATTTCGCCAAGCGATTCCCATGCCGTTCGGACATCAATTTGAATGACATCAATCGGAATGCCGATATCCGACGCTTCCACTGCATCCAGCAGCGATTGCCGCGCCTGCTTAAGCAGCGATATATGGCGTACATTGCTCACATAAGTTAAATCGCCGGAATCCAGCTCGCCTTCAAAAAACATGCGGCTGATCGCTTTTTCCAGCTGATCCATTCCCTGCTCGGCAACGACGGACATCCGGATAACCGCTTCGCTGCCAAACCGGCTTTCCACTTCACCGATATCCAGCTTATTCGGCAAGTCGGTTTTGTTAATGATAACAATGACCGGCCGCCCTTCCACAAGCTCCATCAGTTTGCGGTCATCTTCATGCAGCGTCTCATGATTATTTAGCACCAGCAATACAAGATCGGCATCCTCCAGTGCGGAACGCGAACGCTCCACGCCGATTTTCTCCACCACATCGGTTGTTTCCCGAATGCCGGCCGTATCCATCAAACGAAGCGGAATGCCGTTCAATGAAACGTATTCTTCAATGACATCGCGAGTCGTGCCCGGGATATCGGTCACAATCGCTTTGTTTTCCTGGGTAAGCACGTTCATCAGCGAAGATTTGCCGACATTGGGCCTTCCGACAATGGCCGTCATAATGCCTTCTCTTAATATTTTACCTTCATTCGCCGTTTTTAGCAGCCGTCCGATCTCTTCCAGCGCACTGCCGCATTGCTCCCGGATATATGCCGCGGTCATTTCAGCCACATCATGCTCCGGATAATCAATATTGACCTCGATATGAGCGAGCAGCTCAATGACCGTTTGCCGCAGCGCTTGAATGCGCTTCGACAATATTCCTTCCGCCTGCTTCCTTGCCACGGAAAAAGCACGGTCCGATTTCGAGCGGATGAGGTCAATAACCGCCTCCGCCTGCATCAAATCAATACGCCCGTTCAGAAAGGCGCGTTTCGTAAATTCGCCCGGCTCCGCAATCCGGATATCTTTCTGCAGCAGCACCGCATCAAGAACCTTTTTCACTGCAATAACGCCGCCGTGCGTATTGATTTCAACAACATCCTCCGCTGTAAAGGACCGAGGTCCTCGCATCAGCGTCACGATAACTTCCTCTATGGAATCGCCCGTTGCCGGATCGATAATATTCCCGTAATGCACCGTATGCGACTCCGCATCCTGCAATGCCGTTTTCGAGCGAAAAATCCGCCCTACTCCTTCTATCGCTTCAGGGCCGCTCACGCGGATAATGGCGATGCCGCCTTCCCCGATTGCTGTCGCAATGGCTGCTATTGTGTCGTTAATCATGGAGCAAACCACCTCGCTAAATTGAAAAACAGCAATGACTATTGAGCCATTGCTGCGTCTATATCTTTATCCTCCCGCTCCAATGCTGCCGTTACCTGGGTGAAATGACGACACGCCGATTCGGCTCGTCCCCTTGGCTGTAGGTTTTCACCTTCGGATGGTTTTGCAGCTGCGAATGGATCACTTTTCTCTCTTGCGCCGGCATAGGCTCCAGCACAACCTCTTGCTGCGTACGAATGACTTTGCCTGCTAGACGGTCGGACATGTCCTCCAGCGTCTTGCGCCGCCGTTCGCGAAAATCTTCTGCATCAAGCACGATACGCAAATGGCTGTCCGAATAACGGTTGGCAACAATATTAACCAAGTACTGCAAAGAATCAAGCGTTTGACCACGTCTGCCAATCAGCATGCCCATATCGCCGCTGCCGGATAACGATAAGTAATTGCCTTCTCTCGTTTGCTTATGCTGCACTTCAACCTGCAGCCCCATTGTACTTGCCACTTCACGGAGAAACTGTTCGGCTTCCTCGATCGGATCCGGGATCAGTTCCATCTCAACTTTCGCAGGCTTTACGCCAATAAGCCCTAAAAACCCTTTCGAAGGCTGTTCCAAAACCGCTACCTTTACACGGTTCTCCGTTACGTTCCATTCCATTAAACCTTGGCGGACAGCATCGTCTATCGTTTTGCCTGATGCAACGATTTTCTTCATTTCGCAGGGGCCTCCTTGCCTTTCTTGCCGCTGTTACTTTTATTGCTGTTACCTTTGTTATTCGCTTTGCTGCCGCCGGCGCCTTTTGCTTTGCCGGCACCCGCATTTTTGTTGCCGCCCGAACCGTTCGAGCTGCCTTGATTGTCGTTCTTATTTTTCCGGTTAGGGAAAATGTAAAGGAAGTAGTTTTGGACAATCGTGTAACCGTTACTGTAAATCCAGTACAAAGGCAATGCGGCAGGGAAATTGATCGCCATGACAAAAATCATGACCGGCATAATCATGAGCATCGCGCCCATGCCCGGCATTGGCTGTACCTGCGTTTTTTGCATCATTTTCGATTGAACGAAGGTCGTAATCGCTGCGATAACCGGCAAAATATAATACGGGTCCTTCTCCCCAAGCTTCAGCCACAAAAACGCATGCTCGCGAATATCCGGATTCCGGTAAATCGAGTTATAGAGCGCGATATACACCGGCATTTGGACAATCATCGGCAAACAGCCCGCCATCGGGTTGACCTGGTTCGCCTGATACAGCTTCATCATTTCTTCCTGCATCTTTTGCGGACTGTCTTTATATTTTTCCCGAATCTGCTTAATTTCAGGCTGCAGCGCCTGCATTGCTTTCGAGCTCTTATATTGCTTGATCGTAAGCGGCAAAATAATCGTCCTTACGATAATAACCATAAGCAAAATCGCGAGGCCATACTGGCCGTCCATCCACTCGGCGAACTTGTCCAGCGTTACTGCAAAATAATAAACAACGTACTTTTCCCACCAATTGCCGTGCTGCAAATCTTCGGTGCTTGTCGTCTGGTTAACGGACGAGCCGCAGCCTGCAAGCAGGACCATCATGGCGGTCAAACCTAAAACAACAAGCCATTTTCGATTCCAATTCTTACGAAAAAACACGCCAAAACTCCTCTCTGAGAGCCATTACATACCAATCCTAACTATACCATAAACCTGGGATAAGAAACAATTGTCCACAGCCTTTAATCGGGCTTCGGCACCGGCTTTGCAGCTTTTGGAGGAACCGTGTTTTTCAGCAGGCCGGCCCGCTTCAGCACATGAAGCACACTCCGTTCCAAATCCTTGGTCTGCATCTCTACAGCAGGTTTTCTTACTATTAATATAAAATCGATGTTTGGGACGATCCGGTCCCTGTTTAACCGGACAATTTCCTTCACGACACGCCTCATCCGGTTGCGGACAACCGCATTGCCGATTTTTTTGCTGGCGGATACGCCAAGCCGGAAAGGATCAGCAATCCTCTGCCTGGACCAGTACACAACAAATTGGCCGTTCGCAAACGATTTGCCGGCACGGTATACCCGATTGAAATCATTGCGGTTTTTCAAACGCAATTTCCGATGCACGCTTCACTCACCGCTCTTTCCATCCTGTCAGCCAGTATTGCCGATTACACATCAGCTTAACAGGCAGCTGTCCATCTTTTTTATATGTAGCTACCTTTTTAATCTATAACGTCAAGCCGGCGTTTGGCGTCTCTTCCTCAGCCGGCCTGTCTGTTCCAAGGTAAAAAAAAAGACCACCGGACGTGGTCTTCAACTTTACGCGCTAAGAACTTTTCTTCCTTTTTGACGGCGTGCCGCCAAAACTTTGCGTCCATTCTTCGTGCTCATCCGTTTGCGGAAACCATGGACTTTTTTGCGTTTGCTTACATTTGGTTTAAATGTAGGTCTCATTCGTAATGCACCTCCCCTATATCATGCTCCTCCTTCAGAAACGAACTCGTCCCACGAAAGGAGGACGTACCGTTACCGGAGAAAAAAAGCTTTTTCAATTAAACCATGTTAGTGCCTAAAAGTCAATGCCGGGCATCCATTCGCCATAAATTGTGGACAACTGAATGAAATGCCCCCTTATCGACACAAACTAATAACATGTGCACAATTTCAGCCGGCCATTGTGCGAATCCTGTCGAAACTTAACAAGATATAAACAATATCTAGTGTTGTAGATAACTTCTATGCACAACCTATTGACGTTGTGGATAAAATCGCCGAATTCGTTGAAATACAAGGGATCTTTTGCTATGATTAATTTGTTTTAGATGTGGATGACAGCGATTTAACCTCAGCTTTATCAACACCCTGTGGATAACATTGTGAACAAACT
The DNA here is from genome assembly GCF_004135365.1 of Paenibacillus protaetiae. Classification (NCBI taxonomy): domain Bacteria; kingdom Bacillati; phylum Bacillota; class Bacilli; order Caryophanales; family Paenibacillaceae; genus Paenibacillus; species Paenibacillus protaetiae. The sequence goes on along the minus strand of NZ_CP035492.1, from coordinate 3,230,836 downwards.
TATCCCCTATTTATAACTCATCCTGTTCATGAACTTCATAATGTGGATGATTTCGGTATACACCCATGTTTTTCGACATGATTTCTCACATAAAAGTGCTTTTTTTAGTATTGGGATAGGAGTGACAGTCTGTGGACAGCCATAATTACGATATATGGCAGCAAGTGTTGTCGATCATCCAGACAAAGCTGAGCAAACCAAGCTTTGATACCTGGTTTAAAGCGACCAAAGCTTCCTTCATTAATGAATCGCTGCTGGAAGTAACCGCGCCGACGACATTTGCCGCGGAATGGCTGGAAGGCCGATATACGAAACTTATACGAACGACCCTGTTTGAATTTCTAGGCAGGCAGGTGGACGTTCGTTTTTCAATTGAAGAAGCAAGAACGGCTGAACCCGTACTTCAGGCTCCGCCGCCGGTTGAGCTGCCTTCCGTCCAGGAAGAGCCTTTCTCTAATATGCTTAACCCGAAATACACTTTCGATACGTTTGTCATCGGCGCGAACAACCGCTTTGCGCATGCCGCATCGCTGGCTGTCGCGGAAGCGCCTGCCAAAGCGTACAACCCGCTGTTCCTATACGGCGGCGTAGGGCTCGGCAAAACCCACTTGATGCATGCGATCGGCCATTACATTATGGAACATAATCCGCGCACCAAGATTATGTATATTTCGTCCGAGAAGTTTACGAACGAATTCATTAATGCAATCCGGGATAACCGCGGCGAAAGCTTCCGCAATAAATACCGGAATATCGACGTGCTGCTCATTGACGACATCCAGTTTCTCGCCGGCAAAGACGGCACCCAGGAAGAGTTTTTCCATACTTTTAATGCGCTGCATGAGGAACGGAAACAGATCGTTATTTCCAGCGACCGCACGCCTAAGGAAATTCCGACGCTGGAGGAACGGCTGCGTTCCCGCTTTGAATGGGGCCTTATCACGGATATTCAAGCGCCGGATTTGGAGACGCGGATTGCGATTTTGCGCAAAAAAGCAAAAGCGGAGAACCTCGATATTCCAAACGAAGCGATGATTTATATTGCAAGCCAGATTGATACCAACATCCGTGAATTGGAAGGCGCTTTAATTCGGGTGGTCGCTTACTCCTCGCTGATCAATGAAGATATTACGTCGCATTTGGCAGCAGAGGCGCTTAAAGATATTATCCCGACCAGCCGCCCGAAAATGATTACAATTCAGGATATTCAGCAAAAGGTCGGCGAGTTTTACGGCCTTCGCCTGGAAGAGTTTAAAGCGCGCAAAAGGACGAAAGCCGTCGCTTTTCCGCGCCAAATCGCCATGTATTTATCCCGGGAGCTGACGGATTATTCCCTGCCTAAAATCGGCGAAGCATTTGGCGGCCGCGACCATACAACCGTCATCCATGCGCATGAGAAAATTACGCAGCAGCTGAAACAAGATCCGGAACTTTATAAGATCGTGCAGAACTTGTCGGAAAAAGTCCGGAATCATACGTAAGCCAAGCTGTGAAAACATATGAACAACCAAGCAAGCCTATGCACACGCTATGCACATGTGGATAGGCTTGCTTTATCAACGTTCTGGGGGCTTATCCACATATTCAGGTGCCCTACTGCTACTACTACTATTTTTTTAAATAAATCATCATCTAAACAAGCAGCTTGCGCTGCCTTTTCAAAATCCGACCTTTTTCCCGAAAACAGGCCATGTGCCTCGGCCTACATTCAATTTAGGAGTGAATTCAACACATGAAATTAAAAATAGCTAAAAATGAACTGAACGAAGCTATCCAGCATGTAGCCAAAGCTGCGTCCTCCAGACCAACCATTCCGATTCTCGGCGGCATCAAGATCGAAGTGACGCATCAGGGCATTACGCTTACAGCAAGTGATACCGATATATCTATTCAAAGCTTTATTCCAGTAGAACAAGACGGAAATATTTATGCACATGTGGACAAGCCGGGAAGCGTCGTTTTGCCGGCGAAGTTTTTTGTGGAAATCGTGAAGAAGCTTCCTTCGGACCAAGTCGAATTCGAAGTAAACGCCCAGTTCCAGACGCAGATCCGTTCCGGCTCGACCGATATTCAGATGGTTGGTCTGGACCCGGAGGAATTTCCGGTTCTGCCTTCCATTGATGAGAATGAATCGTTCCCGATTCCGGGCGATTTGCTGAAAGCGATGATCCGTCAGACAGTGCTGGCCGCTTCCGCCAATGAACAAATGGCTATTTTGACAGGTGTGCTTTGGACGCTCCAAAACGGGGAATTGAAATTTGTAGCCACCGACCGCCACCGCTTGGCCAGCCGTTTCGCCACCGTGGAAGCGCCGGAAGATACCCGTTTCCATAATGTCGTCATCGCGGCCAAAACGCTGGTCGAGCTGTCGAAGCTGGTGCCGGAACATAATACGCCTGTCGATATTGTCGTAGCGGACAATCAAGTTCTGTTCAAAATCGACAATATTTTGTTCTATTCCCGCGTACTGGACGGCACTTACCCGGATACTTCCAAAATTATTCCGCAGGTGTACAAAACAGAACTCGTGCTGGATACGAAAAAATTAACCGACGCAATCGACCGCGCTTATTTGATGAGCCGCGAGGAAAAAACCAATATCGTCCGCATTGTGACGCAAGACGACCAATCAATTGAAATATCGTCAAGCTCTACCGAACTGGGCCGCGTTACCGAGCAGCTGGAAGTAGGCCGGATGTCCGGCGATCCGCTGCGTATCGCGTTTAACTCCAAATATATGCTGGATGTGCTGAAGGTTATCGACAGCGAGCAAATTTTGATCGGCTTTAACGGCGCAATGAGCCCGATTGTCATTAAACCAACCGACTACGAGCACAGCACCTATATCATTTTGCCTTACCGGACAACCGGCTAAGCGGCCGGATCAAAGATAAGCAGAGAGGAACGGGAATACCGATGAAACAAATCGAGATTCACACCGAATACATTCAGCTCGGCCAGTTTTTGAAGCTGGCTGACTGCATTCAAACCGGCGGGCATGCGAAGTTTTTTTTGCAGGAGAATGAGGTTCTTATTAACGGAGAGCCGGATAACCGGCGCGGCAGAAAGCTGTATGCAGGAGATCGGATAGAAGTTGAAGGCTGCGGCGTATTTACGGTCACCAGGACGTGAATATGCCCGGCAACCGGGAGGGCCTATCGTGTTTTTAAAACAAATCCATCTGCAAAACTACCGGAACTACAGCCAGCTGGAGCTGCAGACGGACAATCAAGTGAATTTGTTTGTTGGGCCTAATGCACAAGGGAAAACGAATTTGCTGGAATCCATCTTTGTGCTGGCCCTCACCAAATCGCATCGCACCTCCAAGGACAAGGAGCTGATCGGCTGGCAGGCCGATGCGGCGCGGATCCACGGCGAAGTCGATAAGCGGTACGGCGCGGTGAAGCTGGATTTATCTTTGTCCACACAGGGCAAACGAGCCAAAATTAACGGCCTCGAGCAGCGCAAGCTGAGTGATTTTGTCGGATCGCTTAATGTGGTCATGTTTGCGCCGGAAGATTTGGAAATAGTGAAAGGCACACCGGGCGTGCGGAGACGGTTTCTCGACATGGAGATCGGTCAGGTGCAGCCCGGTTATTTGCATACGCTTCAGCAATACGCCAAAGTGCTTGTCCAGCGTAACAATTATTTAAAGACAGCCGGCAGCGGCAGCTTCCAGCAGGCGATGATGGATGTATGGAATATGCAGCTTGCGGAGCATGGTGTTAAAATTATGAAAAAAAGGAAACACTTTATTCATAAACTGCAAGGCTGGGCAGAGCAAATTCATAGCGGCATAACAGCAGGCCTGGAGCAGCTTGTCATTGAGTACCGGCCATCGTTTGACGCAGGCTCCTCGGAAGATGAAACTGTTTTATTTGAACAATTTATGTTAAAGTTATCACAGGTGAAAGATCAGGAGGTTCGCAGGGGAATGACGCTTGCCGGGCCTCATCGGGATGATCTTGCTTTTTATATAAACGGCAAGGAAGCGCATGTTTACGGCTCGCAAGGGCAGCAGCGCACGACGGCCTTGTCGCTGAAACTGGCGGAAATTGAGCTGATTCGGGAAGAGATCGGCGAATATCCGCTCTTGCTGCTGGACGATGTGCTGTCAGAGCTGGACCAGCACCGCCAGACGCAGCTTATCGAAACTTTTCAAAGCAAAGTGCAAACGTTTATAACAACAACCGGAATCGAAAGCGTCAATATTGCCAAGCTTCATGATGCCGGTATTTATCATGTGCGGGAAGGCCAAGTGACACGTTAGGAAGGCCGGGAGGAGCGAATTCATTGTATATTCATTTAGGCGGAGAAAAAATAATTCGGGCTTCCGAGCTTGTAGCCATCTTTGATATTTCCATTGAGCAATCCTCCAAGCTTTCCAAGCAGTTTGTTGCGGAGTCCCGCAAACGGAAGACGGTGGAGATGATCGGGGAAGAGGATCCGAAGTCCATCGTAGTGACCGAGAGTAAAATTTTTTATTCTCCCATATCATCCTCTACGTTGAAAAAAAGAGCCAATCATTTTGCGGCTAATGGATAGAGATTTGGGATCAGGTATGAGAGGAGCAGTGAGCAGGCATGTCTTTGAATCAAAATACGTATGACGAGAGCCAGATACAGGTACTTGAGGGGCTGGAAGCTGTACGCAAGCGGCCAGGGATGTATATTGGCTCGACCAGCGCCAAAGGCCTTCACCATCTTGTATGGGAGGTTGTCGACAATAGTATTGACGAAGCGCTGGCAGGCTATTGCAACAAAATCCAGATCAAAATTCATGAAGATAACAGCATCACGGTTATCGATAACGGCCGGGGATCCCGGTCGGGGAACATCCGAAGCTGAAAAAATCGACGCTGGAAGTCGTTATGACGGTTCTGCATGCAGGCGGCAAGTTCGGCGGCGAAGGATATAAAGTATCGGGCGGTTTGCACGGCGTCGGCATTTCTGTCGTTAACGCTCTTTCGGAGAAGGTTGTCGTGAACGTCAAACGCGACGGCCATATTTACCAGCAAGAATATCATCGCGGCACGCCGCTGAGCGACATTCAAGTTATTGGCGATACGGAAGAGACGGGGACTATAACGACGTTCCATCCCGATCCGGAAATTTTTACGGATACAACTGTGTTCGAATATGACGTGCTGCAGTCCCGTGTCCGCGAGCTTGCGTTCCTGAACAAAGGGATCGAGCTGGTGCTTACCGACGAGCGCTCGGGCGTATCGAACACATTCAAATATGACGGCGGCATTATCGAGTTTGTCGAGCATTTGAACCGCAACCGCGAAGCGCTGCATGAAACGCCGATTTATGTCGAAGGAACCAAAGATAATATTCAAGTTGAAGTTGCGCTGCAGTACAACGACAGCTACAGCGAGAATATTTATTCCTTTGCGAACAACATTCATACGCATGAAGGCGGTACGCATGAATCGGGCTTCAAGAGCGCGCTGACGCGGATTATCAATGATTACGCCCGCAAAACAGGCGTGATTAAAGACAGCAACTCCAATCTGACCGGCGACGACGTGCGCGAAGGGCTGACGGCGATCATTTCCGTTAAAATTCCGGAGCCGCAATTCGAAGGCCAGACGAAAACAAAGCTTGGCAACAGTGAAGTGCGCGGTATCGTCGAGTCGTTTTTTGCAGAAAAGCTGCAGGAGTTTCTAGAGGAAAACCCGTCCACTTCGAAAAAAATTCTCGAGAAGGGCTTGTCTGCTTCCAGAGCCCGCGAAGCGGCACGCAAAGCGCGCGAGCTGACGCGCCGCAAAAGCGCGCTGGAAGTCAGCTCCTTGCCGGGCAAGCTGGCAGACTGCTCTTCCAAGGACGCGTCGATCAGCGAGCTGTATATCGTCGAAGGCGACTCCGCAGGCGGATCGGCGAAGCAGGGCCGCGACCGCCACTTCCAGGCGATTTTGCCGCTGCGCGGTAAAATTTTGAACGTTGAAAAAGCGCGCCTCGACCGCATTTTGTCCAATGCGGAGATTCGTGCCATCATTACGGCACTTGGCACCGGCATTAGCGACGATTTCGACCTGGCGAAAGCCCGTTACCACAAAATCGTCATTATGACCGATGCCGATGTCGACGGCGCTCATATTCGCACGCTTTTGCTCACGTTTTTCTATCGGTATATGCGGAAGATTGTCGAGGCGGGATATATTTATATCGCTCAGCCGCCGCTTTACAAGATCGAGCGCAACAAGACGATCCGTTATGCCCAGTCGGAAAAAGAGCGGGACGACATTATCGCCGAGTTCGGCGAAGGCGCGAAAGTCAATGTACAGCGTTATAAAGGCCTTGGCGAGATGAATCCGACCCAGCTGTGGGAAACGACGATGGATCCGGAGAGCCGCACCATGCTGCAGGTTACGATTGACGATGCGATGGAAGCGGACGGCCTGTTCGATACCCTGATGGGGGATAACGTCGAACCGCGCCGCGAGTTCATTAACCAATATGCGAAAAACGTAAAAAATCTCGATATTTAACGGCGGGATAATTCAAAATAAAAAGCCGTCTCTACTTCGTGAACGGCGGGCCTTTAAAGGGCAGTCGTTCACGTTCTTGATAGAGCGGCTTTTTTTTGTATCCTGCGGGGGAATGCAGAGCGTGGCGGATCGGCTTATTTGGACCGTTTTCTAAACCGGCCGTAAGCGACGGCATAGCGATAAATTTTCGGGAATACGCGCTTATCTTTCAGTTTGCGGAAAATAAACGGGTCCGGCAGTGTATTGACCTCGAGTATCCAGGGATGCATTTTCGTATCCACGGCTATATCGACGCCAATCTCTTTTAGCCCGGGATAGGCGGTCTGCAGCTGATTGGCAATGGCTACACCCAGCCGCCTCAATTTCTCTTCAAATTCGTGCAGCTCATTGCCCTGCAGATGCCCGATCATCAGCATGGACAAATCCATCGGCGTTCCGCCGCTGTGATAGTTAGTAACGATCCGCTTGGGATGCGCCAGCCGTCCGATCAGGCCGGTTGTTTCCCAGTGTGGGCCGTTTTTTTGCACCATGGCGCGGATGTCGAACCTTCGGTTCTGATGGCGCAGAAGCTCGATTCCTTGCTGGACCAGGTAAGGCCGGCGTTTGATTTTGGCCAGCAGCCGGCGGTGCAGCTCTTCATACGAGCCGCACGATGCGAGAGACGTTCCCTCCTGGAACGTGTACGAACGTGCGCCGCCGCCGGGATGATGCTCCACGCGAATGACGCCATGGCCAAATGTGCCGTTTACCGGCTTCACATACACCATGCCGTATTTATCGAGCATGGAGCGAAGCGTTTCGGGTTCTAATCGTTTTGTCAGCGGCATGTATTCACGCAACTGCTCCGATTGAAGCAGCACTTTTGTTTTTGCCCATTTGCTTTGGACGCGTTGAATGGCCACTCGTAAATCTCCTTTCGATCGTTAACCTGGACAGGCGGTATATCAAGCATGAAGGAGACAGACTTTGGAATGAGTGGTATAATGAAAGTTGGGTCTGTTTATCTTATGCACCTTTTAAACAAAGGAAAGAGATAATCGGCTATTTTCCTGTTTTTAGAAAATAATGTTTCTGCCGTCCGGGTAACCGGGCCAGCAGAACGGCGGGGGAACGTTTAACGAATCCCTTTTTGTGAAAGTAATATAATGGGTATTCATGTTCGCCATCGGCATAACTGCCAACCGAGCATGTGGCGATAGATACGTCAGGGAGGTATAACATGGCGGAAGACCAGCGAAATTCGCAAATTATAGACCGTGATATTAGTACGGAAATGCGTGATTCCTTTATGGATTACGCAATGAGTATTATCGTAAGCCGCGCGCTTCCCGATGTGAGGGACGGGCTGAAGCCGGTGCACCGGCGTATTTTATATTCGATGTCGGAGCTTGGCATGTCGCCGGACAAGCCTTATAAGAAATCTGCGAGAATCGTAGGCGACGTAATCGGTAAGTATCACCCGCACGGCGATGCAGCCGTTTATGAGACGATGGTTCGTTTGGCGCAAGATTTCTCCATGCGTTACATGCTGGTCGACGGACACGGCAACTTTGGTTCGATCGACGGCGACGGCGCAGCTGCGATGCGTTATACGGAATCCCGTTTAACGAAAATCGCGATGGAAATGATGCGGGATTTGAATAAAGATACGGTTGATTTTGTCCCGAACTATGATGGCGAGGAGAAAGAACCGGCCGTTTTGCCTGCCCGTTTTCCGAATCTGCTTGTTAACGGGGTAACCGGTATTGCGGTTGGTATGGCGACTAATATTCCTCCGCATAACCTTGGTGAAGTCATTGATGGGGTGCAGGCGCTTATTGCCAACCCGGACATTACGCCGGTTGAGCTGATGGAGTATGTGAAAGGCCCTGACTTCCCGACCGCAGGTCTGGTGCTTGGCCGCCATGGCATCCGCCAGGCATATTTGACCGGACGCGGCACGGTAACGATGCGCGCCCGCGCCGAAATCGAAGAGAACGGCGGCAAAGCCCGCATTATCGTTCACGAGCTGCCGTATCAGGTGATCAAAGCACGCCTGGTGGAGAAAATCGCCGAGCTTGTCCGCGAGAAAAAGATCGACGGCATTACCGATCTGCGTGATGAATCGGACCGTAACGGCATGCGTGTTGTCATCGAGCTGCGCCGTGACGTTAATCCAAGCGTCGTGTTAAACAACCTGTACAAACAAACGCAAATGCAGTTCAACTTCGGTATCAACATGCTTGCCCTTGTGGACGGCCAGCCGAGAATATTGAACCTGCGCGACATTTTATACCATTATTTGCAGCATCAGATCGAAGTTATACGCCGCCGCACGGAGTTTGATCTGAGAAAAGCGGAAGCACGCGCCCACATTCTGGAAGGCTTGCGAATTGCGCTTGACCATCTGGATGAAGTAATTGCGCTTATCCGTTCTTCACAAACGACCGATATAGCTAGAGAAGGATTGATGGAGCGCTTCTCGCTCAGCTACGATCAATCGCAAGCGATTCTCGATATGCGCCTCCAGCGCCTGACCGGTCTGGAACGCGAGAAAATCGAGGCGGAATATGCGGAACTGCTGCGTAAAATTGCCGAATATAAAGCCATTCTGGCCGACGAGCAGCTTGTTCTGGATATTATCAGCACCGAGCTCAATGAGATTAAGGAAAAATTCAACGATGAACGCCGCACGGAAATTACGCTGAGCGACGAAGAAATTTTGGATGAAGACCTGATCCCGCGCGAGGATGTGTTTATCTCCATCACCCATACCGGTTATATTAAACGCCTGCCGGTCTCGACGTACCGCAGCCAGAAGCGCGGGGGCAAAGGTGTGGTAGGCATGGATACAAAGGATGATGATTTTGTCGAGCATCTGTTTGTTTCCAATACGCACCACAACCTGCTGTTCTTTACGAATAAAGGCAAGGTCTACAAGCTGAAAGCTTATGAGATTCCGGATCTTAGCCGTACTGCACGGGGAACGCCGATTATTAACTTGATCCAAATTGAACAAGGCGAGACGATTCACGCTGTCATACCGGTTGAGTCGCTTGACCCTGATAAATTTTTGTTCTTTGCAACCCGTCAGGGCGTCGTGAAGAAAACTCCTCTGGACGATTACAGCAACATTCGCAAGGTGGGCCTTATTGCGATTTCGCTGCGCGAAGATGATGATCTGATTGGCGTTAAACTTACCGACGGCACAAAGGAAATTATTATGGGTACGGCCCAAGGCATGTCAATCCGCTTCCCGGAGACGGATGTCCGTACGATGGGACGCCCTGCAACCGGGGTGAAGGGCATTCAGCTCGAAGAAGGCGATATCGTTATCGATATGGATATTGTCGATCCGGACAATGACGTGCTTATCGTAACTTCGAAAGGTTACGGCAAACGTACGCCGATATCCGAATACCGGGTGCAAAGCCGTGGCGGCAAAGGGATCAAGACATTGAACATCACAGATAAGAATGGCCCTGTCGTCAGCCTTAAAGTGGTTGAGAACGAAGAGGACCTGATGATCATGACAGCCTCAGGTACGATGATCCGGACCAGTATGGAGGGCATCTCGACGATGGGACGCAACACGCAAGGCGTGAAGCTGATCAATACGCGTGATGACGATTCCGTAGCGACGGTGACCCGTGTTGCGCGCAATGAGGATTCGGACCTGCAGGATGACGAGAACGACGAAGGGGCTGCGGGACCAACTGATTTGGAATAGTGAAGCCGATTATTCAAATCTGACATAAGAGGAGCGGGAATCATTGTGAGCGTAGTGGCAGTATCACAACTTAAGTTAGGTGATAAGCTTGCGGGAGATGTACTCACTCCGCTTGGCAGCACTCTGTTTCATAAAGGCAAAGTGATTCAAGGGCGTGAAATTGAAATCTTGAAGGCATTTATGGTGCAGCAAGTTTCAATTAGCGACGACCGTAATCGGACGATGCCGCCCAATCAAGACGGCAGCGATGAGATTCAGGAGCAGAATGCTGGCCTGATCAAGGCCCCCGCTGCTCCAATCCCATTTGATGATGAATACGAACGCTTGGTCGAGCTCCTGAAAAAGACGTTCAAATCGGCAGCCGCTGGTGAAATACCGGTGTTGGAGCTGCGTCAGCAGCTGGAGAAGGTTTTGCGCCATATCGGGAGCTACAACCCTCTTACATTTGCGCCGCGGAGCTTTAAGCAGCCGGAATATATGTATCACAGCAGTGCAGCATGCGCTTTAACCTCTTATTTGATTGCACAATGGGTAGGGCTGCCGCAAAAGGATTGGATGCAGATTGCTATGGCGGGGCTTTTTCACGACATCGGCAACAGCAGGATTGATCCGGACATTTTATTCAAGCCGTCGG